>CANKHC010000046.1 GCA_947481595.1 Fidelibacterota bacterium
CGTGATCTACGTCATCGATCTCGCCAAGAGCGCCATCGTCGGCAGTTTCGGCTCCTTGGGCCACAACGCCGGCCAGATGACCGGCCCGCACACGCTTGCGGTGGACTCGAAGGGCAACGTCTACGTCGGCGAAGTCATGAACGGCCGCCGCGTACAGAAATTCATCCGCCAGCCGTAAATGAGCATCGGACTCGGCATAGCCCTCGGGGCGTCCTTCGGCGCGGCGTTCGACAACGTGGCCATCGGGGTCGTGCTCGGCGTCGTCATGGCCGCCGCGCGGGCCAAGCGAACGCATTAATTGGTACCAGGTACAATTAAATCACTGTCGTGAGGCGCGGCGAGAGCAATGGCCGTAAAAATCAGACCGATCGTTCTCAAAGATGCCGCTGGCTACAGGCAGTGCTGGGAAACTGTTGCCAAAGAGCGCCGGTACATCACTGAGCGTAAAGCGCCGCCACTCTCCGAGGTGCAGGCGCAAATTCGGAAAAGTGTGAGCGAGAAGGCCCCCTTTTTCGTTGCTGTGGAGGGAAAGCGTGTTGCTGGATTTGCAGGCGTGTTCCGTCGTGGCTTGCCTTCGATGAGCCATGGAGGAAGCTTCGGGATGTTTCTCCTCCCGGAGTACCGAGAAATGGGTTTGGGCACAAAACTTGCGGCCGCGGCCTTGAAGGGGTCCCGAAGCAAGTTTGACGTCGTGTTCCTGGAGGTCTTTGGAAAAAACAAACGCGCTCGAAAGCTATACGAGAAGATGGGATTTGAAACCTGTGGCCGGATAAAGAATTACGTTCAGGGGTTGGTGTATGGCTCTGACGATGCGCTGCTCATGCAAAAGCAGATGCGGCGCTAAACAAACCAGTCTGGAGCGGAAGACGTGGCCGTAAAAATCAGACCTATCGTTCTCAAGGATGCCGCGAGTTACAGGCAATGCTGGGACACGGTCGCGAAGGAACGCCGGTCCTTTTATTGGTACGAAGCTCCGCCCCTCTCTGAAGTGCGGGCGAATTTACGGAAAAGTTTGCGCAAGAAGACCCCCATCTTGGTGGCCGTGGACGACGAGCGTGTTGTCGGTTGGGCAGCTGTGTACCGCGCCGGCGTACCTTCTCTGAGCCATGGCGGAGACCTCCTGATGTGTCTTCTGCCGGAGTACCGAGGCGTGGGTTTGGGCACAAAACTGGCGGCGGGCGTATTGAAAATGGCCCGCGGCAAATTTGACATGATGCTCTTCTGCGTCTTTGGCAAAAATAAGAGCGCACGAAAGCTCGGCCAGAAATTGGGCTTCGAACTGTGCGGCACGGAAAAGAAAGCCGTGAAGATGGCCTACGGATTTGACGATCTGCTGATCCTGCAAAAGCACCTCCGCCGCGCATAAGGTGAGGAGCGATGTTCCCATGGGAACATATCGACCCTAACCGCCTGATCGTATGGCCCGTTTCCCCCAGCCTCGAATCTGGCCGAGACCGGTGTTTTCAGGTATTCTTTTAACATCAATGTTGTGCGCGTTTTTCGCGCACGGATACATCTCCCAAAACACGAAGGAGCGCGCAGTGGCTCTCGAACTCAAAATCAACGGCACGACACTAACGACCGACGCTGATCCCTCCACCCCGCTGCTTTGGGTCCTGCGCGATCATCTCGGCATGACCGGCACCAAGTTCGGCTGCGGCATCGCCCAGTGCGGTGCCTGCACCGTGCACGTCAACGGCATGGCCACGCGCTCCTGCCAGCTGCCGGTCGCCGCCGTCGCGGGCGCCGACATCACCACCATCGAGGGGTTGGCCCCCAACGCCGATCACCCGCTGCAAACCGCCTGGGTCGAGATGAACGTCGCCCAATGCGGCTACTGCCAGTCGGGCATGATCATGGCGGCTGCCGCTCTGCTCAAGCAGAACCCCAAGCCCACCGACCAGGACATCAACGTCGCCGTCAACAACGTCTGCCGTTGCGGCACCTATCCCCGCGTCAAGGCTGCCATCCACAAGGCAGCCGGCACGATGCAGTCGTAAAGGGGACGAACATGAACAAGATCACAAACGTCAACCGCCGCCAGTTCCTCATCTCGACCGCCGTCGTCGGCGGCGCCTTCACCATCGGCATCACCGCCGCCAGCGACGCCGATGCCGCGCTCACCAAACCCTGGGAAAGCCCCAAGGGCGGCGCCGAGCTTTCGCCCTGGCTCTCCATCATGCCCGACGACACCATCATGGTCCGCGTTGCCACGCCCGAGATCGGCAACGGTGCGATGACTCAAACCGCCATGACCATCACCGAGGAACTCGAGAGCGATTGGTCGAAGATGCAGGTCGAGGGCGCGCCCGCGGACCGCAATTTGAAAGAGAACGGCGTCTACACCCAAGCCGGCGGCTCGCTCGCCTATTTCGCCGGCCGCTCGACCACCGACGCGCGCATGAAGCTGGCCCTCCAGGTCGGCGCCAGCGCCCGCGAGCGCTTGAAGGCCGCCGCCGCCGCGCAATGGAAAGTCCCGGTCGCCGAAGTCACCGCCGCCAAGAGTATGCTCACCCACACGCCGACAGGCCGCACGCTCACCTACGGTCAGGTCGCCGTCAAAGCCGCCGCCATCAAGCTCAAGGAAGAACCGGCGCTGAAGCCCCAGAGCGAATGGAAGTTCCTCGGCCACGCCACGCCCGCGAAACTCAGCGCGCCCGCCATCGCGAGCGGCTCGGCCGTCTTCGGCATGGACGTGCGTGTTCCCGGCATGGTCTACGCAGCCCTGCGCCAGTCGCCCGTGCACGGCGGCAAGCTCAAGAGCTTCGACGCCTCTGCCGTCAAGAAGATGCCCGGCGTCATCGACGTCATTGTCGTCGACCCAGACGAGCC
Organism: Fidelibacterota bacterium; assembly: GCA_947481595.1. Taxonomy (GTDB): domain Bacteria; phylum Pseudomonadota; class Alphaproteobacteria; order Rhodospirillales; family Rhodospirillaceae; genus SHVO01. The sequence continues at coordinate 2,833 of CANKHC010000046.1, forward strand.
GCGCGATACGTCCAAGATCAAAGCCCCGATGACTCTCGCTGGCGCCATGCCGCAAAGCGCCATCGCCGTTGTCGCCGAACACTATTGGCAAGCGGCTAAGGCCCTTGAAGCCCTGCCCGTTGAATGGACCGACGGCCCCGGCGGCCAGTGGAAGACCTACAAGCAGATGCGCGACGCCACCACGGATGCCATTTCCAAACCTGGCTCCAAAGTCATGGTCGAGCGCGGCGACATCTCCGGCCTCGATAAGAGCGCCAAGATCGTCGAAGCCGATTACTTCACGCCCTACAGCGATCAGATGACCATGGAGCCGCTCAACGGCACCGCTCTGGTCACGGCGGACTCCGTCGAGATCTGGCATCCCTCGCAGCATCCCGAGCAAGGCCTCTGGGTCGCCGCCGCTGAAGCCGGTGTCTCGCCGGATAAAGTGAAATTCAACCAGACCTATGTCGGCGGCGGTTTCGGCCGGCGCGTCTTCGGCAACGACTCCCGCATGGTGGTCGCCGTGGCGAAGAAAGTGCAGGGCCGTCCCGTGCACGTCATCTGGTCGCGCGAGGAATCCGTCCGCCAGGGCCGCTACCGCCCACTGGTCGCGGCGAAGTTCAAAGCCGCGCTCGGCGCCAACGGCCTGCCCGAGATGCTGCTCTCGCGCGCGGCTCTCGGTGAGGGCGGCTACTTCATCGGCTGGATCGACTCTCCCTACACCGTCGCGCAGATCAAGAACGTGCGCCTGGAGACCCAGACCCTGCCGCTGCACTTGCTGACCGGTCCCTACCGCGGCCCGGGCTACAACTCCTTTGGCTTCATGTATGAGACCTTCATCGACGAGTGTGCGAGCGCTGCGGGCATTGACCCGCTGGAATACCGCCTCAAGCTGCTCGAAGGTTGGCCCGACAGCGGCTGGTCTGGTTCGCTCAAAGAAGCCGCCAAGCAAGCCGGTTGGGGAAAGAAACTGCCCAAAGGCATGGGGCAGGGTATCGCCATTGCCAACTGGGCCGGCGGCGGCAAGCCGCAGAGCGGCACCACCGTTGCGGCCGTCGCCACCGTCGAAGTCAGCAGTGCCGGCGAACTCAAGATCCACGCGCTGGACATCGCCTTCGACACCGGACGCATCGTCAACAAGGACGCCGTCCAGGTGCAGCTCGAAGGCGGGGCGATCTTCGGCCTCAACATGGCCATGAACGAAGAACTCACCATCGCCAACGGCCGCGTGGTCGAAGGCAACTATGACACCTACCCGATCATGCGCATGGGCGACGTTCCGAAGATCAACATCCACTTCGGCGGCCTCTCCGGCCACGACCGTTTCTCCGAAGTCGGCGAACCGCCCGTGGGCGTCATCGGCCCGGCCATCGGCAACGCCATCTTCGCCGCCACCGGCCAGCGTGTGCGCAGCCAGCCCTTCCGCAAGCTGGATTTGAACTGGGCCTAGGCCCTTAGGATTCTTGCTGCTAGAGACTTACTGCTAAAGTAGGGTCCGCTTCCTCCGGGAGGCGGACCTTTCTTTAACGTGTCACAACAAGCTGGGGCTCCGTGAAGCCGGCATCCATCACCGACTACCGCGCATTCGCCAAAAGACGCCTGCCGCATTTCCTGTTCGAGTACATCGACGGCGGCTCTTATGGCGAAGTCACGCTCCGCGCCAACATCTCTGACCTGGAGAAGGTGGCGCTGCGCCAGCGCGTGATGGTCGACATCTCCCAGCTCGACCTCGCCACCACGCTTTTCGGCCAAAACCTCGCCATGCCCGTCGCCCTCGGGCCCATCGGCATTTCCGGCCTTGCCGCCCGGCGCGGCGAAATCCAGGCCGCCCGCGCCGCCCATGCGGCTGGCGTTCCGTTCTGCCTCTCCACCGTCAGCACCTGCAGCCTCAGCGAAGTCGCCGCCGCCGTGAAGCAGCCGCTCTGGTTTCAGCTCTACATGATCAAGGATCGCGGCTTCATGCGCAGCCTACTGGAACTCGCCAAAGAGAAAGGCGTCTCCACCCTGTTCTTCACCGCTGACATGCCGGTGCCGGGATCGCGCTACCGCGATCTGCGCTCCGGTCTCGCCGGCGCGCCGGGATTTTTCGGCGGGCTTCGCCGCACCTGGCAGGCGCTCAAGCGCCCTGGTTGGGCCTGGGACGTGGGCCTCTTTGGCCGGCCCCACAGCCTCGGCAACGTCGCCCCCGTCCTCGGCGGCAACAGCGGCCTCGACGACTACTTCGCCTGGATGCGCAATAACTTCGACGGCAGCGTCAGCTGGAAGGATCTCGACTTCGTGCGCGAGACCTGGGACCGCACGTTGATTATCAAAGGCGTCCTCGACGCCGAGGATGCCCGCACCGCTGCCCAGGTCGGTTTCGACGGCCTCATCGTCTCCAACCACGGCGGCCGCCAGCTCGACGGCGTGCCGTCCGCCGCCCGCGCGCTGCCTGCCATCGCCGCTGCGGTAGGCGATAAAACAACGATCCTCGCTGACGGCGGCGTACGCTCCGGCCTCGACGTCGTGCGCCTGTTGGCGCTCGGCGCCAAAGGCGTGCTGCTCGGCCGCGCCTGGGCCTACGCCCTGGGCGCAGACGGTGAAGCAGGCGTCGCTCACGTCCTCAAGCTGATCGAAGCCGAGATGAAGGTCGCCATGGCCCTGACCGGTGTCACCCGCATCGACCAGATCAATTCCAATATCCTGGTGAAGTAAGTGGTCGCCTATTCCGTTCTCGATCTCGCCCCCATCGTCGAAGGCTCCACGGCCGCCGAGGCTTTTCGTCATTCGCTTGATCTCGCCCAGCACGCCGAGCGCTGGGGCTACACCCGCTACTGGCTGGCCGAGCACCACAACATGTCGGGCATCGCCAGCGCCGCCACCTCGCTGGTCATCAGCCACGTCGCCGCCGGCACCAAGACGATGCGCATCGGCTCCGGCGGCATCATGCTGCCCAACCACTCCCCGCTGGTGATCGCCGAGCAGTTCGGCACGCTCGACGCCCTCTATCCTGGCCGCATCGATCTCGGCCTGGGCCGCGCCCCCGGCACTGACCAACGCACGCTGCGCGCCATGCGCCGCGACGCCAGCGCCGCCGAGATGTTCCCCAACGACGTGGTCGAGCTGCAGACTCTTCTAGGACCACCCCAACCGGGTCAAGTCGTCCAAGCCGTCCCCGGCGCGGGCAGCAACGTGCCCCTCTGGATCCTGGGCTCCAGTACCTTCGGCGCGCAGCTCGCCGCGATGCTGGGCTTGCCCTACGCCTTCGCCTCGCACTTCGCGCCGGACTCCCTGCATGCCGCGCGCAAAATGTACCGCGACGGATTCAAACCTTCCGCCCAGCTCGCCAAGTCCCATTTCATGGTCGGCGTGAATGTTGTCGCCGCCGCCACCGACGCCGAAGCCAAACGCCTGTTCACCTCGACCCAGCAAGCCTTCGCGCGCATGTTCCGCGGCGCCCGCGGCCAATTGCCTCCGCCCATCGACGACATTGAATCCTTCTGGTCGCCCGACGAAAAAGTCCAAGCCTCGCATATGCTCGCCCTGGCCATCGTCGGCAGCCCCGAAACCGTGCGCACAGGCCTCAAAGATTTCCTCGACCTCACCGGCGCCGACGAGGTCATGGCGACCTGTGCTGTTTACGACCACGCCGCGCGCCTGAAGTCCTTTGAGATCGTCGCCGACATATGCAAGACGCTGTAAACGCCGCGCTCTTGCGCAAAGTCTCAGGACGGCTGATCCCGTTCATGATGCTGCTGTACTTCGTGGCCTTCCTCGACCGCGTCAACATCGGCTTCGCAGCACTCACCATGAACGCCGACCTCGGCTTCTCGGCGACTGTCTTCGGGGCTGGGGCCGGCATCTTCTTCCTCGGCTACGTCCTCTTCGAAGTCCCCAGCAACCTCGCCTTGGAAAAATTCGGCGCACGGCGCTGGGTGGCGCGCATCATGTTCACCTGGGGCCTGATCTCCTGCGCCATGGCCTTCGTGCAAGGCCCTACCAGTTTTTACGTGCTGCGCTTCCTGCTGGGCATGGCCGAAGCCGGCTTCTTCCCCGGCATGATCCTCTATCTCACCTACTGGTTCCCGGCGCCCACGCGCGCCAGGATCGTGAGTCTCTTCTTCATCGCCGTGCCGCTATCGAACGTCATCGGCGCGCCGCTCTCGACTCTCTTTCTCGAACTCGATGCCTTCGGCCTGAAAGGCTGGCAGTGGCTTTTCCTGCTGGAAGGCATGCCCGCCATTCTGCTCGCCTTCGTCGTCCTGCGCTTCCTTACTGATCGGCCGTCCAGTGCCGCCTGGCTCACTACCGAAGAAAAACGCCAGATGGAAACACTGCTCAAAGCCGACCAGGCCACCCCGCGCACCCACTCCTTGCGCGCCGCCTTCACGGACCTGCGCCTCTGGATCTTCGGCGGCGTCTATTTCGGAATCACGGTGGGCATCTACGGCCTCGGCTTCTGGCTGCCGCTGATTATTCAAAGCACGGGCACGTTCACTACGCGCGAGATTGGGCTGCTTGTCGCCGCCCCTTACGTTGTGGTCTCGACCGTGATGTATCTCTGGAGCCGCCACTCCGATAAATCCGGCGAACGCGTCTGGCACGTCGTCCTGCCCGCCTGGACCGCCGCAGCCGCGTTCATGGCCAGTGCGGCATTACTGGACACACCGATGCTGGCCTACTTCGCCGTCATCCTCGCCGCCAGCGGCGTCTTCGCGACCGTGCCACCCTTCTGGTCGCTGCCCACAGCCCTCCTCGGTAGCACCGCTGCCGCCGGCGGCATCGCGCTGGTCAATTCGGTCGGCAATCTCGGGAGCTATTTCGGGCCCATGATCGTCGGATACTTCCGCGACGCCAGTCAAAGCTACGCCTTTGGCCTCATCGCCATGGGCGGCTTCATCTTCATGACCGGTGTATTGGCGCTACTGGGCGCGCCTAAACGAAGCGGTTAGTCCACTTCAGTGAAAGTCCGGCGGCCAGGATCACCAGCAGCGCCGCGAGGCCGGCGAAGATGCCGGTCATCTCGGTCTGGTGCTCTTCCATCACCAGCTGCTTGGTCAGCTTGGTGTAGATGTTCTTGAGTTCTTGCCGGTTGCCGGCGCGGAAATATTCGCCGCGCGTGATCTCTGCGACCTTGCGCAAGGTGAACTCATCGAGCTTCACATGCGTGCGGTGACCCTCGAAATTGATCACCCCGCCCTGTTCCGAGCCGAAGCCGACGGTATAGATGCGCACACCCTTTTTCGCGGCTTCCTTGGCCGCGCGGATCGGGTCGGTGCCCATGTTGGTCTGGCCGTCGGTGAGCAGAATAATGATCGCCGAGGTATACGAACCCGGCGCCACGATCTTCACGTCTTCTTCCGGCGGCGCTTCACCCAACGGTGCACCGCGCGGTCCCAGGATGTCGGCCGGCGGGCCTTCGCTGAGGTCTTCGTCGCCTTGCTGGAAGATGTCCTTGAGCGAGGTCAGGATGCCGCTGCCCATGGCGGTGTAGCGCTGGGGGGCGAGGCGCGAGATCGCCGTGACGATATCTTCAATATTGTCGGTCGGCCGCTGCACGGTCATGGCGTTACTCGAGAATGCCACCACGCCGATGCGCGCCGAGATCGGCAGCTCCCTGACGAATTCGATGGCTGCCGACTGCGCCGCCGAGATGCGCATCGGCTCCATGTCGGTGGCCCGCATGCTGCCCGAGACGTCCATGGCCAGGATGATGGTCTCGCGCTGCGAGGGCAGGGTGATCACCGCCGCCGGGCGCGTAATCGAGAAAATCGCGATGCCGAGGGCCACCAGGAAGAGGGCCGGCGGGATATGCCGGCGGATCCGGGTGCCGGGGCCCACCGCCGCCTTGACCATGCCGACATAGGCATAGCGCATGGCCCGCTTGTTCTGACGCCGCAGCATGAGCACGTAGCCGAGCACGAGCAACGGCAAAATCGTGAGGAGCCACAACATGTTAGGCGAAAAAAGAGTCATCAAATCCTCTTTCGGCGCGCAGGCGGTTTGTGCGGACGTATGTCCCAGTCACAAAACTAGCATACGCTAAGTTGGCGTCACGCAATATCCGCTTGGGCCGCCGCCGGCCCCGGAAACCACAATAATACCCGGAGTCCCACCCCTGAGGGCGGCTCCGTCAGGTCAATCCTGATCCCCAGGCGCTCGGCGATCTGCTTGGCGATGGCCAGGCCTAGGCCGCTGCCGGGGGTGATGGCACCGGCGATCCGGTAGAAGCGGTCGAAGACCTTTTCCCGTTTATCGGCCGGAATCCCCGGCCCGTTGTCATCGATGATGATGGCGGAGGCGGCTTGCTCCTGCTGCACCGTGACCGTCACATGGCCTTCCGCAGGCGTGTACTTGAACGCGTTATCGAGCAGCACGCCGACCAGGATCGCCGCCAGTTTGCCGTTGGTGGTCGCCACCGCGCCCTCATCGCCCTCGAGCCCCAGGGCGATGTTCTTGCCGATCGGCAGGGCGCTATTCAGGGCAATCGACATCTGGGCCAGGTTGAACAGGTTGACGGACTCTAGCGGTGCTTCTTGTGTCCCAAAACGGGCGAGCATCAATAACTGTTCCACAACCGCGGAGGCCCGCGCGATCCCGCTTTCGAGCACCGAGACCGCCTCCCGGCGCTCCACGTCGCCCCCAGCCCGGGCCGCCAACTGCGCCTGGAGGCGCAGCACGGTCAGGGGGGTGCGCAGCTCGTGGGCGGCGTTGTCGACGAAATCGCGTTCCGTGGCCACCGCCCGGCGCAGCTTTTCAAGCAGCCCATTGAGGGCCTCGAATACCGGCAACAGCTCGCTGGGCACGTTGGCGGTATTGATCGCCGAAAGGTCGTCTTCCGAGCGCTGGTCGATCTCATCCACCGCCCGCGTCATTTCTGCCAGGCCAATGTCGATGCTCAGGAAAAGGGCGGCCAGCAGCACCGTGACCAAGCCCAAAAGGGGTGCGGCGGCGCTTAGCAGCATCTCGCGCCGCAGCCGGTCGCGGCCCGCCAGGTTCTCGCGCGCCTCAAAGATCAGGTCCTGGCTCTGGAAGGTGTAGACCCGCCACGGCACGTCGGCGACGACTTCATCGCTGAATCCGAGCGCCGCCGGCGGTTGGATTTCGCCGGGCGCGTTTTGCGAGCGGGTGACAAGGCGCCCCTTCACCCAGATGCGGAAGCCGCGCGTATCGGCATAGTCGAGGATCTTGGCCTGGTCGGTGAGAGGCAGCTCCTCGACCAAGGCCTTCAGATCGACCGCGTTTTCATCGATCTGCGCGCCGCCTTCGCGGATCCTGTTCCACAGGACTTCCGCGTCGGCGATCAGTTTGGCGTTGTACTCCTCCGAGATCTCCTTCTCGGCGCCGCTGATGACGATCACCTGGCCGGCAAAGACCGTGGCGATCGTCAGGACGGCGATCAGGGCAAAGAGGCGGCGCCTGAGCGACAGCCGTTTCACTGCTTCTCCAAGCCTACTGCTTCACCAGGTAACCCACGCCGCGGACGGTTTGCACGAAGTCCTTGCCCAGTTTCTTGCGCAGCGAATAGATCGTCACTTCGACGGTGTTGCTTTCGATCTCTTCATTCGACCCGTAAAGCTGCGCTTCGATCTGCGCCTTGCTGACGATCTTGTTCTTGCGCTCGAGCAAGAGGCCCAGGACCTTCAGCTCCTTGGCGGTCAGCACATGCACCACGCCGGCTTTGCGCACGACCTTGGCGTCGAGGTCGAGTTCGATGTCGCCGCATTCAAGGATGCTGTTGGCGGGCGCTGAACCGCGGCGCGTCAGCGAGCGCAGGCGAGCCAGCAGCTCGTCGAAATCGAACGGCTTGGTCATGTAGTCGTCGGCGCCGGCGTCAAGGGTGCGCACCTTCTGCGAGGTGGCATCCATGGCGGTCAGCACGATGACGGGAAGATTCTGCGTCTGCGGTTGATTGCGCAGCGCCTTCAGCAACTCGGCGCCGGTCATCTTCGGCAGGTTGAGGTCCAAGATCATGACGTCGAAGGCGCCGTCCTTGACCATGTCGAGGCCGGCTTCACCGCTGCCGGCCAGCGTGGATTGATATCCGGCTTGGCCGATGCCGCGGTTCAGGGCTGAGCCCAGCATCGGATCGTCTTCGACTATCAAAACGCGCATGTATGCACCATGAGGGTAGGAGGGGATTTGGACGAACGTGTCTGTTCGGTAACCATGATGTAACGCTGTCACAAAGCCCGCAAGAGTAAGCGCTCCCAGACGCGGGCCGGAGCGGATTACAAAGAGTCCAGGAAAGCTGGGGGAAACTGGAGGTTAAACAGCCGTTTAAGGGCTGTTACAAAAGCCGCTTACCAGTAACGGACGCGGCCGACGTCCATATGGACGAAATTGGAGGCGGCGTAATAGCCGACCCCGCCGGCACCTAAGGACTTGGCGCCCTTATGGAGATTGATCAGCTCGACGCCCGGCATGCGGATGTCGATGGCCATGCCCTGCATGTGCAGGCTTTTACGGGCCACCCCGTTGCTCGCCGCCGCCAGCTTGGCGTTACTCGCCGGTGAACGGTAGCCCGAGATCACCTGAAAGGACTTGCCCGGGTCCAGCTTGGCGTTCAGCCGGTGCAGGGCATCAAGCAGCTTGGGGTCGATGGCATGCACATCGTTGGTGCGGTGATCGCGCAGGACCTTGGCGATCTGGGCAAGCGCGTCGGGATGATAGGACCCATCGCACCAGTACTCGGTGGCGCAACGCTCGCCGGTGTGCAGGTTCTGGAGCGCGAGTTTGCGTGCGCCGGTTTCAGTGGGAAGGGCGGCGTGCGCGGGGCGCATGATCAACAGCCCGAGACCCGCCGCCCCCGCACCTAGAAAGGTGCGGCGCGAAAGATGCAGTCGAGCGTGTTGCGGTGAAACCGTCCCCATGCCCGACCTCTGTAGCAGCGGGCAGGGGCCTCATCAACCAACGCGGCTGAAATGTTCCCGAAAATCTTTGTCATGTGAGAGCGCGCCGCCCCTTCATGAGGGCAGCGCGCGGTGTTCGCAACCTCACATACGCATCAATTAGCGGCGAGTGTGGTCGTCGGCGTCGTATTGCGTGCAACCTCCGGCAGGACTCCCAAAGCCTGGGCCAGCGGCGCGTCGCGATTGTAGATGTCATTGCGGAAGTTGATCTGCCCGTTCTCGCTGAACACCGTCCAGTAGGAGATGAACACCGGCAGCGGCTCCTTGAGCCCGATCGTGCGGGTCACGCCGGTGGCGATCTCTTCATTGATCTTCGCCGCGTCCCAGCCCGGCGTTTGCAGGAGAACGTGTTCGGCCAGGGTCGTCGGCTGATCGACGCGCACACAGCCGTGGCTCAAATGCCGCTCATATTTCGCGAAGAACGAGCGCGACGGCGTGTCATGCAGATAGATGTTGTGCGGATTGGTCATCTGGAACTTCATCAGCCCCAGCGAATTGTCGTCGCCGGCGCGCTGGCGCAGGCGAAGCGGGAAGCTCCGGGCGGTGTACTGCGACCAATCGACGTACTGGCCGTGCGGATCGCCTTCGACGCCATCGACGATCACCATGTTGTTGTCGGCGAGGTAGTTCGGGTTCTTCTGCAGCTTGGGCAGAATTTCCTTGCTCGCGATCGACGGCGGGATCTCCCAGCGCGGATTGAGCGTGACACCGGTCATCTTGACCGACAGGACCGGGGTGGCGTGGCGTTTGTCGCCAGCGACGACCTTAATGCGCAGTGTGGACTCGTCGCCCTTCATCAGGTCGAGCGTGGTCGAGGCGGTATTGACGGCAATGAACCTCTCGCCGCGGTCGTGCGGCGTGTGGCGCCAGCGTTCGAGATTGGCGGCGATCTGGCCCAAGCGGTCGGCGGCGGTGACATTGAGCGCGGCAAGCGTGCCTTTGCCAATGCGACCGTCGGGCTCCAGGCCATTGCGCGTCTGGAACGCCTTAATGGCCTCACGCAGCGTCACGGCATCCGCATTGCCGGTGCTGGGTACATAACCTTCGGCCGCCAAGCGCGCCTGCAGGGCAGGGATGCGCGGGTCGCCCGCTTCAAGGTCGATCTCTTCGCCCGCCGCGATCTGCGGCCAGCCGCCCTGTTCGACCATGTCGCGGTAGGTCTGGAAAGCGGTCATTAGCGCCTTGTACTGCGGGTCCTTCGGCTGAAGCCCGGCGACAAATGCTTTCAGATTGTTCTTATCAAGTGCCTCGCTCAAACCGGCAACTGCGTCGAAGGTGTCGGCCTGCATCACCCAATAGGTGCCGATCTTCTCCGTCGGCACGACGCCGAGGCGCAGAGCGGTCGCCAGACGCAAGGTCTCCTTGGTCAGGGCGACGTCGGTGCGCGCGATCTCGGCGGCTTCCATGTTGTGTCCGTTGGCGGAGAGCAGGAGATGGGCAAGTTTGGCGGTGTCGATGCCCTGGGCTTCAGCAGCCGTGCTCATCGCCGTGGCCTCTTTCAGGTGGCGGCTGTTCACCCACAGCGGCTGATAGCCGGAGCGCTCATAAAGCGGCGCGATCTCGCTGTCTTGCTGCGCGGCGGCGGCCAGCAGCGGTGCCAAGTCGGCACGCGGCGCGGCAGCCTGCTCACGCGCGGCGGGTGCGGTCTTTTGCGCGACGCGGGGGCCCTCGGCATTCTGGTGTGTGTTGGTGGCGAGTTTCACGCCAAGGAAGGCGACGCCCGCAACAACCGTTACGAGTCCCGCCGCGAGGATCTTCTGATGCGATGTGATTTTGTTGTTCATATCAGCGTCAACGCGAGGACTCCCGCGATGTTCGCAGCACAGCACTCGATATATTTCGCATTCGTCACGTTCACGTCGGAACATCACGTCATGCTCGAATTCCGTCGCAATCGCCTCGGCAATGTGGCCGCATTGTGGTGACGCGAGAACTCAAGTTCACTCGCCCGAGTCGTCCCGGAAGGCGGCAACGCTCCGTCTGAGGACACCAACAACGCGCCCCGTGCCTGGGAATCCGCCGCGCGAATCGACGGTGTTGGAGTGCACGAGGCGGAAATGCGATAACAAGGATGTGGGAATTGGATTGGGGATGTGAGTGTCAGAAAGTGCGGTTGCGCCAAGCGCGGATGAGGCCCCAGGGGCGGGGCCATCAGGCCTGGCTGATCTGCGCGCGCTGGTTCAAGCGATGGCATCCTGGCGCCGCGCGCCTGTCGGCAATACCAACCTCATCGTCGTCAGCCCCAGTGCGGCCTTGCCGCAGGCCAAGCGCACGCCTGAACTCGACGCCCAAATCGCCAAAGGCATTGTAGAGGTCTCGGCCAAACGTAAAGGGCAGGTCTTCCAGACCTCGGAAACCGATTTCGCCGTGATGATGCGCGCCGACCAGCATACCCTGGTGAGCATCGTGCGCGACATGAAGATCCAGTTGCTGCGCGCCATCGAGAACCATTGCCCCGGCAGCTTCGGCGCTATCGACCAGACCCGCCTGGTGATCAGTTACGAGCTTGCGGCTGCCTACAAATCAGCCGCCGAACGCATCGCCAAATATGCCGCCCAGCACGAGGACCTCAAGGAAGGTACCGGCAAGGACAGCACGCTTCGGCCTTTCACCGAGGAAGACGTGCGCAAGGTGATGGCGGCCTATAAGGAAATCGGCCCCGATAAATTCGTCAAAGCCTTCATGCGCAGCCAGCCGATCGTGGTCGCGGAAGCCAACCGGCCGATGCGCCACCTGATGAGCGAACACTTCATCAGCATGAATCTCTTGCGCAAGCCGCTGTTCGCCGATGTCGAGATGCGCGGCTCTGGCCGCACATTCAACGATTTCACACTGGTGCTCGATCAGATCTTCCTGCGCGCCTTTAAGAACCTCGATGTCGGTACCAGTCCGATCTCGATCAATCTTAACGTCCAGACAGTCTTTACGAAGGCCTTCGAGAACTTCCTCGATGAGGTCCCGGGCGCGATGATGTCGAAGATCTTCTTTGAATTTCGCCAGCACAATATCGTCGAGCACTTCGATGAATTCGAAGTGGCGCGGGGTATGCTTAAAGCGAAGGGTGCCCGCATCGCCGTCGACCGGATTTTCCCCGACACCCTCGGCCTGGTGGACCTCGACTACCTGGGTGCGAGTCTGGCTAAGGTGCATTGGCGCAGCGGCGCCGACGACGCCCTGAAGGAACGCGCCAAGGCGGTTAAGTACATCACCGAATGCGGCGTCATCCCAGTGATGATCCGCGTCGATGATCACCGCGGCCTCGAAGTTGGCGCCGAGATGGGCATCGAGACCTTCCAAGGCTTCCTCATCGATGAGATGATGCGCGCCCGCGCCGCGTGACGGCGCCCTCTCGCACGCGTATCGGTATGGTCAGCTTCTCTCACGTTGGAATCGGTTGGACGGTCGGCGTGCCCAGCGGCTGGGGCACTTACGGCGCCAATCTGGCTTATGAGCTGGCCAGGCGCGGCATAGAGCCCGCGATTTTCATGCTGTCGCCCGAGTTGCGCATGACCAAGATGCAGCTCGACACTTTGCGCCCCGCCATCCTCCGGCTTGGGGAGTGGAGCGGGGCGGCGAAAGCCGGCGGCCTCAAGGTCGATTTCCCGCTGCTGCTGGCCCTCAACGACGACCTGTCGTTCTTTGACCTGCTCTCCGGCGCGCGCGGGCACCCCATGGTCGGTGTGCCCTTTTTTGAATCCGCCGTGATCTCGCCGGAGAACGTCGCGGGCGCGAAACGCTTCGACCTGATCGTCGCCGGCTCCACCTGGAACGCCCAGGTCATGGCCCAACACGGCATCGGCCACGTACGCACCTGCCTGCAGGGTGTCGACCTGGCGCTCTTCAAACCCGGCCCAGGCACCGGCCGCTTCAAGGATCGCTTCGCGATTTTCTCCGGGGGCAAGCTCGAATACCGGAAGGGCCAGGATCTCGTCGTCGCCGCCTTCAAGCGCTTCCACGCCCGCCACCCCGACGCGCTGCTGGTCACCGCCTGGCACAACCCGTGGCCCAAGATCGCCGCCAAGATCACGCTTTCCCCGCATATCTCCGGCGCGCCGCCGGTGAGGGACGACGGCACCCTAGACGTGCCCGCCTGGCTCAAGGCCAATGGATTGCCCGAGAGTGCGTTCCAGGATCTTGGCCGCCTCGACAACGCTTCCACGCCCGCGACCCTGCGCGAGATGGACTTCGCGGTGTTCCCCAACCGCTGCGAAGGCGGCACCAACCTTGTCGCCATGGAAGCCATGGCCTGTGGGATTCCCGTAGCCCTCTCGCGCAACACCGGCCACCTCGATCTCATCCGCCCGGGCAATTGCTACAGCCTCGATATGCAGCTTCCCATGGGCGAACTCACAGGCCGCAAGGATCTCGAGGGCTGGGGCGAGACCTCCCTCGATGAGCTGGTGGGTGCCATGGAAACCGCCTATGCCGACCGCGCCGAGGCCAAACGCCGCGGCGCCGCGGCAGCCGCTTTCATGCAGGACTGGGGCTGGCCCGAGCAGGTCGGTCGTCTGGTGGCGGCCCTCGAGGAATTCAGCTAGATTCGCGCATCACTCTATTGGGGGACACCATGACTCACTTCCTCGTCACCGACGACAAGCCCGACGGCTACAAGCTCGAAGACATCCTGCAGCTGATCCGCAAGGACATTCTGATCCGCGCCCAAAAGATCACCGACGATCCGCGCGCCGAAGCCAAGCATGTCATGCGCAACAACATGAAGATCCTCAATCTGATCAGCGAGGCGATCACCCTGGCCGAGGATTCCACCCATATCCTCAACAAGGCCTTCGGCGCCAGCGCCAAGGGCGGCCCGCCGCGCATCGGCACGAAGTAGTCAGAGACCAGCACGCAGCCTAAACACGCGCCGCGATAAATATGCGGGCGGTTTTACAACACCTACGCCTGGAAGAAGGTCGCGAGCGTCATCCAACGCGACACGTTGTCTGGAATCTTACAGTTTCCGCCTGCTGACCGTTGAAATGCGTGTCCCTCTGCGCGGCACAGGGATTGCAGGGTCCTCCCGAAACAAGGGGACCATATATGCCCATATTTTTGCTTGCCCTCGTTCTCCTACTGTCCCCGCACACAGCCCAGGCGTCTGCCACATACCAATGGGTGACGGCTCCCGGTACGGAAGCCTACGACAGCGGGGGCACACTCAGTCTTAGCGATGAGGCTTACTTCGCCGGGGGCACAGCCGGGCAACTTCTCATACAGTCCGGATCTGTATTCAACGGCGAACTGACGGCGAACCCGCCGTTGACCATCTCCTTCAGAATTGGCGGCCCAAGCGCCACCGCCTATTTCTACCACGCGCCGCCCTACGGCATTGACGACTACGATTTGACTTACAAACTGCTGTTTGATTTGCAGATCGTCGGCGACGGTCTGGCGGGGTATCTTGATAACACTTGGATTGACGGCTTCGGTGCCGTCAGCGGTGCGGCCGACTTCTGGGGAAACTTCCTGATCGATACCGACTTGAGCCCCAGCTACTGCGTTCCCGGGCAGGAACCCTATCCCTGCGCAGGCCTAGGCGGCCGATGGCAATTGGTTTCCGCCCCCGCGCAGGTCCCAGAGCCAGTCAGCGCGCTTCTTCTGCTCACCGGGCTTATGTTCCTGGGCTTCGCGCGCAGGCGCTACGGCGTCTGATGATCCGGGCGTAAGTCGAGCGTATAGCCCAGCGTCACGCCCATGCGCTTGACCTCATGCACCACGCGTCCGGGGCGCCTGGGGTCTAGGCACTTCACGCCCGTCATGGCGAGATAGAAATCGGCTTTGTCGATTTCTTCCGTAAGTTCGGTTCCGACAGGCAAGAATGTCAGCGTCGAGGTGCGGTCGCCACAGCCAAAGACCAAAGGCACACCGCTCACGGGCTCGCTTTTCAAATACTCGCCCAACCCCCGCGCCGATTCCCGAAGGGTCGTGCCCCAATAATCGAGCTCGAAGCGGTTCACCGCCCCTTTGATGCCGCCTTTGATGCTGTTGTAAGACAGATACTCATAGGGGTGCAGTTGCGCGAGCATCACCGCCTGGCGCCCACAGGCCAGCGCCAGCAGCCCCGCGACAACCGCGCCCGCTATGGGCTTTTGACGCAGCGCGAAGCCGATGACGTGATCCCATCCGATGGCGGCCGCGATCGCTAACGGCGGCACAACGAACAGGAAATGGCGCATACCGTTATAAAGCGTCGGGTCCATCACGAAGTCGGCCGCCAACGGACCTAAGGCCGCGCACGTGAGATAGAGGTACTGCTGCGCCCGCGGCGCGGCAAAAGCCGTCAGGATCTGGCGGCGCCACGCCATCAATCCCGCGAGCGCCGCCGGGATCAGCCCCAGGAGCACGTACTCGGGGAGTTGCAGAATTAAAAGCCCCGGCAGATAGCTCTGCGGCAATTCATTGCCGCGGATGAGTTGTCCTTCCCACAAGACGAGCGGTGCGAAAGGGAAGTGCTCGAAGGCACCGAGCGCCCCAAAGAAGTTGCCGGGTTTCTGCACCGACCACGGCCAGAACACACCCATGAGCACCACAGCTATGGCAAAGCCCACAGCTAACGGCAATGCTGCGGCTTTCGCGCGCAGCCACGCCTCAAGCAGCGGTCGGCCTGCGAAAAGGCGCGCCGCTGCGCCCGCAGCCAGCACAAAGATCAGATAGTAGATGTAGACCACGCCAATGACGCGCGTCCCCAAGACGAGGCCCAGGCTGATCCCGAATCCCGCCACCGTCGGCCAGGTGATTTTCTCTGAGTCTAAAATGCGGCAGCAAAAGTACGCCGTCCAAATGCCGAACCAGGCCAGCGGGCTGTCCTTCGGATTGATGAACCCGTGGCCGTAGA
>CANKHC010000047.1 GCA_947481595.1 Fidelibacterota bacterium
ACCAACCCTCTTGAAACTTAGCCTCGGTGGAAGCTGTGGAATTCATTAACCAAAGTCGATCATGGTGGAGGGCTACAAAGCAGTTTGCAGGCCCTTTCCGGTCGTATAGATAGCTTGCCTGAATGCTTCAATTTCACTGTAGCTGCAAGTGACCGCACTTTCATGACCAACCATTTCCACCGCGGCGATCTCCCGGCCAACGTGTTCTTCGGCGATAGCGTCGCCGTCGACACCGAGACCATGGGTCTGCGCCTCCACCGCGACCGGCTCTGCCTCGTGCAGCTTTCGGGCGGCGACGGCCACGCTCATCTGGTGCAGATCGTCCCCGGGAAAGACGCGCCCAACCTCGTCAAGGTCCTGGGCAATCCCAAAGTCACCAAGATCTTCCATTTCGCGCGCTTTGATCTCGGCATGCTTCAGCGCAGCTTGGGCGTACGTTGCGAGCCGGTCTATTGCACGCGCACGGCTTCGCGCCTGGTGCGCACCAACACCGACAAACACGGCCTCAAGGACCTTTGTAAGGAACTGCTCGGCGTCGAACTCTCCAAGCAGCAGCAGTCCTCCGACTGGGGGGCCGACAGCTATACGCCCGAGCAGATCGACTACGCCGCCTCGGACGTGCTCTATCTGCACAAGCTTAAGGCCGAGATGGAGCGTCTCGTGGCCCGCGAAGGCCGCAGCGAACTCATGGCCGCCTGCATGCGCTTTTTGCCTGATCGGGCGGCCTTGGACCTTGCCGGGTTTGCCGACGACGACGTCTTCGCCCACTGAGGCGGACACCCAAGTAACATCCCATTGAAAATATTACCTAAATTGTCTGTTAGGGAGCCGGCGCGCGCGCCCGCTGGGTTGACCCCGCCGGGCGTTCAACGATAGGTTCCAAAACGGTTTTCTGGGCTCGTCTCGGAACGCCTGCGCTTGGCGTGCCCCACTGGCGTACCCCAGCTGGGCGTACAGCGTGTGGTTTTCGCCAGAGATTAAGGAAAACAGCCATTTCTGCCCCCGCGCCTAAGATGCCCAAGGCTCACACCGATGCCGCGACCGCGCGGCGGGTGTTCGATTATGCCAAGCAGGGCCTTGAGGCGTTGAGCGCCACCCTCGGCGCGGATTTCGTCGCTGCTCTCGACACCTTCTCCGCTGTCACCGGTCGCGTTGTCGTCACCGGCGTCGGCAAAAGCGGGCACATTGGACGCAAGATCGCAGCCACCCTGGCGTCCACCGGCACGCCGGCTTTCTTTGTGCACGCGGGTGAAGCCTCCCACGGCGATCTCGGCATGGTCACCAAGGGCGACGCGGTGCTGGCGATCTCCAACTCCGGCGAGGCCGCCGAGCTCCACGACATCCTCGGCTACTGCAAACGTTTCGACATTCCGCTGGTGGCCATCACCAGCAAAGCGACGTCCACACTGGCGCAATCGGCAACCACCGTGCTTCTGCTGCCGCCGGTGCCCGAAGCTTGCCCGATGGGGCTCGCACCGACGACCTCCACCACCATGACACTGGCGTTGGGCGATGCCATTGCTGTTGCCCTGCTTGAACGCCGCGGTTTTTCCGCCGACGACTACAAAGTCTTCCACCCCGGCGGCCAGCTCGGGCGCAAGCTCTTCAAAGTCGAAGACCTGATGCATAAAGGCGACGAGTTGCCCTTGGTGTCGCCAACCACCGCTATGTCCGACGTCGTGCTCTGCATGACCAAGAAAACCTTCGGTGTGGCAGGTGTGACAGACGCCGCCGGCAAACTGGTAGGCATTGTCACCGACGGCGACTTGCGCCGCCACATCGGCAACGGCGCGCTTTTCCAAATGACCGCCGCCGACGTGATGACCAAGGCGCCCAAGAGCACCGCACGCAACGTGCTCGCCGCCGAGGCCATGCGCCGCATGAACGACTGGAAGATCACCTCGGTCTTTGTCGTCGACGACGGCAAGCCGGTGGGCATCCTGCGCATGCACGACATCCTGCGGGCTGGTGCCATATGAACAGCGAACAGCACGACAAGGACCAACAGACCATCTCGGGGCCGCGCGACAGCGACGTGGCGGGACCGCGCGACAACAACGTGGCCGATCAGGTCGCTCAATACAGCCGCTTTGTCTCGTGGATGAAGCTCGCACTGCCCATTGCCGCCGGCGTGCTCCTGGTGCTGGTTGTGGTCCTGCCGATGTTTCGCGAGGACGATGAGCGTTTCCGCATCGGCATGAACCTCGTCAAGGGCAGCGGCTCTGATACCCTCAGCATGACCAACGCGCGCTACTACGGCACCGACGACAAGGGCCAGCCTTTCGCGGTCACGGCCAACGGCGTGCGCCAGCACGCGCAGGAAGACCGCCAGGTCGACCTCGTCGGGCCTAAGGCCGAGATCACGGTCGAAGGCGGCACGGCGATGTCCGCCTCCGCGGGCAACGGGCTCTACAACCGCGATCTGGAGAAGCTCGATCTTTCGGGCGAAGTCACCGTCGTTCAGAACAAGGAAAACCACCTGCGCACCAACTCGGCGGTCGTCATGCTGAAAGAAGGCTCGGCCAGCGGCCGCGAACCCGTGCAAAGCGAAGGCCCTTACGGCACCATGCAAGCCGCCGGCGGCTTCGATCTCACCGAACGTGGCAAGTTCGTCAAGTTCCACGGCCCTGCCAAGCTCACCTTAAATCCCGGTGCCAAGAGCGCACCGCCTGCTCCGGCGGCCAAGCCATGAGATATTTAGCCGTCCTCTTTTGCCTCTTTGCGGGCTCCGCCCCTCTTTCAGGTGTTTGGGCGCAGTCCTTGCGTTTCGCAGGCACCGACCGGCCGATCGAAGTCACCGCCGATCAGGGCATCGAGCTGCAGCAGGACGCTAAGCGCGTCATCGCCCGCGGCAACGCCAAGGCCGTGCAGGGCGACGTCACCGTGACCTCGGATGAACTCATCGCCGACTACCGCACCGGTGCGAACGGCGAGACCGAAGTCTACCGCGTGTTCGCCACCGGCAACGTCGTCATGAAGTCTTCCACCGAGACCGCCAGCGGCGAGATCGCGATCTACGACTTCGATAAGGCCGTGCTCGTGCTTGAAGGGGCCACCGTCAGCCTGGTCAACCCCGATGGTTCCGTCACCGCGCACAAGACGCTGCAGTACTGGGGCAATGACGGTGTGGCCGTCGCCGAAGGCAATGCCGTCGCCGAAGACAAGGAAAAGCGCCGCCTCCACGGCGACAAGCTCATCGCCTTCTTCAAAGAACAACCCAAGCCTGCCGGCGACAGCAAGACAAACGTGCTGCCGAGCAGCAAGGGCGACATTCAGTTGATCCAAGGCTTCGGCAACGTGCGTATGGAAACCGCCAAGGAAACCGTGCGCGGCGAACGCGGCACTTACAACATCGAAACCGGTATCGCGACGCTCGACGGCGGCGTAAAAATCACCCAGAACGAAAACCAGTTGGGCGGGGGCTTCGCGGTCGTGAACGTCAAGGGCGGCACCAGCCGTCTGTTCGCCAACGCCAAAGCCGCCGGCATGCCCGGCGTGACCGAGAACCGCCGCGTCGCCGCACTGCTGGCGCCAAGTCCGCGCCAGGCCGTCACTGCACCGCCCCCTGCGTCCCCTGGGGCCGCAAAAGGAACGAAATGACTCCTGACGCCTCTAAAGACGCGCGCGGCAGTGCTGCCGATCAGCCGGTGCCCGTCACCGGCTTGGTCGTGCGCAATCTCGGCAAGACCTTCAAGAGCCGCCCCGTGCTCCGTGACGTCAGCCTCTCGGTCAAACGCGGCGAGGCCGTCGGCCTGCTCGGCCCCAACGGCGCCGGCAAGACCACCTCGTTCTATTGCGTCACGGGCCTGATCAGTCCCGACCACGGTAAGATCTATCTGGACGGCCAGGACATCACGCAGCTGCCGATGTACCGCCGCGCCCGCCTTGGCATCGGGTATCTGCCCCAGGAAGCCTCGATCTTTCGCGGCATGACGGTCGAGGGCAACATCCGCGCCGTCGCCGAGGTGGTCGAGCCCAACAAAGACGCGCAGAACACTTTGGTCGACGCGCTGTTGCGCGAATTCTCGATCGATCATCTCCGCCGCTCGCCGGCGCTGGCCCTGTCAGGCGGCGAACGGCGCCGCTGCGAGATCGCCCGCGCCCTTGCTTCACGCCCCAGCTTCATCCTCCTCGACGAGCCCTTGGCGGGCATCGACCCCATTGCGGTGGGTGAGATCCGCGAGATGGTCTCCCACCTCAAGGACCGCGGCCTCGGCGTGCTGATCACCGACCACAACGTCCGTGAAACCCTGGACATCATTGACCGCGCCTACATTCTCCACGAAGGCACCGTCCTTTTTGAGGGCAGCCCGTCGGAAATCGTGGCCCATGAAGGGGTTAGGCGCGTGTATCTGGGCGAACGATTCAGCCTGTAATTGGGCTTCTTTCCCCAATATTAATTTTTTTCCGCGAAACTGGACCAATTCTTGCATAACGGGGTTTCCCCGGGTGCAACTATTCGGATAAATGCGGGTTAGTTGGTCCGGTGAACAAAATTCCTATGGCCCTCGCGCCACGTCTCGATCTCAGGCAGAGCCAAAGCCTCGTCATCACGCCGCAGCTGCAGCAGGCGATCAAGCTATTGCAGCTGTCGTCGGTCGAGCTGGCCGACTACGTCGAGCAGGAACTCACCGATAATCCATTGCTCGAGTCCGACGACGGCTTCGAGGCCAGCGTGCTTTCTGAAAGTGCCGGCAATTCCGACGACCGCACCGAAACCACCCAAGTCGTAGAGGCGGTCGACGGCCAGGACGAAGCCCCGCTCGATGTTGAATCTGCCGTCGAGGAGCGCGCCGTCGACGGCGACTGGCGCGACGACGGCGGCTACGACACCCACAGTTCGGAAACTTGGGGCAAAGGTTCGCAGGGCGGCGAGATGCCCGACATTGAGCGCACCGTCGCCGAGTTGCCCGACCTGCGCAGCCACCTTGTGCAACAACTCAATCTTACGATCACCGATCCCGCCGACCGCTTCATTGGCAGCTTCTTGATCGATAATCTCGACGAGAGCGGGTACTTGCGCGTGGATCTCGCCGAAGCTGGCGAGCAGCTCGGCACCGATGCCGGCCGTGTGGCACGTGTGCTCGCGCGTCTGCAGCGCTTCGACCCTGCCGGCATCTTTGCCCGCGACCTCAAGGAATGCTTGCGCTTGCAGCTCGAGGACAAGAACCGCTTCGATCCCGCCATGGCCACGTTCATTGCCAACATCGAACTGCTGGCCGCGCGCGACATCAAGAAGCTGCAAGCGCTGTGCGGTGTTTCGCTCGAAGACATTCAAGACATGATCACCGAGGTTCGGGCCCTGGATCCCAAACCCGCTTTGAGATTCGAACGCCCCGTCGACGAGTCCATCATTCCAGATGTCATCATGTCGGCGCGTCCCGACGGCGCCTGGCGCGTCGAACTCAATTCTGAAACCCTGCCGCGCGTGCTGGTGAACCGCACCTACTTCAGCGACATCTCGCAGAAGAAGGCCAACAAGGCCGAAAAGGAGTTCCTCGCCGAGAAACTCCAGTCGGCCAATTGGCTGGTGAAGGCTTTGAACCAGCGCGCCGAGACCATCCTCAAGGTCGCGACCGAGCTCGTCAAACAGCAGGAGATGTTCTTCAAACTCGGCGTCGTGCATTTGAAGCCCTTGATCCTGCGCGACGTCGCCGATGCCATCGAGATGCACGAGAGCACCGTTAGCCGCGTGACCACCAACAAATTCATGGCCACACCGCGCGGCATCTTCGAGCTCAAATACTTCTTCACCCAAAGCTTGCCGTCAGCTTCGGGCGGAGAAACCCACTCGGCCGAAGCCGTACGTCACCGGATTAAAATGTTGATAGACGGGGAGGCGGTGTCCGACGTGCTGTCCGACGACCGCCTCGTGGATATCCTGCGTGAGGGCGGTGTCGAAGTCGCCCGGCGCACTGTCGCCAAGTATCGGGATTCTCTCAATATTCCCTCGTCCGTACAGCGCCGCCGCGACAAGGCCGCCGGCTACGGCGCGCGTTAATCCTAACGTTTACAACGCGTTGTCAATTCTTGACTTGGCTGACTCGCGCGACTATCTTCCGCCACCTTTTTGTTCGGCCCGGTGTAAGCGCATGTGGGTGCGCACCCGGAGCATCGGAGGCAATAGACACCCGCTTCGCGAATTTGGATGCCAAAAGTGGCAGCGAATTTACGGATGCGAAAGCCTCCCTCCAGCCGTTGTCATGGGAGACACGGCTGAGGGCAAACCGACCTAGGCATTTGAAACAAGAATAACAGTCGCAATCATTCCACCGCGGACACCTCTTATTCTGCCCAAAGGCGAGGGCAGAAGCGCGTGGGAACGGTATAAAGGTACGACATGGAAATCAGCGATCTGCTCCAGCCCGAAGCCGTCATCTCGGGTCTCAAGGCCGGCAATAAAAAAGCCTTGCTGCAGGAACTCGCCCGCCACGCCGCGACGATCACCGGCGTGTCCGACAAAAGAATCTTCGAAACTCTGCTCGAGCGCGAGCGCCTGGGCACCACCGGTGTCGGCAACGGCATCGCGATCCCGCACGGCAAGCTCGCTGACTTCAAGCGCCTCTACGGCCTCTTTGCGCGCCTGGAAAAGCCCATCGATTTCGACGCCATCGACGAACAGCCCGTCGATCTCGTCTTCCTGCTGCTGGCACCTGAAGGTGCCGGTGCGGATCACCTGAAAGCGCTGGCGCGTGTGTCGCGCCTTCTGCGCGACCGCAAGGTCTGCGAAAAGCTGCGTGGTGCCGAGACCGCCGACGGCCTCTACATGCTGCTCATCCAATCGGAAGCTCAAGCCGCATAAACACTTGGCGGCGGGGCAGGGGAATTCAGATGATGAAAGCCTTGCTTACCGCCCTGCTTGTTCTCACTGCAGCGCCCGCCATCGCCCAGACTCTTCCCAAAAGCTCCGGCAATCCGCTCGAAGAGATTTGCTCGGGTTTTCTCGAACAAAGCGGCCAGGGCATTTCCGGCGACCAGGCCAAACTCTGCACCTGTCTCGCGACCGAGATTCAACGGCGCCTGACGCGTCCCGAAATGGAAGCCTATGCCGCTGCCGGCGCAAAAGGCCAACAACCGCCGCCCGCCGTGATGGAAAAGGTTGTTACCATCGCGACCCAATGTCTGACCGCGGCGGCGCAGTAGCCGGACTCAGCGGTCAATTCACGCGAAACGGCATGGTGTAGGTGAAACCCGACGCAGGAGTCGGCTGCCCATTCTTGTCGAGCATCGGCGTGTAACGCCACTTGCGGAAGCCTTCCAAGGCGGCATCGTCGAAGACGCCTGGGGGCGTCGACCTCAGCACACGGGCATTGGTCACGCTGCCTGTCCCGTCGAGGCCGAAGCCGATCTCCACGTCGCCCTGGATTTTCTGCTGGTAAGGCCCGGCGGGGTAGAAGGTCGCGAATTGGTACACAGGCTGGGGCTCCTGGCCGGGACCCATGCCGAGACCGCGCGCGACCGCCACGGCTTGATCGCCCGCGGTAAGTTTATCGCCGCTGTCTTCGGCCAGTTTGATCAGCATCACGCGCCGGGTGCGAAGCCGTGCTTCCGGCTGACCGGCGGCGCTGCGCATCGCGAGTTCGTTCTTCAAGGCGGCAATGGCGCCGCGCGCGTTACGCATAGCCAGGTTCGCTTCCGAGATCGACTGCACGAAATAGAGCGTGTCCGGCGCCTTGTCGCCGAGGACCTCACGGGACCGTTTCAGGGCCTTCTGTGACAGGCTCAATTGCTTCTGGAAATCCTTGGTGCCAAAGGCGCGCTGAACCTCTTCCTTCAGGCCCTTGACCTCGTTTTTCCCCTGGTCGCCGCAGGCGGCCAGCGCCAAGCCCGCCGCCAGACACACGGCTGCGGCCCAGGGGCGCAAGGGCAAACGGGTCGGAATCATAAGGTTTCCGGTCATACTCCCAGCTTTGACACAGGTTTCATACGATTCGGTTAATGGCCCGGGTAACACATCCGTGGCCCAACCCAAGATGGGTTGCACCGGGTTTTTGCCGAACATTAAGGAATTTGTTACACCCTCAGCCTTCGGGCCTCTCCGTGGGGGATGGGGTCGATTGGCTGCGAAGTGGCGGGGCGGCTTTGAACGGCGTACGCGCAACTTTTGAGGTTCAGCTCAGCAAGGGCGGACGGTGGGTCATGCATGAAGTCATGCCCACCGAGGAATCGGCGCGCCGCAAGGCGGCCGATCTGCTCGCCATGAAGACCACCGAAGGCGTGCGCATTCTCAAGGAATCGCAATTCGGCAGCGGCGAACGCCGCGAGACTGAGATCTTCAAGCAGACCAAAGAGGTCAGCAAGGACGAGGACTTCTCGATCACGCCGGTGGACTCAGCGCCGCTGTGTGAAAAGGTCGCCGACTACTACCAGACCGCCGCACGCACGACGATGGCGCGCCTGTTCTCCAAATATCTCGATAAACACGAGATGACGCCTTTTGAGCTCCTGCACAGCCACAAGAACCTCAAGCGCGCACTGAACCTCGATACCATGGTGCCCTCGGCGGTCGACAAGATCGCGAGCCTGCACGCGCGTGCCGCCGGTGTCGATGCCCGCAAGCAAAAGGACGTCATCTACGCCGCAGTAGATGCGATCTCCAAGCGCGCGCGAAGTCGACACAAAAGAACTGCCCGAACTCAAAGGCTCGACCCTCGACGAGCTCTTGCGCCGCCTTGACGCGCGCGTGCAGGACGCCGAGGAGCGCAGCTACCTCGCCAACGTCGCCTTCGTGCGCCAGACCATCAATTGGACCGGCTGGCTCGGTAAGATGTCCGAGCTCCTGCCCATGGCGCAGTCGCAGAAGGACGAACGCGCCCGCGTCATGGTCGACGAAATGCTGGCCGATATCTTGATGTCCAAGACCATCATCAAGGACGTGATCGGCGTCTCCAAGCATCTGGGCGATGCCATCATGCGCATCCTCGATCTACTCGAGGGCAAGTGCAAACCCACCAAGTTCGCGGTCGAGGAACTGGTGCCGCTGCTCAACCAGCTGTTCGCCGCCGACCAGCTGCCGCGCTCCAAGAAGGTTCTTTACGACCGCCTGGAACGCGACCTCGGCAACACCGTGCGCCTGACCAACAGCGAAGACATCACCGACGACAAAGCCTTCTTCGATACCATCGTCACTCGCGTGGTGACGACGCATGGTGTCGTCGGCGGTTTGCCCGTTGCCGTGGGCCTGACCGAGCGCTGGGCGCGCTTGTCAAACATCGGCGGTTCCGCCGGCATGAAGCGTGCCCTGGAAGGCGTGCGCGACAAACTCACCTCCGGCCAGCGCAAGTTCGTCTACCTGCTCGCCATGTACGATCCCAGTGCCGACCCCGAGCTGCGCTCGCTGATCGAACTCCAGGTGCGCGACCTCGCCGCCTCCCTCAACACCATCCAGAAAATCGCCCCCGAGGCGCGCACCGAAAAGGCCCGTCTCCAGGAAGTCTGCGGCATGCAGCGCCTGGTGCTCGACTCCCAGCTTCCGCCCCGCCTACGCGATCCCGTTGCCGCCAAAATGGATGAGCTGGTCTCGGACTACATCATCTCCCAGGGTGTCATCGAACGCCTGGACGACAAGCGCCTGGCCTTCCGCGAACGTGCGACGCGGCTCGTCACCTTCTGCGCCTCTGGTGTGTTGACGGTAGGCCGCGCCACCACCATCGCGCGC
Organism: Fidelibacterota bacterium; assembly: GCA_947481595.1. Lineage (GTDB taxonomy): Bacteria > Pseudomonadota > Alphaproteobacteria > Rhodospirillales > Rhodospirillaceae > SHVO01. The sequence continues at coordinate 9,659 of CANKHC010000047.1, forward strand.
GACATCGTGATTTCCTATCTGCGGCGCAAGGATTTCATCGGCGAATTCACCGAAGGCCTCGCCGATGCCGACAAGGAAAAGTCGATCAAGGAATTTTACGGCCTGCTCGCCAAAACCGGGTTCGACGTGAAGGGCTAGCGATGTGGCGTTCTGCTGTCGCGGCGATCGCCGCGCTGGTCTTGGCTCCGGTCCCAGCCCTTGCGGCTTGCACCAGCGCGTTGTGTAAAGACGCTTCCGCCGCTGTTCAAGATTTCATCGCCGCCCAGGCGGTATCTTACGCGCCTGAAGAGTATCAGGGTTGGATGAGGTTCACCGCTCTGACTCAGGCGCCGACGTTTCCCGTCATCACCATCGTCAAGACTACTGTTGTCGACGAGGTCACCTGTAAAAGCGATTCCTGCAGTGCGCGGGTGGTCTATGACTCTATCGGCACCGCCGTACCCTTCGAGGTGTTCACCCCCAAGCGCGAACGCATTGTTGTCACCTACAGCCTCGCGCGGAACGCAGGCCGCATGCTGATTACTTCGCCGCTTCCCGCCAAGTTCGTCAGCGTTGCCAGCGCCGTGGACCGTCCCCGCAACGTCGTCAGCGGCTCGCCGGTCTTCCTGAGGATTTACGAAGCGCTTTCCCGAAGCGTCGAAGCCGCTGCGAACGCCCCCAATTCGTAATCGCAATTGTACCCGCCACAATTTTCCGTGAAGGGCCTCGCGCTGGTTACGGCCTGACCTATATTAAGAGCGGTTCCAGGAGGCTCCTATGTCATCCGCCCCGGCGAAAACCGCCGTTCTCCACCGCATGGTCACACCCCAGCACTGCTGTCCCTTTGGGCTGAAGTCGCTGCATCTGCTGCACAGCGAAGGGTTCACCGTTGACGATCGTTGGCTGACCTCGCGTGAGCAGATCGACGCCTTCAAGGCCGAACACAGCGTCAAGACCACGCCCCAGACGTTTATCGACGGCGCGCGCATCGGCGGCTACGACGACCTGCGCCGCCACTTCGGCCTCAGGGTGCGTGATCCCAAGGCGCTGACCTACACGCCGGTGATCGCGGTCTTCGGGGTGGCCGCCCTCATGGCCGTGGCTGCCGACTTCGTTCACGCCGGCACGCTCGCGGCGCATACCTTCGCGACCTTCATTGCCTTCAGCATGTGCCTGCTCGCGCTGCTCAAGCTCCGTGATGTCGAGACCTTCTCCAACACCTTCCTCGGCTACGACCTTCTGGCGCGGCGCTGGATTCCTTACGCCTACATCTATCCTTTCGCCGAACTCGCCGCCGGTGTGTTGATGATCGCAGGCACGCTCACCTGGTTCGCCGCTCCGGTGGCCTTGGTCATCGGCAGCATCGGCGCGGTTTCGGTGATCAAGGCGGTCTACATCGACAAGCGCGAACTCAAATGCGCCTGTGTCGGCGGCGATGCCAAAGTGCCGCTCGGGTTCCTGTCGCTGACTGAAAACCTGATGATGGTCGGTATGGCCGCCTGGATGCTGGTTAGTCTCTGAAGGTTGCGCTTGTAAAGTGCGCCGCTAGCGCGCCCTGTAGGTCAAACCCTGCATCGACGGCCATGGCAGCATCCGCCGCTTCACCGAGGGAGCGCCCCGCCGTCTGCACCAGCGCGGTATCGGCGGCGGAAAGTTTGCGCATCACCATCGCCATCCCCGGCCGCGTCACCAGCACTGTCTCGGCGACGCCCATGTCCACGGCCGGCACGTCATCCCTCTGGTTGACCTCCCAGATGCGGTGAATTGGGAATCGCGATTGCACGAGCCGCGTCGCCGGATGAAGCGCCAGCACCGCCGCCGCCATGTCTTCCGGCGACAACGCCGCCATTCGCGCAGGAGTCAGCGCTGCTGCGTCAGCCGCGAAGTAACTTTCCGCCCGCGCATTCTCCAGCCGCGCCACATCGCTCAGATATGGCAATGGGCGGCCGATCTCATGCCCTGCGATGAAGTCCGCGAAGCCGGCGCCGTAGGCCGACAACTGCGGCGCGCGCGGCGGGGCGGACCGCACAAACGCATCGGCCAAGCCCGCAAAAACCTTCGCACCCACAATGCGCCGCGTTACCGGGAACGTTGCCGCCAGCGTTTCCGCCAGCCCGCCGCGCACGTTGTTCCGGTGCACTGCGAAATCGTCATCGCCGTCGCACAGCAACACCGCTGCCGTCTCCCGCTGCCATTGCTCCAGTTCAAGCGACACGGGCGACTCCTGGCCGGTCAAGCACCTCCTGCGCCGCCGCGGCTTCTTGCAGCAGCACGGAAAGGGCAGGGAGCTCCGCGTCCCATTCGATCAGCGTGGGCCGCGCGCCGATACGCCCCGCCATGCCCGCGAACAGCCGCCACACCGCCGCGCTCACCGCGCCGTTGTGAGCGTCGATCAACAGCTGCCCGCGCGCCGCGTGACCTGCCAGGTGAATTTCGCCGATCGCCTCCGCCGGCAGCCCATGCAGATAGGCCTCGGCGTCGAAGCCCATATTGGCCGCACTGACATAAACATTGGTGATGTCGAGCAGCACACCGCAGCCGGTGCGCGCCACAAGATGCGCGAGGAACTCAGGCTCGCTCATAGTGTGACTCAGCTTCACGTAGGACGATGGGTTCTCTACCAGGATCTGCCGCCCAAAGGCTTGCTGCGCGGCATCGACATTCGCGGCGACGACCTGCAAAGCGTCGTCGGTCAACGGCAGCGGCAGCAAGTCGTTCAGGTACACACCGTCCGCACCGCTCCACGCCAGGTGCTCTGACACCAGTCCCGGCTTTACCCGCGCGAACAGGCGCTTCAATTTCTCAAGGTGCACCGCATCGAGGCCCCCCGCCGACCCCAGCGATAGCCCGACGCCGTGACAGCTCACGGGAACGCGCGCCGCTACGGCGTCGAGTAGCGCTAAGCGCGGACCGCCTTCACACAGAAATGTCTCGTTGTGGATTTCGACCCAGGCGGGGCTCTCAGCCCCTTCCGCCAACGCCGCCAAATGGGCCGTGCGCAGCCCGATGCCCGCGGCTGCGGGAATCACCCTCAGCTGCCGGTTTTAGGTGGCGGCGAGCCTAGGCCTTCAAAGGCTTCCAACTTGCCGCCCATCTTCATGCAGCTTCCGGCGTCCACCAGCATCCACTCGCCGCCGCTGAGATCCACCGTCGACAGCCCGCCGCAGGTGTGGCTGCCGTTGGCTGCCGCACAGGCGTTTTCACCGGCCTTGGCGACGCCGTAGCACTGTTCCTTGCCTTGGGCCTCTTCGGCTGTTGGCGTGGTCCCAACCTGCGGCTGCCGCAGGCTTATCATCGCAGCACCGGCAACCGCCGCGGCGCCGACGACGGCTACGGCCAAGATCTTTTTGTCCATGGCTCAGGCCTTTCGTTGTGAAGGCAGCATCATAGAATAAGCCTGCAATATTTGTAATATAGGGTGAGTTGACCAGCCCCGCCTCATAAGTGACAACGCCCCGCGATGCAGACCGCCGCTTCCACGCCGCTCGCGCCCACCCCCAGCGACACGCCGGGCCGCGCCAAGCGCCTCGCCGATTTCCCAACCCTCTGGGAATCCCTGGATTATGCGGGCGATGCGGCCACCGGATTCAACTTCTATTCCGCGCGCGGCGATCTGGCAAAAGTCCTGCCCTTCCGCGAGCTGCGCGACCGGGCCAAGAGCACCGCGCTGCGCCTCTCCGCCGCGGGTATCAAGCCGGGCGAGCGCATCGCCCTTCTCGCCGCCACCGATCCCGACTTCCTGATCCTTTTCTTCGCCTGTCAGTATGCAGGCCTGATCCCGATCCCCATGCCGCTGCCCACGGCCTTTGGGCGCCGCGAAGCTTATATTGATCAGATCAAAGGCCAGGTCATTACGTCGGGCGCGCGCATGGCGCTGGGCGCCGCTGAGTTCCTGCCACTGGTGCGCGAAGCCGTCGGAACAACACCTCTTGCCCTTATCGGTACACTTGCTGACGTCACCGCGCTGCCCGAAGGCCAAGGCACACTGCGGCCCGGCGGGCCAAAAGACCTTTCGTATATCCAATACAGCTCCGGCTCGACGCGCTTTCCCATGGGCGTGATGATCACGCATGAGAGCCTCATGGCCAACTGCTATGCCATGAACAACCACGGCATCCACAACGGCCCCGGTGACCGCGCCACGTCCTGGCTGCCTTTTTTCCACGACATGGGTCTGGTCGGTTTCATGCTGGGCGGCGCCACCAGCCAATCCTCCATCGACTATCTGCCGACTGAGGATTTCGCCCGCCGTCCCCTGACCTGGCTGAAAATCATCAGCGACAACGGCTCTACGCTCTCCTATGGGCCCTCCTTCGGTTACGAGCTTTGCGCGCGCCGCGTCGCCAACCAGACCGGCCTGACGCTGGATCTTTCCAAGTGGCGCGCCGCCGGCATCGGCGGCGAGATGGTCAAGCCGCAGGTAATGCAGGCCTTCGCCGAGGCCTTCAAACCCTACGGCTTCTCCGACAAGGCCTTCAACGCCAGCTACGGCCTCGCCGAAGCCGTGGTCGCGGTCAGCTTCTCGCCCGTGGGCGCGGGAATGAAGATCGACCATATCGACAAGCAGGCGCTCGAGGATCACCGCGCCGAACCCACGTCCGAAGCCGACGGCCGCGCGTTCGTCGCCTGCGGCAGGATCCTGCCCGGAACGGAGGCACAGATTCGCGATGACTCCGGCGCCGTGCTCGGTCCGCGCCGCATCGGCCGCCTTCACATCGCCGGCACCAATATCATGCAGGGATATTTCAACAATCCCGAAGCCACCGCTGAATGTCTCAAAGACGGCTGGCTCGATACCGGCGACCTCGCCTATTGGCTGCCCACGGACACCGGGGACGAAATTGTCATCGTTGGCCGCGCCAAGGACATGATGATCGTCAACGGCCGCAACGTCTGGCCGCAGGACATCGAATGGACCGTGGAACACATCGACGGGCTGAAGTCCGGCGACGGCGCCGCCATCCTGCTCACCGATGCAAACGGTGTTGAGATCCCCACCATCCTGGTCCAGTGCCGTCCTACTGATCCTGCTGAGCGCACGCGCCTCGCCACCGAAGTGAAAGCAAAGGTGCAGGAAGCCGTGGGCATCGCCTGCGAGGTGATTCTCGTCCCGGCGCGCAGCCTGCCCAAAACTACTTCGGGCAAGCTCGCCCGTGGCCGCGCCAAGAACATGTTCCTCACCGGTGAGATCGCCGCTCTGGATAAGGCGCCCTGACATGGCTTTGCCGGTCATCGCCCTGACCGGTGCCACCGGTTTTATCGGACGACGCATTCTGCGCTCTCTCGTCGAAGGCGGTTACGACGTGCGCGTGCTCGCGCGCCGCATCCCCGCCGAGATCCAACTCGGCGTCACCATCGAAGGTGTCACCTGGATCAAGGGCGCGCTCACCGACCGCGCGTTGCTGAAAGACTTCGTCGCCGGCATCGCCGCCATCGTCCACTGTGCGGGCTGCACCAAGGCGCGCGATCGCACCGAGTTCTTCGCCGTCAACGCTGGCGCCACACAAGCGCTCGCCGACATCGCCGCACAGCAGGACGTTCCGCCGCGTTTCATCTTGGTCTCCTCGCTGGCCGCGCGCGAGCCGCGCCTGTCGGCCTATGCCGCGTCCAAGCGCGCCGGAGAACAGGCCGTGCGCCAGCACAAAGAGAAACTTCCTTCCGTGATTCTCCGCCCGCCGGCGGTCTACGGCCCCGGCGATCCGGAGACCCTGCGCATCTTCCAAATGGCAGCGCGCGGCTTCGTGCCCGCGCCGATGGTCCCAAATGCCCGCGCTTCATTGGTCCATGTGGACGATGTCGCCGGCGCGGTCCTGGCTGCCCTGGCCTTGGACCCTTACGCCCTGCCCGACCAGCCCCTGGAATTCGACGACGGCGGCTCCTACACCTGGGCTGACATCGCCGCAGCCGCCGGTGCCGCTGTGCGCACCAACCCCCGTTTGATCCAAATCCCGGCCGCCGTGCTTTATATTGCAGGTGCGCTCTCGAGCCTGCAGGCGGCCCTCACGCGCCGCCCCAATGTGCTCTCCTGGGGAAAAGTCCCCGAACTCTTGCACCCTGACTGGGTTGCCGCCCCGGCCACCTTCCCGGGCTATAAGCCCTTGTGGAATATAGATAAAGGATTCAAGGATGCGGTCACCTGGTACACCTCACAGGGGCTGTTAACATCGTAACGGCTGAGTTGATTTGTCACTTTACCGTCATTCCCGCACCTTATCCCCTTAGCACTCGCGGAAAATTCCCGTTGGATTTCAACGGGGACGTCAGCGGGGGCCTTGTGGAACGGCTTTTTGGATCATGAACGTAGGGAACGAACCGTCGCCTGAGACCTTGGCGGCCCTCTACGAAATCCTGGGGCAATTCAACAAGACCGGCGCCGAGCTCACGCCGGGAACGCGGTTCAGCGAGGACCTGAACTTCGATTCCCTGGTGGTGATGGAATTCGTGGCGGTGGTTGAGGACAGGTTCGACATTTCGATCCCCCTCAACATCCTGCCCGACATCGCCTCCGTCCGTGAGCTGGGATTGGCCGTCGAGAAAATCGTTGCCGAGAATTCCTAAAGGATCCGGCAGGCGAATTTGAAACTGGGGTTTTGGCCCACTTTGGGGATTGCATAAATGGCTGGTTTGTTCGATCGCTTCGCGCCTTTGATGGCGCAACGTGACGCCTTCCTCGGCGACGGACGCGCTGATCCCTTCAAGGTGAAGATGGATCAGGTGCTCTCGCAGACCGAGGCGATGATCGCGGGCAAGCGCACCATTCTCGTCGGCACCAACAATTACCTGGGCCTGACTTTCGCGCCCGAAGCATTGAAAGCAGCACACGACGCGCTCGATGCCTTCGGCACCGGCACCACCGGCAGCCGCGTCGCCAACGGCACTTACGGCGGCCACAAAGAACTCGAGAACGCGCTCTGCGACTTCTTCGAGAAAGACCACGCCATGGTCTTCTCCACCGGTTTCCTCGCCAACTTGGGCATCCTCTCGACCCTGATGGGCGCGGGCGACTACATCCTGATGGACGCCGATTGCCATGCCTCGATCTATGACGGCGTGCGCGGTTCTGCGGCCGAGATCATCCGTTTCAAGCACAACGACGCCGCCGACCTCGACAAGCGTTTGGCGCGTCTTGCGAACAAGCCCGGCAACAAACTGATCGTCATCGAAGGCATCTACTCGATGCTGGGCGACAAGGCGCCGCTGGCCGAGATCGTCGCGGTGAAGAAAAAACACGAGAACGTCTACCTGCTCTCCGACGAAGCTCATTCTGTCGGCGTGCTCGGCAAGTACGGCCGCGGTCTGCCGGAAGAAGTCGGTTGCGAGGACGACGTCGACTTCATCGTCGGCACCTTCTCCAAGTCGGTCGGAACGGTCGGCGGCTTCTGCGTCTCCAACCATCCCGATTTCGAGACCCTGCGTCTCGTCACGCGCGCGTACATCTTCACCGCCTCGCTGCCGCCGTCGGTGGTTGCCTCGGCCACGGTCAACCTTGGCCTAGTCAAGAACGGTGGCGCGCTCCGCAAGCGCCTGATGCGCAACGCCCAGAAATTGGGCCAGGGCCTCACCGCCTTGGGCCTCAAGGTCGCCAGCGCCGACAGCCCGGTCGTCGCCGTCGTCGCTCCTGATCCGGTGGTCGCCATCGCCTTCTGGCGCGGCCTGATCGAAGCCGGCGTCTATGTGAACCTGGCCCTGCCGCCGGCCACGCCGTACGGCTACTCGCTGCTGCGCGCCTCGCTCTGCGCCGCCCACACCGAAGAACAGCTCGACGAAGTCATCGCGATCTTCGCCGAGGTCGCCGCCAAGATCGGCCTGATCGAACCCGCCACAAAGGTCGCCAAGAAGACCGCTGTTGGCTAACAATCGATAGAGAAAAAAAACGCCGGGCTTAATACCCGGCGTTTTTTATTTCAGCGCTGCGGAACGGTTACTTCAGCGTCCGATAGGCCAGCTTGTCTGCGGTGAAGGTGCCGATCCACAGATCGTTGCCGACCTGCACCGCCATGGTCGTTCCTCCCCAAGCAGGCGTGCCCGGACCGCGCGCGACTTCCGTGACCGCCATAGTCTTGGGGTCGATGCTCGCGACGACATAGCCGCGCGGGCATTTCTGATATTCCGGCGTGCCGGGCGCCGCCGTGCACGACGCATCGATGTCGGCCTGGCCCGCCGTGACGAGCTTGCCGTCCTCGGCGAAGCGTGTGTTGTCCGGTGTGAAACCGGTCAGTTGCGCTTCCCGCAGCGGCTTCGACGGATCTTTCCGCGAGAAGGCCACGATCTTGCGGGCGCCTAAGGCGACGACAAAGAATTCGTCGTCGGTGGGTGAGGTATCGATGCCGTTGTTGGCGCTCAACTCGGTGCCGGGCAGCAGCTTGAAGCCGTCCGATCCAGGCGTCCACTGATAGACCGCCCCCGTGCTGCGGCCGGCGCGCATGTCCTCACCGGTCTTGCCCGGAAGCATCAATACTGTGGCGATCAGCGTGCCGTCCTTGAAGGCCGCGACACTGTTGGCCGGCATGTCAGCACCGGGCATCAGCACACAGCCGATCCAGGTGACCGCGGGCTTGGCGCCGTCCATCGCCACGTCAAACACTTCAATCGATTCACGGCCGCCGTGGTTGGTGGCGTACAGCGTGTAGTGACCATTTGCGGCTGGCCGCAGCGACAGGCCGTGCAGCACCACCAGTTTTGGATCGAGCGGCGAGGGGCAGCCGGCGAACTTCGCCTTGTCGTGACGCGCGACAGCACCCGTGCCCGGATAGAGATTTGTGACCTGCTTGCTGCGTCCGTCCACCAGGTTCAGCCCGGCGCCGGCTTCCATGGCACTGGCGATCAGGAGGTTGGTCTTG
>CANKHC010000048.1 GCA_947481595.1 Fidelibacterota bacterium
GAACTACAACGACGCGCTTGCCACCCGTGCGGCGGACATCGTGCCGCTCGGCGGCAGTCTGCTCGCCTGGCTGCGTTAGGAAAGACTGAACCGATGACCGAACTGCCTTCCTTCGCCGCGGCCTACCCCGAGATCTTCATGGTGCTCGGCGCCCTGGTGTTGTTGATGTTGGGGGCGTTCCGCTCCAAGGATTCGACGACCCTGGTCACGTGGCTGACGGTGGCGGTGATGGCAACGGCGGCTGGCCTGGCCATCTACGGCACGCAGGAAACCGTCACGTTCAGCAACCTGTTCATCGTCAACCGCTTCACCATCTTCGCCAAGGTGCTGATGCTGCTGGGGGCTGCGTTGACGCTGCTTCTGATCAATGACTGGGCGCACGACGAAAAGATCGCGCGCTTTGAGCTGCCCATCATCGTGCTGTTCGCCACGCTCGGCATGATGATCATGATTTCGGCCAACGACCTGATCTCGCTCTATGTCGGCCTCGAGCTGCAGAGCTTGTCGCTTTACGTGCTCGCGGCCTTCCACCGCGACAACATGCGGGCCACCGAAGCCGGTGTGAAATATTTCGTCCTCGGCGCTCTGGCCTCGGGTCTGTTGCTTTACGGTTCGTCGCTGGTCTACGGTTTCTCCGGCACCACCGCCTTCGACGGCATCGCCGCCGCCATGAAGACCGGCCCGAATTCCATCGGCGTCATCGTCGGCATCGTCTTTGTGATCTCGGGCCTGGCCTTCAAGGTCTCCGCCGTGCCTTTCCATATGTGGACGCCCGACGTCTACGAAGGTGCGCCCACCCCGATCACCGCCTTCTTCTCGATCGCGCCGAAGATCGCCGGGCTCTGCCTATTCCTGCGCGTGCTGGTGGGGCCGTTCTCGGCCATGATCGAGCAATGGCAGCAGGTGATCATCCTGATCTCGGTCCTGTCCATGGTCTGGGGTTCGGTTGCCGCTATCGCGCAAAAGAACATCAAGCGCCTGATGGCCTACAGTTCCATCGGCCACGTTGGCTACGCCCTGATCGGCCTGGTGGTCGGTAACGAAGAAGGGGCACGCGGTCTGTTATTCTATCTGCTGATCTATCTGTTCATGAATCTCGGCACCTTCGCCGTGATCCTATCGATGAAGGTGAACGGCAAATACGTCGAACAAATCAGCGACCTCTCGGGCATGGCCAAGAACCACAAAGGCGTGGCTATGGCCTTGGCGATATTGATGTTTTCCATGGCCGGTATCCCGCCGATGGCGGGCTTCCTGGGCAAGTTCTACATCTTTGTCGCGGCGGTGAACGCGGGCTTCGTCATCCTCGCCACCGTCGGCCTCTTGGCCAGCGTGGTGGGCGCTTACTACTACCTGCGCCTCATCAAGATCATGTACTTCGACGAAGCGGCCACCGCCTTCGATCCGCCGGGCCTGACCACTGGGATCATCATGGGCGTGTCGAGCGTTCTGATGATTGTCTTCTTCGTCCGTCCCAATCTCCTAGTGACCGGCGCCGAAGCCGCCGCTCGGGCGCTCTTCCTCGGCTGATCACCACCCCGCGGCCAACCTCAGGTGAGGCCCGTTTGACCTGGTATACCGCGTCGCACGCTCCGCCCGAGCCGCATCTGCCGCCGGACTGGCGGGTGATGCATTTCGACAGCCTCGATTCCACCAATGCCGCCCTCAAGCGCATCGTCGAACAGGACGATGTGCACGAAGGACTGATGGTTTGGGCGGGGACCCAGACCGCGGGCCGTGGCCGTGCCGGACGGGTTTGGCAGAGTCCGCGCGGGAACGTCTATGTCTCGATCCTGATCGCAGCACCCCAGAACATCGCCCAAGCGCCTGAACTGGGGTTCGTGGCTGCCGTGGCGGTGCGCGAGTGCATCTTGGAACTGCCGCGCCACAACGCCGGCGAGCCCAAGGTCTCCTGCAAATGGCCCAATGACGTGCTGATCGAGGGCGAGAAGGTCTGCGGCATCCTGCCGGAGCTGGCGACCGACGACACCAAAGGGTCGTGGATCGTGCTCGGCATCGGCATCAATCTGAAGGCTGTGCAACTCGACCCGGCGGCATACCCGCCAACGGCCCTGTCGCTGCACCAGATCGACACCACGCCGGCGCATGTTCTGACGGTGCTGACGCGCGCGCTGCACAAGTGGTTGGGGAAATGGCGCGCGGAAGGCTTCGCGGCGATCCGTGAGCACTGGCTCACCTGCGGTCCTGACATCGGTGCCAATGTGGCGGTGGGTCTGCCCGAAGGGGCGGTATCGGGCGCGTTCATGGGGCTGGACGAAGACGGGGCTTTGCTGCTCGATACACGTAAGGGACAGCGGCGCATCGTCGTAGGTGATGTGCTGTTCGGGGGCGGAACAGATGCTTCTGGCGATTGACTGCGGCAATACCAACGTCGTCTTCGCGGTGTTCGACGGCGAGGACATGCGCGGCCAGTGGCGTGCCGCCACCAAGACCGACCGCACCGCCGACGAATATGGTGTCTGGCTGACTCAGTTGCTCGAACGCGATGGGTTGAAGCCTGAGGCAGTCACGCACGCCATCATCGCCTCGGTGGTGCCGGACAAAAACTTTGACCTGCGCAAACTCTGCGAGAACTATTTCAACTGCAAACCTAAGTTTATCGGCGACGCTGACCTCGATCTGGGCGCCACCGTGCGGGTCGACAATCCGCGCGAAGTCGGCGCCGACCGCGTCATCAACGCCGTCGCGGCGCATGCGGCCTACAAAGGTCCCTTGATCGTCATCGACTTCGGCACCGCGACGACCTTTGACGTCGTGGACGCGCAGGGCGCCTACTGCGGCGGCTGCATTGCGCCGGGGATCAACCTCTCCATGGAGGCGCTGCACATGGCGACCGCCCAGCTGCCGCGGTTGCCGGTGGTCCACCCCGGCAATGCACCGGTGATCGGCACCACCACCGTCGCCGCCATGACCTCGGGCGTATTCTGGGGCTACATCGGTTTGATTGAGGGCCTGGTCACACGCATCAAGGCCGAGCGGGGCGAGGCGATGCGCGTGGTCGCCACCGGCGGATTGGCGCCGTTGTTCGCCCAGGCGACGACGGTAATCGAAGATATAGACGCTGACCTCACCTTGCGCGGCCTGCAGCTGGTCCACAAACGGAACAGCAAGTGAATACACGCGTTCACTTTCAATGAACCGGATCAAGGACATCAAGACGGAGTTCCCTGAAGGGCTCGACAAGGGCCTGTGGTTCATCCCCCTCGGCGGCGCCGGCGAGATCGGCATGAACCTCAATCTTTATGCTTGCGACGGCAAGTGGTTGATGGTCGATCTGGGGGTGTCTTTCGGCGACGACAGCGTGCCGGGCATCGATGTGGTTATGGCGGACCCGAGCTTCATCGTCGAGCGGCGCGAGAAGCTCGCGGGGATCATCGTCACTCATGCCCACGAGGACCACGTCGGGGCGGTGGCTCACTTGTGGCCGCAGCTCAAATGCCCCGTCTATACGACACCGTTCTGTGCGGCGTTCCTGGAATACAAGCTCAAGGAAGCGGGGCTTGAGGATGAAGTACCCGTGACCATTGTGCCGCTCGGCGGGCGCGCCGAGATCGGGCCGTTCAAGGTCGACTTCATCACCCTGACGCATTCCATCCCCGAGCCCAACGCGCTCGCGATCCGCACCAAATACGGCACGATCTTTCACACCGGCGATTGGAAGTTCGACCCCGACCCCCTGATCGGCGAGGTCACCGATTTTGCGGCGCTGACAAGGCTCGGCGATGAGGGCGTCCTGGCGCTCGTCGGCGATTCCACCAACGTCTTCACGGAAGGCGAATCCGGCTCCGAAAGCGATGTGCGCGAGAACCTGACCGAACTGTTCGCGCGCTATACGGGCCGCATTGCGGTGGGCTCCTTCGCCTCCAATCTTGCGCGGCTTGAGTCCATTTGTCGTGCCGCCAAAGCCAACGGCCGCGAGGTGGCCTTGGTTGGCCAATCGCTGTGGCGCATCGTCGAGACGGCGCGGCGCACGGGTTACTTGGCTTCCGATCTCACCTTCTATGAGGCCGAGGACGCGTCCTACCTGCCGCGCGACAAGGTCCTCTACATTTGCACCGGCAGCCAGGGTGAGGGGCGTGCGGCCTTGATGCGCATCGCCTCGGGCCAGCACCCCGATGTGGCGCTGGAGGAAGGCGATGTGGTGGTCTTTTCCTCCCGTGCCATCCCCGGCAACGAAAAAGCCATCGCCAAGGTCCAGAACGGCTTGGCGAAATTGGGAGTCGATGTCGTCACGTCGCGCGATTTCCCGATCCACGTCTCCGGGCATCCCGCCCGCGACGAGCTGCGCCGCATGTACCAGATGATCCGCCCGCAGATTTCCATTCCGGTGCTCGGCGAGGCGATGCACATGCGCGCCCACGCCAAACTCGCCAAGGAATGCCAAGTCCCGCAGGCGGTGATCGTCGAGAACGGCGCAGCGGTGAAATTCGACGGCCGCAAGGCGCGGATCGCAGGCACGGTCTGGAGCGGGCGCTTGGCCCTTGAGGACGGCCAGGTCATGCCGCTCGCGTCCGGCATGCTGCGCGACCGTAAACGCATGTTCTATGAGGGGGCCGCCGTCGCCACGGTGGTCCTGGACGATGCCGGCGAAGTGGTCGGCGACCCTTGCGTTTCCGTCCTGGGGATTGCTGACCCCTTCGAAAACGACAGGGATCGGGACTGGGGGGACGTTCTCTATGGCGCCGTGGGCCGGATCCCAAAGAAGGCCCGGCGCGACGACGTGGTGGTCGAAGAAGCGGTGCGGGGTGCGGTGCGCAAAGCCTTCGCGCCGGCCCGCAAGCCGGTGGTTAAAGTTCACATCGTGAGGTGCTAAACTTTATAGAGGCTACCTGGGAGGGTGACATGACACGGTCCTTGCGTTACGGCGCGGCGTTGTTGAGTCTTTTGCTGAGTACCTCGGTTTTTGCGCAATCCGCCGAGAAGGGCGGTCTGGACCTCAACGGTCCCTATCAAGTCGTCCCCAATTGGTTCAAGCCCGGCGTGCGCTGGAATCAGCCGGTGACGGGCGTTGTCGTCGATACGCCAGACCGGATCATTGTCACCTCGTCGGGTGAACAGATCACGCAGCCTGGGTCAGTCATCCTTAACCCCGACGGCACGCTGCAGAATCCGCGCCAGGACCGCACAGCAAAGCCCATCGAAAAGCCGACGCATGAGCACATGATCGTCGTGCTCAATCGCGACGGCAAAGTGATCGAGGATTGGAGCCAGTGGAACGATCAGATCGTTCTGGCGCACAACGTCGAGATCAGCCCTTACGACCCCGAAAAGCATGTCTGGGTGGTCGACCGCGAAGGTGCCCAGATCTTCAAGTTCACCAACGACGGCAAGAAAATCGCTCTCAAGCTGGGTGAAAAGGGCGTCACCGGCACCGATCAGTATCACTACAATTGGCCGGCTGGCCTGACCTTCCTCCCAGACGGCTCGTTCTTTGTCGCCGACGGCTACCGCAATTCGCGCATCGTCAAATACGACAAGAACGGCAAGTACCTCTCGGAGTGGGGCACGAAAGGCGACGGGCCGGGCCAGTTCAACCTGGTGCACGGGGTCGCCGTTGATGCACAGCACCGCCTTTATGTCTCCGACCGCGGCAATAATCGCATCCAGGTGTTCGATGCGAACGGCAAGTTCATCGAGGCGTGGAACAACGCCCGCACCAGCCACATCATCCCGACGCAAGACGGCGGGATCTGGGCGGTGGCCGGCGAGAATAACCGCCTGGTCAAGTTCGACATGAACGGCCGCCTTCTGACGTCCTGGGGTGTCTACGGCCGGTTCCCAGAAGGCTTCGACGACCCGCACACATTTGACCTCGATTCCGAAGGCAACGTGTATCTTGCCGACACCTTCAATAACCGCGTCGACAAATTCACGCCGAAGCCGGGTGCCGACAAATCGCGCCTGATCGCGCCGAAGGTCATCCCTAAGTAAGGCCTTCTCCCAAAAGGATTATTCAGGCGGCAACTGGCCAAACCGACCGCTTTGGCCTATATCATGCGGAAGACTCAAGGAGCCTTGCGCATGATCGGCCGTCTGAATCACGTTGCTATCGCCGTGCCCGACCTGGCCGCCGCCGCCGCCACCTACCGCGACACGCTCGGCGCCAAGGTTTCAGCGCCCATGGATCTGCCTGAGCACGGCGTGACCGTGGTCTTTGTCGAATTGCCCAATACCAAGATCGAGCTCCTGCACCCGCTCGGCGACAACTCGCCCATCAAGAAATTCCTGGAGAGCAATCCCGCCGGGGGCGTTCATCACCTTAGCTTTGATGTCGATGACATCATCGCCGCGCGCGACCGGCTGAAGGCGGCGGGCAAGCGCGTGCTCGGCGACGGCGAGCCCAAGACCGGCGCTCATGGAACGCCGGTCCTGTTCCTGCATCCCAAAGACTTTAACGGCACCTTGGTCGAGGTTGAGGAAGTCGCGTAACACCGGAGGCGCTTATGCTTCGCCCGTTCATCCTTGTCGCCGTTCTTGGCGTGGCCGTCAGCGCTGAGGCGGCTGAGTCCAAGGCGGTCACACTCTCAAAGGCCGCCTGCGCTCGGTTGGTGCAGCACGTTCCGGCAGACGATGTCACCTACAAGCCGGGGGTGGATGCGCGCGGCAGGCCGGTGGTGCCGGCGGATCTCGGCGGGGGGCCGTCCATCGTCCTTCCCGAGGAGATCAACATTCAGATCGGTATCGACCTGGCGGACCGCCTGGCCTTGCGCGACGCCCGGCGCGGGACCGCACCGACGCCAGGACTGCCCGGCACGCCCACGCCGGCGGCACCGGTCCGCAAAGTCCTGCCGTTTGAAGGCAAGGCTGGCCTGGGTGAGTTGACCATCAAGGGTAACGACGCCTTTTGGAATGGCGCCCGTATTGCGCCCCAGGATGAGGTGATGCTGGCGGAAGCCTGCCGTCAGAGCCTGGATGCCATGGACGCCGCCCCGCCCACTAAGCCTTAGGGCGAAGCGCTAAAGGCCCCGGTTCATTGAATACCCTGGGGTCTTCGCTTATGGTCCCGCATCCCTTCGTTGCTGCTTAAGGACTCCCCATGCGGCTCTCGCGCTTCTTCCTGCCGACGCTCAAGGAAACCCCCACCGAGGCCCAGATCGTCTCGCACCGGCTGATGCTGCGCGCTGGCATGATCCGCCAGCACGCCGCCGGCATCTACAATTGGCTGCCGCTGGGCACGCGCGTCCTGCAGAACATCATCCAGATCGTGCGCGAGGAGCAGAACGCGGCCGGCGCCCAGGAAATCATCATGCCGACCATCCAGTCGGGCGACCTCTGGAAGGAAAGCGGGCGCTACGACGACTACGGTCCAGAGATGCTGCGCATCAAAGACCGGCACGAGCGCGACATGCTGTATGGGCCCACCCATGAAGAGGTGGTGACTGACATTTTTCGCAATAGTATCAAGAGCTACCGCGATCTTCCTAAGAATCTATATCAAATCAATTGGAAGTTCCGCGACGAGGTTCGGCCGCGCTTTGGCTTGATGCGTGGGCGTGAGTTCCTGATGAAGGATGCCTACTCCTTCGACCTCGACTATGAGCGGTCGCGCCACGCTTACAATCAGATGTTCGTGGCGTACCTGCGCACCTTCGCCCGCCTGGGCTTGAAGGCTATACCGATGAAAGCCGATTCCGGCCCCATCGGCGGGGACCTTTCCCACGAATTCATCGTTTTGGCGGACACTGGCGAGAGCGCGGTCTTCACCCACAAGGCGCTCTTGGAAATGCCTGCCCCCCAGAACGTCGACTATGAAAAAGACCTGCAGCCGATCATCGACCAGTGGACCAGCCTCTATGCCGCCACGGACGACAAGCATGACCCGGCCATGGCGGACAAGCTCGGCGCCGACCTGGTCAGCGCCCGGGGCATCGAGGTGGGCCACATCTTCCATTTCGGCAAAAAGTACTCCGAACCCATGAAGGCCTCGGTCATCGGCTCCGACGGCAACCCTGTGACGGTGTTCATGGGCTCCTACGGCATTGGTGTGTCGCGCCTAGTGGCGGCGATCATTGAGGCCAGCCACGACGAACACGGCATCGTCTGGCCGGATGCGGTGGCGCCTTTTGACGTCGGCCTGATCAATCTCAAGGTCGGGGACGCCGCCTGCGATGAGGCCTGCAAGAAGATTTACGACGCTTTGAGCCTGGAGAAGCGCGACGTCCTCTATGACGACCGCGACGAGCGCGCGGGCGTGAAGTTCGCCGACATGGACCTGATCGGGCTGCCCTGGCAGATCGTCGTCGGCCCCAAGGGTGTCGCCAAGGGGATCGTCGAACTCAAACGCCGCGCCACCGGCGCCAAGGAAGAGATCAGCTTCGAAGGCGCTGTCGCCAAACTGACGGTGATGTAAGCGATGATGTTCGGCGCCTTCGAACGGATGGTGGCGGGGCGGTACCTACGGGCCCGCCGCAAGGAAGGCTTCGTTTCGGTCATCGCCGGCTTTTCGCTCGTGGGCATCGCGCTGGGCGTGGCCACGCTGATCATTGTCATGGCGGTCATGAACGGCTTCCGCGCCGACGTCATGGAGCGCCTGCTGGGCGTCAACGGGCACATCATTGTCTATGGTCGGACCTTCTCGATCCCCGACTACGACGCCCGCGTCAAACAACTCCTCGCGATGCCGGGGATTCTGAGTGCGACACCGACGGTCGAGGGCCAAGTCCTGGTGACGTCCGACCGGAGCACTTCGGGCGGCGTGGTGCGCGGTGTGCGCCACGAAGACATCTCCAAGATGAGCTTTGTCTCGGACCACATTGTCGAAGGGTCGCTGGCACCCTACGTCGAGGGCGATGCCATCCTGATCGGGGTTGGCATGGCGCAGCGCTTTGGCGTCAAGGCTGGCGACGAACTCATGCTGATTTCTCCCAAAGGCAATGTCACGGCCTTCGGTTCGGCGCCGCGGGCTCACGCCTTCAAAATCGCCGGCGTCTTCAGCATGGGCATGTCGACCTACGATTCCTCGATCATCTTCATGCCGCTTGAGCTGGCGCAGACCTATTTCAAGTATCCCGGCTCGGTGACCAGTATTGAATTGCACATCGCCCAGCCGGACAACGCCCGTGCGATTGCTAAAGAGGTTGCCGGTGTCACGGGACCGAATACAGACGTGAAGCCCTGGCAGGAGACCAACGCCGAGTTCTCCAACGTTCTGCAGGTCGAGCGCAACGTCATGTTCCTGATCCTGACGCTCATCATCCTCGTGGCCGCGCTGAATATCATTTCCGGCCTGATCATGCTGGTGAAGGACAAGGGCAGGGACATCGCCATCCTGCGCACCATGGGAGCCACGCGCGGGATGATCATGCGGGTGTTCCTGCTGACGGGTGCAAGCGTCGGCCTGGTTGGCACTCTGACCGGCTTCCTGCTCGGCTATGTCTTCTGCGAAAACATCGAAAAAATCCGCCGTTTCCTGGAGCGGTTGCTGGATACAGAGCTATTCGCGGCCGAATTCTATTACCTCACGCAAATGCCGGCCAAAATGGATTGGAATGAAACCGCGTCCATCGTGGCGATCGCGCTGGTCCTTTCTTTTGGCGCGACGATCTATCCGTCCTGGCGCGCGGCGCGCACGGATCCCGTGGAAGCGCTGCGCTATGAATAACGTTCCGGCTTTGGAACTGCGCGCCGTCCACCGCACCTACCAGCAAGGCGGCACCGAGCTCCATGTCCTGCGCGGTGCACAACTCACTGTCGCCCCCGGCGAAGTCGTCGCCCTGGTAGGGCCGTCGGGCGCCGGCAAATCCACGCTCCTGCAAATCGCCGGCCTGCTCGAGCGCCCCGATCGCGGCGAAGTGCGCTTCCTCGGCGAGGACTGCGGAAGCTTGGGTGACGACCGGCGCACGGAGCTGCGCCGCAGCCGGCTGGGGTTTGTCTATCAGTCCCACCACCTCCTGCCTGACTTCTCGGCGGCTGAAAACATCATCGTCCCGCAGATGATCGCCGGTAAAAGCCGCGCGGAAGCCCGCGTGCGCGCCATGAGTCTGCTCGAAGGGTTGGGTCTTGCGGCCCGCGCCGAGCATCGGCCGGGAAAGCTTTCGGGCGGCGAGCAGCAGCGCGTCGCCATTGCCCGTGCGCTTGCCAACAATCCCACCGTGCTGCTGGCCGATGAGCCCACCGGCAACCTCGACCCAGACACCTCGGAAGGGGTGTTCCAGCAACTCGTCGGCTTGGCGCGGCAGCATGGCTTGGCGGCGTTGATCGCCACCCACAATCCGGCGCTGGCCGGGCGCATGGACCGCACCGTTCGCCTCGAGCACGGGCTGCTCACCCCCGCTTGATTTCCCGGGCTTAAAGCCGCGGCATTGACAGTTTTCCAGAGCACTCCTAATATTATAACTATTCTAAACTGAGGAGGGCGCGATGGTCAGCATGGAAATCGATATCGGCATCGACAAGAAAGACCGCAAAGCCATCACCGACGGGCTGGCGCACCTGCTCGCCGACACCTACACGCTCTATCTCAAGACCCACAATTACCATTGGAACGTCACCGGCCCGATGTTCCAGACCCTGCATCTGATGTTCCAGACGCAGTACACCGAGATGTGGCAGGCGGTCGATCTCGTCGCCGAGCGCATCCGCACCCTGGGCCACGCGGCGCCCGGCACCTACAAGGCTTTCGTCAAGCTCGCCACCATCAAGGAAGAGGAGGGTGTGCCGGCGGCGACACAGATGATCAAGAACCTGGTGAAGGGCCACGAACAGGTCGCCAAGACCGCGCGCGGTATCCTGCCGCTGGTCGATAAGGCCAACGACGAGCCGACCGCCGACTTGCTGACCCAGCGCCTCCAACTCCACGAGAAAACCGCCTGGATGCTGCGCAGCCTGCTCGACAAGAACGGCTGATCCGGCCGCGCTAACAACTTCATATCCTTGTAGAAAGGGGCGGTTCTCGGCCGCCGGCCCGGAATCCGCATGAGATTGATCCGGGTTCATGTGATACTTGGGTGAAGACAGCCCGGGAGGGGCCGTCGTACGCGCAGAAGCTGCCAAAGAGAAGACGGATGAGCCACACCTCCCGTTCACGATCCTTCCCGATGCTTGCGGGCTGGATAGAAACACCAAAATCCAAGCTTCTGCTTATCGTTGTCGCGGTTTTCCTGACCGCATACGCGGCCATCGAATTTACCCGCCAGACCGGGCGCGTCGCCATCATATGGCCGCCCGACGCCATCATGCTGGCTTTCCTGCTGCGCGGGCAGCGGACGCAGTGGGTGCCGATGCTCATCGCCGGCTTCATCGGCAACTGGGCGGCGGATTGGCTGGCTGCCGATCCCATGGGCACCGCGTTTTTGCTCGCGGCCTGCAACACCATCGAGCTGGTGGTGTCGATTGTCCTGTTCTCGCGCTTTGCCGACATGCCGGCCGACCTCACGCGGCCCGCGACGTTCTTCAAGTTCCTGCTCTTCTGCGGGTTGCTCGGCCCGGCCGCGAGCGCGATCGCAGGCAGCGCGGTCATGACAACGATGACCGATGCCGATCCCTGGCCGGTCTTCTATTCCTGGTTCGCGTCGGATTCCCTCGGCGTGCTGACGATTGCGCCCTTGTTGCTGATGCTGCGTTCGGGCGAGTGGGCCTACATCACCAGCAAGGCCATGCGCGCGCAGACCTTCCGCATTCTCGGCTTGGTGGGCGCCGCTGCCCTCGCGACGTTTGCTCAGGACCGCTACCCGCTGCTGTTTCTCGTGTTTCCCTTCCTGATCTTGGCCGCGTTCCACTTGCGTTTCGCCGGCGCCACCCTGGCCATGGCACTGGTCGCCCTGACCGCGATTCCATTGACGATGCTGGGGCACGGTCCGCTGGCGCTGGTCACGTCCATGACCATCGGCGAACGCGTCGTTCTTCTGCAGGTCTTCCTCGCTACAGGGGTTTTCACGATCCTGCCGATCGCTGCCGTGCTGACGGGGCGACACCGCCTGGAGCGTGAAACCGTCGCGGCGCGGCGCGCTGCCGAGCGCGCCAATGCCGCCAAGTCCGCGTTCCTCACCAACATGAGCCACGAGCTGCGCACGCCGATGACCGGCATCATGGGCATGTGCGACTTGCTGCTCGCCAGCCACCAGCCGCCCGAACAGCGCGCCATCACCGAAACGCTGGAGCGCTCCACGCGCTCCTTCCTCGAACTGCTCAACGACCTGCTCGATCTCGCGAAAATCGAGGCGGGACGCATGGACCTCGACACTACCGACTTCCGCGTCTCGCAGGTTATGCGCGACGTGCAGGAGTTCTTCGCGCCCGCCATGCGCCAGAAGGGGCTCGTGTTCACCGTCGACTTCAGCACGGCGAACACCGCCTTCGATGTCTTGATCGGCGATCCCAAACGCCTGCGCCAGGTCCTGTTCAACCTCGTCGGCAATGCGCTGAAGTTCACCGACCGCGGTAGCGTGGCGGTGAAGTGCCGCCAAGGCCTGCAAGACGACGGCACCGTGCTCACCGAGTTTGAAGTCCGCGACACCGGCATCGGCATGTCGCGCGATGCGCAGGGCCGGCTCTTCCGCCCCTTCGAGCAGGAGGACAGCTCGACCTCGCGCCGCTTTGGCGGAACCGGCCTTGGCCTCAACATCTGCAAGCACATCGTCGAAGCGATGGGCGGCAAAATCTTCGTACAAAGCAAACAGGGCCACGGATCGGCGTTTCTCTTTTCCGTCCATCTCATTCCCGGCCTGGCCGAGAAGATCGAGCACCGCTATGCCATCACCCCGGCGCGCACCGGCGACGTGCTCAAGGGGCACAAGCTCAAGATCCTGTTTGCCGAGGACAATCTGACGACGCAGCTCCTGGTCCGCCAGGTCGTAGAGATGTGGGGCCATCAGGTGACTCTGGTCGACAATGGCGACCAGGCGGTCGTGAAGGTCCAGAATGTCGACTTCGACATTGTGTTGATGGATATGCAGATGCCGGTCATGGACGGCGTCGCCGCTGTCCGCGCGATCCGCGAAGGCGATCCCAAACATGCCGGAATCCCGATCATCGCACTCACGGCTGATGCCATCCCCGAAAGCCGCGCGCGCTATCTCGAGGCTGGCTGCGATGCCATTGTCACCAAGCCGATCGAATGGGGCCATCTGGCGCGCGAGATCAAGCGCCTGATCGACCGACCGCTTCAGGACGATCTCGGGGCCGGTGAAATTCCCAGTGCCGTCGTGGGCGCCGAGAGTGCCGGCTCGCCTGTGTTCGACCGCCAGCGCATCGACGGCCTCGGCGAGGGGCTCGGACCGGTTCTGTTGAACGGGCTGCTCGCGCGCTGCTTAGAGTCCTTGGAACAGTATCTCGCGGACGTTGTCACGCATGCCGAAGGCGGCGATTTTACCAACCTGCGGCGCTCGGCTCACGATTTGAAAAGTACCTGCGCGCAGTTTGGCGCGGTGCGGGCCAGCGAAATCGCCCGTGCGATCGAGGTCGAACTCACCGATGCCGACGCCGTGAAGGCCGTGCTTGATGAGCTGAAACGCAGCGTCGCAAGCGCAGCTCAGGCGATCCGCGCCGTGCAGCATGAACTGGCCAATGAAGGTCAATCGGGCGAAGGTCAATCGGGCCGCAGCGCAGCTTAAGGCTGTGGATATGTGGATAACCCTGCGCGTGACCTATGGGCGGCGCTGTGGAATGCTTTGCTGATGTTGAACGTCGCCTTTTCCCCCTTTGTGCATCTGCGCGTCCATTCGGCCTATTCCATGGCCGAAGGCGCCATCAAGGTGCCCAAGCTTGTGGCCTTGTGTGTGGCCAACGCCATGCCGGCCGTGGCCCTCACCGACACGCGCAATCTGTTCGGCGCCCTTGAGTTCTCCTCCGAATGCGCCAAGAGCGGCGTGCAGCCGATCATCGGTTGCCAGGTTTCGGTACGGCGCGAAGACGCGCAAAGCGGCCACAGCCAAAGTGGCCGTCTGCCGGAACCCGACCAGCTGGTCCTGCTGGTGCAGAACGCGGAAGGCTACGGCAACCTCCTCAAGCTGGTCAGCAAGGCGTTTCTCGAGACCAACTCCGGTGAAACGCCGCAGATCAGTTGGGCCGATATCGCCGCCGCGAGCGCCGGATTGATCGCGCTGACGGGAGGCACGGCCGGCACGTTAGGGCGCTATCTCGTCGAAGGTCAGCGCCCGAAGGCCGAGGACATCCTGACCCGCATGGCCGCGATGTTCCCCGGGCGGCTCTATATCGAGCTGATGCGCCATGGCCTTCCCGCCGAGCAGCGCATCGAGCCGGCGCTGCTCGAGATGGCCTATGCCCGCGACATCCCGTTTGTCGCCACCAACGAGTGCTTCTTTGCCGACGAGGATATGTTCACCGCCCACGACGCGTTGATTTGCCTTGCCGAAAAATCCTTCGTGTCTGTCTCCAATCGCCGCCGCTTGACGCCTGAGCACCGCTTCAAGTCGGGGCAGGAGATGATCGCCTTGTTCTCCGACCTGCCGGAGGCGATCAGCAACACTCTCGTCATCGCGCAGCGCTGCGCATTTAAGGTCGACGAACGTAAACCGATCTTGCCGCGCTCGCCCAAGACCGGCAGCCGCACCGAAGAGGAGGCCCTGCGGGATCTTGCCGTCGCGGGCCTCGAGCGGCGCCTGCTGACGCATGTCTATAAGCCCGGAATGAGTGCCGAGGAGCAGGCCGCGGCCGCCAAGCCCTACCGCGAACGCCTGGAATACGAAGTGGCCATGATCGTGAAGATGGGCTTCGCCGGCTACTTCATGATCGTCGCCGACTTCATCCAGTGGGCCAAGGAGCAAGGCATTCCCGTCGGCCCCGGCCGCGGTTCGGGCGCGGGTTCGGTGGTCGCCTGGGTGCTGACCGTCACCGACCTCGATCCCTTGCGGTTCAATCTGCTGTTCGAGCGCTTCCTCAACCCCGAACGCGTTTCGATGCCCGACTTCGATATCGACTTCTGCCAGGACCGCCGCGGCGAGGTGATCCAATACGTCCAGCGCGAATACGGACGCGATCGTGTGGCGCAGATCATCACCTTCGGAAAACTCCAGGCGCGCGCGGTGCTGCGCGGTGTGGGCCGCGTGCTGGAGATGCCGCTCGGCTACGTCGACAAGATCTGCAAGCTGGTGCCGAACAATCCCGCCGCACCCGTGACGTTGAAGGAAGCGATTGAACACGAGCCGGAACTTCAGAATCTGCGCGATGCCGACGACAACGTCCGCCATCTCATGGACATTTCGCTGAAGCTCGAAGGGCTCTACGCCCACGCCTCCACCCACGCCGCCGGCTTGGTGATCAGCGACCGGCCCTTGGAGCAGCTGGTACCGCTCTACCGCGACCCGGCGTCGGACATGCCGGTGACTCAGTTCAACATGAAGTGGGTCGAGCAGGCGGGGCTGGTGAAGTTCGACTTCCTCGGCCTCAAGACCCTGACCGTGATCGACCGCGCGGTGAAGCTGATCAAGCAGCGCGGCATCGACATCGATATCACGACCTTGCCGCTGGACGATGCG
This sequence comes from Fidelibacterota bacterium, assembly GCA_947481595.1. Taxonomy (GTDB): domain Bacteria; phylum Pseudomonadota; class Alphaproteobacteria; order Rhodospirillales; family Rhodospirillaceae; genus SHVO01. Next base: position 15,456 of record CANKHC010000048.1, read on the forward strand.
CCGGTCTTTGCCATGCTGTCGCGGGCCGATGCCATGGGCGTGTTCCAGTTTGAAAGTACGGGCATGCGTGATGTGCTGCGCAAGCTCAAACCCGACGTCTTCGAAGACTTGATCGCGGTTGTGGCCCTCTATCGTCCGGGCCCGATGGACAACATTCCCTCCTTCATCAACCGCAAGCAGGGTGTCGAGCCGATCGACTATATGCACCCGATGCTCGAGCCGATCCTCAAAGAGACCTACGGCATCATGGTCTACCAGGAGCAGGTGATGCAGGCCGCGCAGATCCTCGCGGGCTACAGCCTGGGCGGCGCCGATCTCCTGCGCCGCGCCATGGGCAAGAAGATCCAGGCGGAGATGGACGCGCAGCGCGCCAACTTCGTCGACGGCGCGCACGCCCGCGGCATCGCCAAGGACAAAGCGTCGAACATTTTCGATACCATCGATAAGTTCGCGGGCTACGGCTTCAATAAGTCGCACGCGGCGGCTTATGCCCTGGTGGCCTATCAAACGGCTTACCTCAAGGCCAACTATCCGGTGGAGTTCATGGCGGCGTCCATGACGCTCGACATGCACAACACCGACAAGCTGGCCTCCTTCCGCTCGGAACTCACCCGCATGGGCATTCCGGTGCTGCCGCCCGACGTCAACACCTCGGACGTGACCTTCTCCGTCGAAAACGGCGCCATTCGCTATGCGCTGGCGGCGGTGAAAAATGTCGGTGTCGGCGCGATGGAAGACCTCGTCAAGGCGCGCGACAAGGGCGGGCCCTTCAAGAGCTTGACCGACTTCGCCAACCGCATCGACGGCGGCGTCATCAACAAGCGTCTGTTTGAAAATCTCGTCAAGTCAGGCGCCTTCGACAGCCTGCACCCCAACCGCGCCCAGATCCATGAGGGCGCCGAGATCCTGCTGCGTCACGCGCAAAGCAAGGCCAGCGATCGCGCGTCGAAACAGGTCAGCCTGTTCGGCGAGGGCGATGCGGACCAGAATTTGGTACTCCCCAACGTGCCCGAATGGCGGCCCATGGAAAAACTCGCCCATGAGTTCGACGCCATCGGTTTCTATCTTTCGGCCCATCCCCTGGATGCCTATTCCGGTACGTTGCAAGCGCTGCATGTGGTCAAGGCCAAGGACGTGGCGGGCCTCACGCCCGCAGACTGCACAACACCGATCCGCATGGCCGGCACTATCGTTTCCAAGCGCGAACGCATCGGCAAGCGCGGCAACAAGTATGCCTTCGTGGCGCTCTCCGATGACACGGGCACGTTCGAGGTCATGATGTTCTCGGAGGTGCTCGCGGCCTCGCGCGAGTTGCTGGACTCAGGCACGCCCCTCCTCTTGACCCTCGATGCGCAGCTCGAGGAAGACAAAGTCCGGCTGCTGGCCAACCGCGTTGAGTCCCTGGAGAAGGCGATTGCCGCGCGCGTGCGAAATTTGAAGATCAGTGTGGCGGGAAGTCTGGAAGTGAGCGAGCTGCGCGACCTCATCAGCGCCGACGGCCGCGGCAAGGGGCGTATTGTCCTGGTGGCGCGCTCCAACGGCCATGTGGTCGAGGTCGCCTTGCCGGGGACTTACGCGATCCAGTCAAAGACGCTGGCCGGACTCAAAAACGTGCCGGGCATTTTGGAGATGCGCGAGTTCTAAATCCGCGCCACGAGCTGACGAAGGCGGCGCGTCGCTTTTTTCGCCCAGCTTCGGTAGGCGTGCACATCGGATTGGATGGCCTTGACCACCATCGTCAGCACAGCAGCGTCGTCGACTAGCCCCAGCGCGGGCACCAGATCAGGAATCAGGTCGAGCGGGTTCAGGATATAGAGCAGCGCGGCGGCGGCCGCGAAGATCGACTTCTGCGGCACCTCGCGGTAGCTGCCGTCGGCGTAGTCCTTGACCATGGCGGTGAGGGTGGTGACGTCGTCGGCGAGATCGGCTAGGGGGCCGCGAATCAGCCGCCGTAGGGCGGGGACCTTCTGGGCCACGCGCAGCAGATCCTTGGGGCGCATTTTGCCCATGGCCTCACGTAACGCGCGTGCGATAGCAGCAGGGTCCATCTTAGGCATTGGCAAACTCCACTTTCCTTCACTCTATCTGTGGCGCGGACGCGGCCCGTCAACGGGTGATATAAAGTAACATCAGATCAATAGGTTAACGCAGCGCACCTTGGCCGGTTGCTGCCACGCCTTGCTTTATTGGCCCCAACCCCCTAAAACCCGCGCCATTCCACACGTGGATGCGGTCACTTGGGTGTTCCAAGGGTCCATTCCGGTGTCGGGGACTTTAGTCCTCGATTCCACCATCCGCGGAGGTCTAA
>CANKHC010000049.1 GCA_947481595.1 Fidelibacterota bacterium
CCGCCGGATCCTTCACGCCTGAGTAGTTAAACCCGCCCTTGCGGTCGGCGGACTCTGAGCTGAGGTCGTCGATGAGCTCGCTGCCCGGCGTCAGGTTGGTGGTCATGCTGATCACGATCATGTCGTAGTCGAAGTCGTCCACACGGTTGGAGTATTGCGACGTATCGACATTGCGCAAGGTCGCGGTAATGCCGAGCCGCTTCAACTCCTGCAGCCAGGGTGACAGCAGACGCTCTAGGCTCGGCTGTACCAGCATGATCTCGAAGGTGAAGGGCTCGCCCTTGGCATTTTTCAATTGGCCGTCTTTGATGTCCCAACCGGCCTGCTTCAAGAGATCGCGTGCTTTGATCAGATTCTCGCGGTTATCTCCGTCGCCGGCCGTAGACGGCTGCTGGAATTCAGTGGTGAACACCTCGGGCGGCAACCTATCGCGGAACGGCTCGAGCAGCTTGAGCTCATCGGCGCTCGGCAAGCCCTTGGCTTCCAGCGCTGAACCCTGCCAATAGCTGCGCAGGCGCAGGTAGGCGTCGAACATCAGGCCCTTGTTGATCGAATTGAAATCGAAAGCGAGGTTCATAGCCTCGCGCACACGCCGGTCCTGGAACAAAGGGCGCCGCAGGTTCAGGCTGAAGGTCGATACATCGCGCGGCAGAATATTGCTCACCAGCATCTTCTTGACGCGGCCTTGCTGCACCGCCGGGAAATCGTAGCCCGTGGCCCATTGCCGCGCCGACATCTCGATCACATAGTCATAGACGTTGGTCTTGAACGCTTCGAACGACACGTTGTCGTCGCGGAAGTATTCAAAGCGCACGTGATCGAAGTTGTACATGCCGCGCGCCTGCGGCAAATCCTTGGCCCAGTAATTGGGCAGGCGTTTGTACGAGACATAGCGCCCGACCTCGTAGGCTTCGATGGTATAGGGTCCGCTGTTGATGGGTGTGTCGAGCGTCGTCGCCGTGAAGTCGCGGTCCTTCCAGTAGGCCTGCGACAGCACCGGCAACCCGGCGAGGATCAGGGGCAGTTTCCGGTTTTCGGTGTTTTTGACGGTGAACTTGACGGTCTTGGCGTCAACCGCTTCGGCCTTGGCGACGTCGGCGTAAGCAACGCGGTAGGCGGGACGCGCCTTCTCCACCAGGGTGTTGAAGCTGAACACCACGTCGGCGGCAGTGATGGGACTGTTGTCACTAAAGTGGGCGTCCGCGTGCAGCACAAACTGCACCCAGCTGCCGTCGGGCGCGACTTCGATGGTATCGGCGATATTGCTGTAGATGCTTGCGGGCTCGTCCTGGCTGCCGACCATCAGCGTATCGTCGAGCAGGAAGTTGGAGCCGTTCGCCATCGCCCCTTTGACCGTATAAGGATTGAACGTATCGAATGTCAGGAAGGCGCTATTCGTTTTGGTGAAGGTGCCGCCCTTGGGCGCACCGGGATTGACATAATCGAAGTGCGCGAACCCATCCTTGTATTTGGGCTCACCGTACAGCGCCAAGCCATGCACCGGTTTGCCGCGCTCGATGGCTTGCGCCGTCGGTGCAAATGCAATGACAGCGAATGAGAGGGCGAGTAGGACTTTACGCGCCGCCATCACCGTCTCACACGGTGCGCTTGCGCCGCGAGAACATAAAGACGCCGATGCCGGCGACCACGATCAAGCCGATGATCAGGCCGGTATTGGATCCGCCCTCATCGCCGCCGGACGCCGGCGCACTCGCTGTCGCGGCCGCCGCGCTGCCCATCCACCAGTTCATGGCGACGGCACCGCCGCCGGGAGAGGGCATGCCTTGCTCGGGGAAGCGGTCGGGATGCGCAAGCTTGGTCCAATAGACATGACGGTCGGCGGTTGGGCCGTAGTGGAGCGTCATGAACTGATTCCAAAACAAGACGCGGTCGAGGGCATGGCTCGCGGTCTCGAGGGCGGGACGGTCCGGCGCTTTGATGATGATATCCACCAGCGCATCCACGGCCGGGTCCTTCACCCCGCTCCAGTTGCGGCTGCCCGGGCGGTCGGCCGATGCACTGCCCCACATTTCCGCCTGCTCGTTGCCCGGACTGAGCGAGTTCTGCACGCCCAGCACGCTCATGTCATAGTCAAAGTCGTTCATGCGGTTGACCATCTGAGCCGAGTCAATCACGCGCAGCGTGCCCTTGATGCCCAGCTTCTCGATGTTTTGGAACCACGGCGTGATCACACGCTGCAACGCATCGGAGGTTTCCAGCACCTCGAAGGTGAACGGCTCTTTGGTCTGCTTGTTGATGAGGACGCCGTCCACGATCTCCCAGCCGGCCTGTTCCAAAAGCTCGCGCGCCTTCAAGAGATTGTCGCGTGGATTGCCGGTGCCGTCGGTCATCGGCTGGCTGGGCTCTTGCGTGAAGACTGCGTCGGGAATCTTCCCGCGCCAGGGCTCGAGCAGCTTGAGTTCTTCCGGAGTCGGCAGACCTTTGGCCTCAAGCGGGGACCGCTGGAAATAGCTGTGCAGACGCGTATAGGCGCCGTAGAAGATGGTCTTGTTCAAAGATTCGAAATCGAAGGCTAAGTTCAAGGCCTGGCGCACGCGGATGTCCTTGAACTTGTCGCGGCGCAAATTGTAGGTGAAGCCCTGCGCCCCCATCGGGATTCCCGAGGGCACTTCGAGCTTCTTGACGCGGCCGTCTTGTATCGCCGGGAAATCGTAACCCGTCGCCCAGCGCCGGGCCGTGTTCTCGCCGAAGTAGTCGAACGCCCCGCTCTTGAAGGCCTCGAAGGCGACGTCCTGATCGCGGAAGTAATCGAAGCGGATCTCGTCGAAGTTATAAGTGCCTTTGGCGATCGCCAGATCTTTAGCCCAATAGTTGGGATTGCGCTTCCAGACGACGAAGCGGCCGGGCTCGAAGCTGTCGATCAGGTAAGGCCCCGAACCGATGGGCTTGTCGAGCGTGGTTTCGGTGATGTCGTGGGCTTCCCAGAATTTCTTGTTGAGCACCGGAAGCTGTCCGGTGATCAGCGACAACTCGGCGTTGGTTTTGTTTTTGAAGGTGAAGCGCACCTTGCGCTCGCCGGTCTTCTCGGCTTTGTCGATCTCAGCCCAATAGATCTTGTGGAAGGGCTGGCCTTTCTCTCTCAGGATGTTGAAGGAGAAAATCACATCCTCGGCCGTGACCGGCGAGCCGTCGCTAAATTGCGCTTCGGGGCGCAGGGTGTATTCCACCCAGCCGTTATCCTCGGCGACTTCAACGGTTTCGCACAGCAGGCAATACTGCGCGAAGGGCTCGTCGTCGCCGCCGACGGTCAAGCCTTCGATCAGCACAGAGTTGGTGCCCATGATCACGAAGCCGGCAGCGGGCACGCCCTTCAGTGAGAAGGGGTTCAAAGTATCGAAGGTCGCCGTTAGCGCCTGCAGGCGCAGCGTGCCGCCCTTCGGTGCATTTACATTGTTGTAGGGAAAGCTTTCGTTCGGCCCGAACTTGGGTTCGCCGTGCAAGGCGATGGCATGAACCGGTTTGCCGCGCACCAATGCTTGTGCCGGAGCGCTGAAGGCGAGCGTTGCCGCCACGCCAATAAGCCCAAGGCCGAGCAAAGCCGTCTTCATCATCGGTGCATTCCCTCTGTTGTCGCCCGGCCCTGTTTTTTTGGCCCTGGGGATTTAGCGTGTTATGCGCTCAGGATCTCGACCGCCGCCGCGTGCACGGCCCTATCGCCACAGGCCACGACACAGCCGCCGGCGGTCTTTTCCGACTCTAATTTCAAAGGCTTGCCATTCCAATCAGATACGGTGGCTCCCGCCGCCTGGAGCACCGGCACAATGGCGGCATAATCGTGCAATTTCAGGCCTGCTTCACAAGCTATATCCGTCCATCCGGAGGCCACCATTCCATAATGGTAACAATCGGTCCCGCCGAAGCGGCGGCGGTGGACCGCAGCTTCCAGGCGGGCAAAACGCATGCCCTGGTCGCCCACGAAATGGTCCCCCGCGGTGAGGTAGACCGTCGCTGCTTTCAGGCGAGGGCAGGGGCGCACCCGGGCGGGCCGCCCATTCATGGTTGTGGGCAGACCATCCCCCCCGATCCAACGCTCCTTCAAGGCCGGATGGTTGATGCAGCCGAGCCAGGGCGCAGCCTCACCACTCCGTGCCCGCCGCCACAGCCCAATCAATGTCCCGAACAGCGGCACGCCGTTGATGAACGATGCCGTGCCGTCGATGGGATCGAGGATCCAGAGGTATTCGGCGTCCTCGTTTTCGCGACCCCATTCCTCGCCGATGATGCCGTGCCCGGGGAAAGCCTTGCGGATGGCTTCGCGCATGGCGGCCTCGCCGTCACGGTCGGCGATGGTCACCGGCGATTCATCGGCCTTGGTGTCGACGGCAAAGGAAGTGCGAAAGTGCGAAAGTGCAATCGCCCCGCTGAGATCAGCGAGGCGATGCATCAGATCAATGCAGGATTCTTGGGAAACCCCGCCGGCCATGGACGAAGAAACTACTTCGCGGCGGGCGCGGGTGCTGCTTCAGCAGGCGCAGCCTCGGCGGCCGGGGCTTCAGCAGCGGCAGGCACCGGCGGCGCGTTCTCAGTCATGGACATCAGGAACTTGATCACCGCGGCGCGTTCGGCCGGCTTCTTCAGGCCGACAAAGGACATCGAGCCTTTGGGCGCCAGGCGCTTGGGGTTCTCGATGTAGTCGTCGAGCTTTTCATAGGTCCACGCTCCGCCGATGGCATTGAGCGATTCCGAAGTCTTGAAGCCGTTGTGGCCGGCGATCTCGGCGCCGACGATGTTGTGCAGGTTCGGGCCGGTCTTGTTGGCGCCGCCGGCTTCCGCCGTGTGGCACGACTGGCACTTCTTGAAGGACGCAGCGCCCTCTTCGACGCTCGCCGCAGCGATCAGGGGCAGGCTGCTGACCAGTCCGCCGCCACCACCACCACCGCCGGCATCTGCGGGCATATCTTCGACCACTTCGATCGGGAAACCGAACTTATCGAGCGCGGCTTGCTCGTGCTTGAGCGGGTCGCCGAAGAAGATCACGTTCGTCACCAGATTGATGCCAAGGACCGTCAAGAAAGCGATCCAGACGGCGGCGATGATGGCGTACCAAGTCAACGTGTTCTTCGACATGCGTGTCCCCGAGGGCTTTAGGGCCGTCCCCATGGCAATCCCATGCGGCCCAATCCCCCGAGTGAATACTGGCTTTGTCCCCAAATCTCAATATGAATCAAGGCCCCGGCGGGCGGTTTCACGAGGCTGACCCGGGTTCTAAGGCCTTGGCGGAAAAGCCTCTTAGACCCTTGGAAGGCTGATCCAAGTCCTGTATTCCTCGCCCCTCACTTCAACGCCTAACCCCCTCAGTTACATGCCCGCGCTGATCGTCATTCCGGCCCGTCTGGCGGCCACCCGCCTGCCCAACAAGCCTCTCGCCATGATCGGCCCTGCGCCGATGATCGAGCATGTCTGGCGCCGCGCGGTGAAGGCCGACGCCGGTCCGGTGATCGTCGCCGCGGGCGACCAAGAAATCGTCGACGCCATCACCAAGGCCGGCGGAACCGCGATCCTCACCGACCCGGCGCTGCCCTCCGGCTCCGACCGCGTGCATGCGGCCGCCGAGGCTTATGACCCCGCCGGCAAATTCGACATCGTCGTCAATGTGCAAGGCGACCTGCCGACGCTCGAGCCCAAACTGGTGGCGGCCTCCGTCACCCCGCTGGCCGATCCGGCCATCGACATCGCGACCGTGGTCGCGCGCATCACGCTCGAGGAAGAACTGAACGATCCCGCCGTCGTGAAGGCAGCACTCTCGCTCGCCCCCGGTGCCACGACCGGCCCCGCCCTTTACTTCAGCCGCAACCTGATCCCCTCGGGTCCCGGCGATCACTATCACCACATCGGCATCTACGCCTTCCGCCGCGCCGCCTTGCGCCGCTTCGTCACCCTGAAGCCGACGATCCTCGAGCTGCGCGAGCGCCTCGAACAGCTGCGCGCCATCGAGAACGGCATGCGTATGGCGGCGGCACTTGTGGACACGATCCCGCTCGGCGTCGATACACCGAGCGACCTCGACCGCGCACGCAAGCTGCTGGGATTTGCCTGATGGCGACACCCGCCAACACCATCGCCTTCCAAGGCTATCTCGGCGCCAACTCGCACATCGCCATCAAGGAATGTTTCCCGAAGATGACGCCACTGCCGTGCGTGCGTTTCGAGGAGGCCTTCGAAGCTGTGCAAAAAGGCAAGGCGCGCTTGGCCATGATCCCCGTCGATAACTCCATCGCGGGACGCGTCGCCGACATTCATCACATCCTGCCGGGTTCTGGCCTGTCGATCATCGGCGAGCACTTCCTGCGCGTGACCTATCAGTTGCTCGCCGTACCCGGGGCTTCGCTGAAGACCCTGAAGACCGTCGAGAGCCATGTGCAGTCGCTCAGCCAGTGCTCAAAGTTCATCCGCCAGCACAAGCTGACCGCCATAACCTCGGCCGATAACGCCGGCGCGGCCATGGATGTGGCGCAGCGCGGCGACAAGACCGTCGCGGCGATTGCGCCGCCGCTCGCCGGAAAGATCTACGGCCTCAAAACGCTGGCCGCAAAAATCGAGGACTTCGACCACAACACCACGCGCTTCCTGATCATGTCGAAGACGCCGGCCAAGACCAACGCCAAGAAGGGCGGACCCTACGTCACGTCCTTCGTCTTCCGCCTGCGCAGCGTGCCGGCCGCGCTCTACAAAGCTCTCGGCGGCTTCGCCACTAACGGCGTCAACATGACCAAGCTCGAAAGCTACATGATCGGCGGCAAATTTTCGGCAGTGCAGTTCTACGCCGACGTCGACGGCCATCCCGACGACATCTCGTTGCGCCATGCCCTCGAGGACCTGCGCTTCTATTCGCAGGAAGTCGTGATCCTCGGCACCTATCCGGCGCATCCCTTCCGCAAGAAGAGCTAGTTACTCCGCGAGCCAGCCGTCGATCAGGCTGCGCGCGATCGCCCAGCGGCCTGGCAGTTTGAAGCCCGGCGCATCGTCGCCGCGTTCGCGGAAACCGCGCACGTCGTCCTTCGCAAACCAGCGGCAGTCTTCCAACTCCAGATCGTTGCGCGAAATCTCGGTGCTTACGGCCCCAGCGCGAAAGCCCAGCATCAACGAGGCCGGGAAGGGCCAAGGCTGCGAGGCGACGTAGCGCACATCGCCAATGGAAATGCCGGTTTCCTCGAAGCTCTCGCGCTTCACGGCGGCTTCCAGGGTCTCTCCCGGCTCAACGAATCCCGCGACGCAGGAATAGAAACCCGGCGGCCAGGCGGCCTGGCGTCCCAGCAAACACTTGTCCTCGTGCGTGATCAGCGTAATGACCACCGGATCCGTGCGTGGAAAGCTGCGATGTGTGCAAGCCGGGCACGCGACACTGTGACCGCCTTCCGTCAGCGTCGTCACAGCCCCGCAACGCCCGCAGTGAAGGTGATTGCGCCGCCAGTTCGCCATCGCCAGGGCGTAGGCCAGCACCGCCGCTTCATCGCCCGGCAGGAACGGCATGATCTCGCGCAAGCCTTTCCACATACCTTCCGGCTGCGCGCCTTTGACCGGCAGCGCGAACCACGGCGTCTGACCGGCAAAGCCCAGAAAAACCACCTCCGCCAGATCATGTGCTTGCGTCTGCGCATGATCCCACGTCACCAGACGCGGCGCATCGTCCACCAGGTGTAACCCCTCCCACAACGGCACGAACCGCGCGCCGCTCATCAGCACGCGCAGTTGGATCGCCTCGCCGCGCTGCAAGGCGGCGCGGTCGAAGGGAGTCTCGGTGAAAGTCAGTGCCATCTTATGAGCGATGATAAGGATGGCCGGTGAGGATCGTGTGCGCGCGGTAAAGCTGTTCCGCCAGCAGCGCCCGCACCAGCATGTGCGGCCAGGTCAGCGCACCGAAGCTCAGCACCAGATCGGCGCGCTTGCGCAGCGGCTCATCCAAACCATCGGCGCCGCCGATTAGAAACGCAATCGTGCGCGCGCCGTCATCGCGCCACTTGCCCAGGCGCTTGGCAAACGCTTCGCTGCCCTCCGATTTTCCGCGCTCATCGAGGGCGACAATGCGCGCGCCGTCAGGAACGGCCGCCAGCAGCGCCTCGCCCTCGCGCGCGCGGCGCACGTCGGTGGCCAGCTCCTTCTTGATCTCGATTTCCTTGAGGTCGACCCGCCAGGGCAGGCGGCCGGCATAGGCGTCGAACAGATCGCGCTCCGCGCCCGGCTTCACCCGCCCGACAGCGGCAATGACGATCTGCACGAAACCTTACGCGCGTTTGGCGGGTTTGCGCGCCGCCGGTTTTGCTTTGGCTTTGGGTTTGGCCTTCAGCTTTGGCTTGCCCTCTTGCCGCGCCTTGGCTTTGGGTTTCGGCGGGCTAGCAACCGTGGCGGTTTTCACAGGCGCGGCCTGCCAGATGCGCTCGATGTTGTAGAACGTGCGCACTTCGGGGCGGAACAGGTGCACGATGACGTCACCGGCATCGACCACCACCCAGTCGCCGAATTTCTCGCCTTCGCTTTTGGGCTTGTAGCCGGCCTGGCGCAGCTTCTGCCCCAGGTGCACGGCCATGGCCGAGACCATGCGCCCCGAGGTGCCTGAGGCGATGATCATGCGGTCGGCGATGCTGGTCTTGCCGACAAGGTCGATGGCAAGAACATCCTGGGCTTTGTCGTCATCGAGGGAGGTGAGGATCAGGCCAACCAATTTTTCCAGGTCGTCCTTGGCATCGGGTGTCTTAGGGATGGTGGTCTCCTGTGGTCTTTAAGCCGGCACGGATTGCCGTGGCCGACGCCGGATGGCGGCGGATCGCGAGATAGGTCCAGGCCGGCAGAGGACGGGTCCAGATAGCTGATGGCCGCCGTGTGCGGGCCCGGGCAAACCGCTGCGCCGCCGTTCCCGCCAGCGCCCGGTAAGAATAGGGGCTGCGGTCCAAAACCGCAACGCGCGCGCGGCCAAAGACCTGCGTCCAGCGCCACCACCGCGGGCATTGCGCCAGGTTGTCTGCCCCCATCAGCCAGACAAAGGCGATGCGGGGATAGCGCGCGGTGAGTTTTGCCAAGGTCGCTGCGGTGCGGATAGTACCCAGCGTCCGTTCAATGTCGGTGACGACGACCTTAGGCGTCGCCGCGGCAACCCTCAAAGCCTCGTCCAGGCGCTTGCCAAGCGGCGCCATGCCGCGCGCGGGTTTCAGCGGGTTCTGGGGGCTGACCAGCCACCAGACCTGATCGAGCGCCAGCGCCTTGATCGCCTCAATGCTGATATGCGCGTGTCCGGCGTGCGCCGGGTTGAACGATCCGCCGAGCAGGCCCACACGCCGGCGCTGCCGGTCGCCGAACGCCGGGATACTACGGCCGCGTTTGGCCGTCACCGCGCACCTTATATTTGAAAGTCGTGAGCTGCTCGACACCGACGGGGCCGCGCGCGTGCAGCTTGCCCGTGGCAATGCCGATCTCCGCACCCATGCCGAATTCACCGCCGTCGGCAAACTGCGTCGAGGCGTTGTGCATGACGATGGCGCTGTCGAGGCCGGCCATGAAGCGCTCGGCGGTCACGGTATCCTCAGTGATGATCGCCTCGGTGTGCTCGGAGCCGTGGGCGACGATATGCGCCATGGCCTCCTCGAGACCTTTCACGGTCTTCACCGCGAGAATGGCGTCGAGGTATTCGGTGTCCCAATCGGCGGGCGTGGCTGCGTTCACACGTTTGTCGAGCGCCTGAACCGCGGAATCGCCGCGGATCTCGCAGCCGGCCTTGATCAGGTCGTCCAGGATCGGCGGCAACACTTTCGCGGCAACCGCTTCATCCACCAGCAGCGTCTCGGTCGCACCGCAAATGCCGGTGCGGCGCATCTTGGCGTTCAAGACGATCTTGCGCGCCTTCACCGGATCGGCGTCGGCGTGGATATAAGTGTGGCACAGACCCACAAGGTGCTGGAAGGTCGGTACGCGGCTCTCGCGCATCACGCGCTCGACCAGCGACTGGCCGCCGCGCGGCACGATCACATCGATGTATTTGGTCAAGGTCAGCATCTCGCCCACGGCGGCGCGGTCGGTGGTCGGCACCATCTGGATCGCATCCTCGGGCAGGCCGGCCATGCGCAAGCCTTGCTGCAAACAGTCGAAGATCGCGCGCGACGAATGGAAGCTCTCCGAACCGCCGCGCAGGATGCAAGCGTTGCCGGCCTTCAGGCACAAGCCACCCGCATCGGCGGTGACGTTGGGCCGCGACTCATAAATGATGCCGATGACGCCCAGCGGGGTGCGCACGCGCTGGATCTCGAGGCCGTTGGGCCGGTCCCACTCGCTGATCACTTCGCCGACCGGATCGTGCAAAGCCGCGATCTCCACCAAGCCTTTCGCCATGGCGGCGATGCGGCTGTCGGTCAGCTCTAAGCGGTCGAGCATCGCGGCTGAGAGCTTCTTTTCCTTCGCCGCCGCCATGTCTTTGGCATTGGCCGCCTTGATCATCAGAGCATTGCCGCCGATGGTTTCTGCGGCGGCCATGAGAGCTGCGTTCTTGGCCATGGTGCTGGCCTTGGCCAAAGCGCGCGCGGCGGCACGGGCGCGGATGCCCATATCGGTCATCAGCGCCGCGACATCGCCGGGTTTTTCCGCCGTGTTGTTCATCGTCCTATCCTATCAACCAACCACGAGGTCGTCGCGGTGAATGGCCTCAGAGCGGCCACGAAAGCCAAGGATCGTTTCAATATCCTCGGACTTGCGGCCCTTGATGGCGCGCAGGTCGCCGGCGGCATAAGCGGTCAGGCCCTTGGCGATGTAGCGCCCATCCTCGCCGCGCACTTCTACGGCGTCGCCGCGCTCAAAGGTGCCCGACACATCCAGCACGCCCGCGGGCAGCAGGCTCTTGCCGGCATTGAGCGCAGTCTCGGCTCCGGCGTCGACGGTCAGCGTGCCCAAGGTCTGCATGCTGCCGGCGATCCAGCGTTTGCGCGCGGCGCGTGGCTCCGCCGAGGGCAGAAACCAAGTGCAGCGGCCATCGTTCTCCAAGGCAGCCAAGGGGCGCATCGCCCGCCCCGGGGCGATCGCCATGCGGCAACCGGCGCCGACGCAGATCTTGGCCGCCATGATCTTGGTGACCATGCCGCCAGACCCAAAACTCGTGCCGCTGCCGCCGGCCATGGCTTCGATCTCGGGCGTGATCTCGCGCACTTCGCCCAGGTGCTTGGCCTCCGCATTGCCGCGCGGGTCGGCGGTGTAAAGCCCGTCGATGTCGGAAAACAGCACGCAGGTATCGGCGCTGATCATCTGTGTGACGCGCGCTGCTAGTCTGTCGTTGTCGCCGAAACGGATTTCGGTGGTGGCCACCGTGTCGTTCTCGTTGATGACCGGCACCGCGCGCAGCTTGAGCAAAGTATCGAGTGTGTTACGGGCGTTGATATAGCGCCGGCGGTTTTCGGTGTCGTCGAGGGTGACCAGCACCTGGGCAACGGTGATGCCGTGTCGGTCGAGGGAGTTCTGATATGCCTGGGTCAGGCGCATCTGCCCGGTGGCGGCGGCGGCCTGCTTTTCCTCCAGGCGCAACTTGCGCCCCGTCATGCCGAGCGGGCCACGTCCAATAGCAATAGCACCAGAGGTGACAATCAGAACCTCCTGGCCGCGTTTATGAGCGGCCGCGATGTCGTCACACATGGCATCGAGCCACGTCTGATGCAGCTTGCCGGTTTCTTCATCGACCAGCAGCGATGAACCGATCTTGATCACCAGCCGGCGCGCGTTCTGAACGTAAGCCCCACTCATGGCTTCCAGGCTCCGGGCGTGGTCTCCTCGATGTCGTCTTCATCTTCATCATCGATGACGAGGTTTTCGCCGCGTGCGACGGCGACGATCTTGGCCAGTTCGCGCAACGCCACCGTGCGGCCTTCGCCGGAAACACCGGAGAGCATCAGTGGCTTCTTGCGGCTGGCCTTTGCGAGGGCTTTAAGCTTCTCGGCGCGTGTATCTTCATCAAGTGCGTCGATCTTGTTGAGCGCGACAATTTCCTTCTTGCCGATCAGACCGCCGCCATAGGCCTTCAGTTCGTCGCGTACGGTCTTATAGGCGGCACCGACGTCTTCTTCGGTGCCGTCGATGAGGTGCAACAGCACTGCGCAGCGTTCGACGTGGCCCAAGAAGCGGTCGCCGAGGCCGGCGCCTTCGTGGGCACCCTCGATCAAGCCGGGAATGTCGGCGATGACAAACTCAAGCTCGCCCACCTGTGCCACACCTAGGTTGGGATGCAGCGTGGTGAAAGGGTAGCCCGCGATCTTTGGCCGCGCCCGCGTGACACTTGCCAGGAACGTCGACTTGCCGGCGTTGGGCAAACCCACCAGCCCGACATCGGCGATGAGTTTGAGGCGCAGCCACACCCAGGCTTCGGGCGCGATCTGGCCGGGGTTGGCATAGTCAGGCGCTTGGTTGGAGGGGCCCTTGAAATGCGTGTTGCCGAAGCCGCCATTGCCGCCGCGCAAGAGCACAAGGCGGTCGCCGTCCTTCGACAGGTCGGCCAATACCTCTTCCTTATCCTCGGACAGGATCTCTGTGCCCACCGGCACCCTGATCACCAGGTCCTGGCCGTCGCGGCCGGTGCAATTCTTGCCCGAACCGTCCTGGCCGCGCTCGGCCTTGAAGTGCTGGGCATAGCGGAAGTCGATCAGCGTGTTGAGGTTGCGCGCCGCTTCAAAAACGATGTCGCCGCCCCGGCCGCCGTCGCCGCCGTCGGGTCCGCCGAACTCAATAAACTTCTCGCGCCGGAACCCGACGCAGCCATTGCCGCCGTCGCCCGCCCGCAGATAGATCTTGGCCTGATCGAGGAATTTCATGCGGCTTTATATACCTGTTTCGTGCCCGAATCGTCTCGGATGAACGCATCGCGCAGCAGGATGAGGTGAATCATCTCGACCTCTGCCTGGCGCACGGCATGGAACGTGCGGGCGCGCCCGGTGCCGAGGAAGCCCACTTTGGTCAGCACCCGCGCCGAGGCGCCGTTGTCGGCGATGTACCGGGAGCGCACATAGGCCAACCCCAACTCATCGAAGGCGAAGCCCAAGATACCGCGCGCGGCTTCAGTGGCGAGCCCCTGGCCCCACGCGGATTCCGTCAGCCAGTAACCCAACTCGAATGCGCCGCAATCACCGCGCTCGATGGCGATTGTGCCCAACAGCGCGCCGTCTTTTTCGACGGCGAACGGATAGCCGGTCCCCGCGGCGCGCAGATCATCGTGCGTGCCGATCCAACGTTCGGCCTCGCCCTCAGGATAGGGATGCGGCAGGCGCGTGAGCATGCGGGCGACCTTGAAATTATCCGCGAGCACGCGCAAAGCCTGCGCATCGCTCGGCTGATAGGGCCTCAAGGTCAGTCTTTCAGTTTGGAGATTCGTTTGCATGGTCGTGGCCAATAAAAAAGGAGACGGCGATCCGTCTCCTTTTTTCAACCACGGGATCGCCAGCGTGGGTGCCGGCGATCAAAAACATATCGCCGTTATTCTGCGGCTTGGGCTACCGGCTTCGGGCTGACCGAGACGTAAACGCGTCCCTTGCTCGACGTCTGGAAGCTGACCTGGCCTTCTTCAAGCGCGAAGATGGTGTAGTCGCGGCCCATGCCGACGTTCTTGCCCGGATGCCACTTCGTGCCGCGCTGGCGGACGATGATGTTGCCCGGAATGACGTGCTCGCCGCCAAACTTCTTGATGCCAAGGCGTTTGCCAATGGTATCGCGGCCGTTCGATGACGAGCCGCCGGATTTCTTATGCGCCATAACTTAACTCCTAGTGTCTCGACGAGTGGCTCGAAGCGCTTAGGCTTCGGCGGTTTTCTTGGCCGCTTTTTTGGCGGCGGGTTTCTTGGCAGCGCCCTCAGCCTTCGGGGCAGCAGCTTTCTTCGCCGGCTTCGAAGCGACCGCGGCCAGACCAACGCCCATGTCGGTGATCTTCACCAGGGTGAGGTGCTGACGGTGGCCGTTGCGGCGGCGGTAATGCTTGCGGCGGCGCTTCTTGAAGATGATCACCTTGTCGCCGCGGAACTGGCGCACGACTTCACCGGTCACCTGCGCGCCTTCGACGCGCGGCACGCCGACCTTGTCGCCGAGCAGCAGCACTTCATCGAACACGATGGTGGCGCCGGCATCGGCTTCCAGTTTTTCCACGGCAATCACGTCGTCTTTGCTGACGCGATACTGTTTGCCGCCCGTCTTGATTACTGCGAACATGGTCTTACGAATCCTGAAGAAAATCGCGGGAATCGAGTGTCGGTCCCGCGCGAAGCGGGGTGAATATACTGGCAGGGCCCGTGAGTCAATGGCGAGCAAGGCCGGGAATAGGCCTCTCAAGGCTCTGGGGCGGAGACAATTAATAATGTGTTTACAGAGACTTAAGCCTGTGAACCTCCCGCCTGTCGCGCTCCCTGCAAAGGGCTTTTGAGGGCCGTCATGGAAGGCTCGCAGTCCCAGGATCCGCTCCCCGATCTGAAACCCCAAAACGCCCCCGACCGCCTGTCGCCGGAGACCATCGCCCGCCTCAAAACCGCGGCCGCCCTGCTCAAAAAGGCTGAACGCCCGGTCCGCGTGCTGCGCGCCGTCGCCTGGGGGCCGGAGATCGCCGAGCGCTTCTTCGCTTCTGGCGAGAAGGAACTGCCCCAGGTCACCTACACCCCGCTCGACGCTGCCCCCGTGCACGAAACCCTGCGCGCCGCCCGCGCCATGATCGACGCCGGACCTGAAAGCGGCCGCGGCCCGGTGCAGTCCTGGCTGCTCCGCATCGCCGACGTCATCGGCATCGGTGCCGACATGCTGGCCGCGATCGGCACCAAAGAATTCCACCGCCAGTCGCTGAGGCTTTACGGCTCGCCGCAAGCCGATCTGCTCAACTGCGATGTGCGCCCGCTCGATCTCGCGCGCATGCTCGACTACGTGCTGGGCTCCTTCCAGAATCTCGAGATCAACCTCGACGCCAAGACCGATGCCAACACCACAGCCGATCAGTTGGCCGAGCGCATGGCACAGGTGCTCGCACGCCACTTCGGTGATCAGGCCCCCAAGATCGAGATCGTCGATCACCTTTCCTCAAACGCGCTCGCCGGCGCGCGCTACATCAAGCTCAAGCGTTCGGCCGTGTTCTCCGACCGCGACCTCGCACAACTCGTGCAGCACGAGGCCTTTGTGCACATCGCCACATCGCTGAATGGTGCCGCACAAACGGCCTTTCCGATCTTAGGCGCCGGCCACCCGGGCACCACACGCACGCAAGAAGGCTTGGCGGTCTTCGCCGAATTGATCTCAGGTGCCATGGATCCTTCGCGCCTGATGCGCCTGGCCGACCGTGTGCTCGCCATTCAAATGTCCATGGATGGTGCCGATTTCCTCGAGCTCTACCGCTTCTTCTGCGACCGCACGCACAATCGCCAATCGGCTTTTGAAAACGCGCGGCGCATCGTGCGCGGCGGCCTCGTCCAAGGCGGCGCGCCCTTCACCAAAGATTCGGTTTATCTCGAAGGCCTGGTGCGCGTGCACAACTTCCTGCGTATCGCCGTACAGGAGACACGTGTCGACACCATCCGTCTGCTCTTCGCCGGCAAAATGGACATCGAAGACATGCCGGCGATTACCACGCTGGCCGCGCACGGCCTGTGTACCTTCCCCAAGTTCATGCCGCCCTGGGCGCGCGATCTGCGCTTCCTGCTTTCCTATATCGCCTACTCGTCGTTCCTCAACCGCATGAACCTCGAGCGTGTGCGCGAGCACTACAAAGACCTCCTCAATAACTGCGCCCCGCCAGTGCTCAGCCCGTCCCAGATCGCCGCCGGCACACCCCCCATCAGCGGCGCCGCGACGCCGGCAGCCGGCCTCGGCGCCTGAGCTGCCTCTAAGCCCTTCAAAAACATGGATTTCCGCAGGTTGCGCGGGTGCGGAGCATCGGTTAGGGTCCGCGCCCCAGGCCACGGGAGCGATATATAAGCCGGCGCATCGCGCGCACTTATATATATGCCTGCCTCAAGTGCGGAGAGGTGCCAGAGTGGCCGATCGGGCCGGTCTCGAAAACCGGTGTGCCCGCAAGGGTACCGTGAGTTCGAATCTCACCCTCTCCGCCACTATCTTTGAAAAATCCTTTATATTTCAATGGTTAGTGGAATTTAAGACATGCCCTACCCATCCCTGTACCCATCTCTGCACGCTGGATAGTCAGGAACACTAGGGGACTATTCTTTCACCGGCTCAGTTAGAGCGGACTCCTGATTCCTGACATTCCCAACGTCCCTCCACACGGGCCACGCCGTCATGCGTTCTGGCGGGAAGCCGGTCGCCGCAACTAGCGACAGGGCTCTGGTGATTGGCGCTGGGGTTGGCGACTGCGACAGAGACCTTTGGAACGCGATTTCCCTGTCGTCTTGGGGGGCGCGGCGCTTGAAGAAGCGGTGGCCCATGAAATTCATCATGCCATCGAGAATATCCTTACGGACCGCATTGTCCGTGACGTCGACGTTCATGGACCGAAACAGCTTGAAGGCCTGGGCTTCGAAGACTTTGTAAGACGCGGTGAAGTCGTCCGACAACAGAAGGTAGGGCGGCATGGTGTAGCTGATACCTTCGCGCTGGGTCTTGGCATCGTTGTCTTTGTGAACGCCCTTGATCAGGAACAAGTCGTCGGTGAGAACGACCTTGCCCTTGATCACCGCATAGAGATCGCCGACGCACTCGAAGAAAGTGTGATCCTTGGTGTTGGCATGGACCTCGCGGATATAGGTGAAGCGCTCGATGAATTGGGCGCGCCGGTAAATAGCGTGCCACATGAAAGTGTAGCGCTTCATCAGCCAGGCGAAGCGCTGAAGGGGATCGCTTTCAAGGGCTTCCCACATCGGAAATTCGTTGATCTTGAAAGAGCGCGAATAGTCTGCGTTGGGGTCGAAGCAAATAACGCGGCCTTGCGCACAGGAGACCGTGGGATCTGCCCCGAGGATGGCGACCGGCTTGTCGAAGGCGGCCGGGACCAGAAAATCGTCATCGCCCTGCATGACGAGGTACTCTCCCTGCGAACGCTCGGCAAGGTCGAGGGCACGCGTACTCATATCTTCAACCTTGGAATTGTGGTGTGCGGCGACAACGACGCGCATTTGGCCCGACAGGGCCGCCACAGCCGCATCAAGCTCCACGATTCTGTCGTGACCACCCCAAACGCCGATCAGAACCTCACCCTTGTGTCCGGCCTGATCGAGAAAACGAAGACGATGCAGCAGCCAGTCGAAGCGCTGGTGGAGGTTTGAGAGGATGAGAATTGAGACGGACATGAGGCGGTGCCCCCATAACTTAGCGGATGATCCACGTCACCTGCAACGCGCGACCGATTTACTGACCACCCGCGTGGCAAGTCCTTCTGGCAGATGGCGAAGGACGACGAATAGGGGCAGGCCCGCAGTTCTGCACAAAAATGGCGTGCCGTTGGTGACGAAGCTGCGAACTGCTGGACCATACGAATGGTACAGAAGCCGAAGGCCACGCCTGCGTTAAACCATAGCCGTGAAGTGACGACTGCTACGTAGCCTAGCGGGACTGAGGATTGAGGCTGCGAAAATCTGGCCGTAGCATTTGCGAGCCACGCACCACGGCTGTGGGAGGATACCCACCTCGACAGCAGCGGCGTCCAGGTGCGGGAGCCTGAGGAGCTTGCATTGGTGTACGTCGTCAGAACAATCTGGACTGCTTGCGGTTTAGCGTAACGGAGAGTCTGGCTCATCTGTGTTGAAGTTCAGGCTGCAGCGTTATGGTGCAGCCGCCGTCTCTCGTTC
>CANKHC010000050.1 GCA_947481595.1 Fidelibacterota bacterium
GCAAGGAAATGGCGGCCATCACCCCTACTCTGCCGGCGGGCTTGCGCCTGCAAGTCGGCAACGACAGTTCGCTGTTCATCTCGGCGGCCATCCATGAAGTCAGCATCGCCGTCGGCGTCGCCGCCGTGCTGGTGATGTTGGTGATTTATTTGTTCCTCGGAACGGTGCGCGCCGCCCTCATTCCTGCTGTCACCGTGCCGATCTCGCTTGTAGCCACCGCCGTCGTGCTCTGGCCCCTGGGCTTCTCGATCAACATCCTCACCTTGCTCGCGATGGTGCTGGCCATCGGTCTTGTGGTCGACGACGCCATCATCATGCTCGAGAACATCCACCGCCGCATGCACATGGGCGAACCGCCTTTGCTCGCGGCCCTGCGCGGCTCGCGTCAGGTCGGCGTGGCCGTGGTCTCGACCACCATGGTGCTGTGCGCCGCCTTCGTACCCGTCGCCCTGATTCAAGGTTCGGTCGGCAGCCTGTTCAAGGAATTCGCGGTGACGATGGCCATCGCGGTCGTCTTCTCGATGTTCATCTCGCTGACGCTGACGCCGGTCATGTGCAGCAAGATCCTTTCGCCCAACCTCGACAGCAGCAAGATTGCGAAAAAAGCCGAGGAAGTCTTCGAAAAGCTGAAGAACTTCTACATCGAGGTGCTCAATAAGGCCCTGGACGCACCGAAACGCGTCCTCATAGGCTTCGGCATCATCGTTGCGTCGACCGGTTTCTTGTTCACCGTCCTGCCACAGGAATTCACGCCCCGCGAAGATCGTGGCCAGGCCCAGATTCAATTGCGGGCTCCCGAAGGCTCCAACGCCGAATACACCGGGCGCCAGCTCAAGAAGGTCATGGAAATCCTCAAGCCCTACATCGATAGCGGCGAGGTCTTGCGCGCGACCGAGAACATCCAGGGCAATAACAATTTCGCCAACTCCAACGTTTGGATGACGCCGTGGGAAGACCGCAGCCGGTCGACCGCGGCTTTCGTCGCCGAGATCACGCCGAAGCTGGCCACGATCCCCGGCGCGCAGGTTGTCGCCAACCTGCCGGCGGGCTTGGGCCGTGGCGGCGGCGGCGGCGGACCCGGCGGCGGCGGCGGCATGATGCTGGCCATCAGCGGGCCGACCTACGACGACCTGCGTGTGTGGCGCGATGCCATGATGGAGGGCCTGCGCGGCAATCCGATGTTCACGAGTGTGCGCACCAACTTTGTTGAAACCAAGCCGCAGATCCGCATCCGCATCGACCAGTTGCGCGCCGCCGACTTGGGTGTCTCCGTGGCCGATATCAGCGATGCCTTGCAGGCCATGCTGGGCTCTCGCCGTGTGACCACCTACGTCGAAAAGGGCGAGGAATACGACGTCATTCTGCAAGGCGGGGAAGCCGACCGTATGACGCCCGGCGACGTTTCGAACATCTATGTGCGTTCCACCACAAGCCGGCAGCTAATCCCGCTGTCGGGCCTGGTGAAGCTCGAAGAGACGTCTTACGCCGACAACTTCCAACGCCTCGACCGGCGCCGTTCGATCTCGCTGTTCTTGGCACCGCGCACCGACGTCATCCTCGGCGATGCCATCGCCGAGGTTCAGCGCATCGCCGCCGAGCGCCTCCCGTCCACCGCTGTCTTGACCTGGCGCGGCGAGGCCGGCGACTTCGTCGACAACAGCGCCTCGATCTACTTCAGCTTCGGGCTGGCTCTGATCGTCGTTTTCCTGGTGCTCGCCGCTCAGTTCGAAAGCTTCATCCACCCCATGGTCATCATGATGACCGTGCCGCTCGCCGTCTTCGGGGCACTCAGCGGACTCCTGCTCTTCGGCCAAAGCATCAATCTGTTCTCGCAGATCGGGATCATCGTGCTGGTGGGCTTGGCCGCTAAGAACGGCATTCTGATCGTCGAGTTCGCCAACCAGCTGCGCGATGCGGGCCGCGACTTCCGCCAGGCCTTGGTGGAAGCCGCCGTCATTCGCCTGCGCCCGATCATCATGACCGCGCTCGCCACCATCATGGGCGCGCTGCCGCTGGTGATCGCCACCGGCGCCGGGTCCGAAAGCCGCCGCCCGATCGGCGTGGTGATCTTCACCGGCGTGGCTTTTGCCGTGGTCGTGACCCTCGTCGTCGTGCCGACCTTCTACTTGCTCCTGGGTCGCAAGACGGGCTCGCCTGGCCGTGTGGCGGGTGAGCTCAGCGAATATGAGAAGGCCTTCCCGGCCAATGCCAAGGGCCACACTTCAGCCGACGCGGGCCATCAACCCGCCGAATAGGCACATCCGCGGGGTGGGGCGTCACAGTCTGTTAATGCGGGCTTCATTTTGCCTGCGCTAAGATTGTAACAATCCATAGGTCTGATCTCCCCGGGGGGCGCGGTGAAGGAGAAAGAGTTACGCTTTGCATTGGTGTGCTACGGCGGCGTCTCGCTGGCCGTCTACATGCATGGCGTGACCAAAGAGATCTTGAAGCTGGTACGCGCCAGTCGCGACTACCACACCTTCACCAACAAGCGTCACGACCACATCACCTACGCCGATGTCGCCCACGTGCGCGACGAGCCTGCCGACACCGAACAGGCCTACTTCGATCTCCTGCGCATCATCGGCCAGACCTTGGATCTGCGCATCGTCGTCGACGTCATCGCCGGCGCCTCGGCCGGCGGCATCAACGGCGTGATCCTGGCGCGTGCGCTGGCACACGACCTCTCCATCGACCCCTTGCGCGATTTCTGGCTGAAGCATTCCGACGTCGCCGAGCTGATGCCGCCGCATATCAAAGCCGGACCGTGGGCGAAGTGGTACTTCCGTCCTTTCGTCTGGATGTTCATGTACCGCTTCCGCGAGGATCTCGGCGGCAACCGCGAGCTCAAGCAGAAGCTTTCCATGTTCCTGCGCTCGCGTTGGTTCCGTCCGCCCTTCGACGGCTACAATCTCACCAAGGTGCTCTACGACGGCTTCTCGCGCATGGGCGATCCCGCCACGGCGGGCAGTTCGCTGATCCCCGCCGGGTTGGAACTCGACCTCTTCGTCACCGTCACCGACTTCCACGGCTATGTCACCGACACGCCGATCCACGATCCGCCGGTGATCCAAGACCGCGAGCACCGCCAGATGCTGCGCATGTCCTACCGCCACTGGCCCAAGGGCCATGAGAATTCCAACTTCGACCGCGAGAGCCTACCGGCGCTGGTCTTCGCCGCGCGCGCCACGTCGTCTTTCCCGGGCGCTTTCCCGCCGATGCGCTTCGCCGAAATCGACCGCCTGATTGCCGACCGCCGCCTCTCCTGGCGCACGCGCGTCGATTTCCTCTACCGCAATTTCCGCCCCTATCTCCTCTCCAACGCCAATCCCGCCGATGCCTCCTTCATCGACGGCAGCGTGCTCAACAACAAACCGTTTGCGAAAGCCATCGAAGCGATCCGAGGCCGCCCGGCCTACCGCCACGTCGACCGCCGCCTGCTTTATATCGACCCGCATCCCAAAGGCACGGGCGGTGAACGCCGCGCGGCGGCGCGCGTACCCGGCTTCTTCTCCACCCTCAAGGGTGCGCTCTCCGACATTCCGCGCAACGAGCCGATCCACGACGACCTCGCCTGGGTGAACACCTACAACGCCGAAGTCCGCCGCCTGCAAATGGTCGTCGACAGTGCGCGCTCTCACATCCGCGCCATGGCCGATGCTGTTGCTGGCCCCGCCCTCGACGGTCCGCTCACCGGTGAACTCATCGGCCGCTTCCGCGAACACGCCAACAACAGCGCTCGCAACGAAACCGGTTTCGCTTACGAAGGCTATCTGCGCTTGAAGCTGACGGCGGTGATCGAGGATGTGGCTGGCCTTGTGGGCCAGATCTGCGGCTATGACCGCGATACCGCCGAATCGGGGCGCATCGTCGCGGTCATCCAGAAATGGGCCCAACTCACCGGCGTTTCACCTTCGGCCGACGATCTGCGCAAGCCGATCGATCCGGCCAAGGGCCTGCCCGGCTGGATCAAATTCCTTCTGCGCTTCGATGTGCGCTACCGCCAGCGCCGGGTGCGCTTTGTCGTGCGTGCGGTCAACCAACTCTACACACGTTTGGCCGAGGACGAATTCAAAGGCCTGACCTCCGAACGCCTCGACCGCGTCAAAGCCGGGCTTTACGACGCGCTGGCCCTCCTCCAACCCATGACCGCGCGCGCCGTCAGTGTCAGCGGCGACCCCGGCAGCTTAAGCCGTGAAGCCCTCGATGCCGTCAAAGCCGTCGTGCGCGACATCGTGCAGGCGATGGTCAGCGAACCCGCACTCGCCTCCGATCCCGAAGCTGTCGCGCGTCTGTTCAAACAGCCCATCACCCAGACGCTCGAATTTCTCGGCAACGACTTGGCCCTGGAGAACGACAACGCGCGCACCGACGCGCTGCTCGTGGCCCTGGTCAGCGGCGCCGGCGATGTCGGTGCGCTGCCGACACCGGCGCGCCGCGAATTGGTCGAGCACTACATTGGCTTCGCCGTCTGGGACGTGCTGACGTTCTCGATCACCAACTGGCGCGACCTCGACGAATTCGACGAGATCCGCGTCGACCGCTTGAGCCCCGACGACGCCCAGACCCTGCGCAAGGGCGGTGCGGATGCCAGCTTGAAGGGCATTCAGTTCCACCACTTCGGCGCCTTCTTCAGCATGGCCTACCGCCAGAACGACTACCTCTGGGGCCGCTTGCATGCCGCTGATCGCCTGATCGATATCGTGCTCGACGCCGCGCGCATCGAAGGGGCCGCCAAGGAAATCGACCTCATCAGCCTCAAAGCCAAAGCCTTCATGTCGATTCTCGACGCCGAAACGCCGCACCTCACGGAGTGCCCCGAGCTGATCGCATCACTGCGCAAAGAGGTCGCGGACTTGCTGGTGAAGAACGCTGCCCCCGTGCAGCCCGCCGCGCCCGCGACCGAACCCGTGGCGACCGCCGCGCAATGAGAACGTCGGTTTGTATTGCCTTGGCCGCGCTCAGTCTTTCCGCCACGGTTCACGCTCAAGACACTTTCGCCGACGCCTTCTGGCAATTCCGCGCCCACGCCGGCTTTGATTTCAGTTCGGGCTATTACGGTGCCGCCAAAGCAACCGAGATCGTCTATCTGCCGGTGACGCTGCAGGCGGCAAAGGGTCCTTGGACCCTCAAGGCCACTGTGCCCTGGATCCGCGTCTCTGGCCCGGCTTTGCTGATCGACGGCGCCGGCGAGGCCACCGCCGGAGTGCGCTCCACGGGTGCGGCATCGGGCATCGGCGACATCAACCTCTCCGCCACCTACGCCCTGGAGCAATTCTATAACCAGGGCCTCCTCATCGATCTCACCGGGCGCGTGAAGGCGCCCACGGCCAGCTTCACCAAAGGGCTCGGCACCGGCGAATGGGACGGCGCGGTCCAAGTCGATGTCGCCAAAACCGTTGGCGGAACTGGGCCTGGCACGTTCATGCCCTTCGCCACCATAGGCTACCGCCTCACCGGCGATCCCACCGGGTTCTTCCTGCGCAACGTGCTCTATGGTTCGCTGGGTCTGCAGTACACCTGGAGCGACATCGTCACCACCGGCGCGTCCTACGATTTCCGGCAAGCCGCCATCCGCGCCGCCGTCGACCCGGAAGAGGCCACGGGCTACGTCAACATCCGTCTCGGCCAGGACTGGTCGGGGAATGTCTATGGTGTGGTGGGATTGTCGCGCAACAGCCCTACGGCCGGCGGCGGTGTGGTGCTGACTTATAAGTGGCGCTGACTCGCGGGAGTCAGTCTTACGACATCGGGAAAGTGCCCTGCGGGCGTTCGATTCCCGGACGCGTAACCGCGGCGGGTGTGTCGGGGCGACCTTGCGGCCGCTCGATGTTCGGGCGCGGTGCGACGCGTTCAAACCGCTCCGGCGCGTTGCGCACGGCGGCAGGACGCAAAGATCCCTTGGCGGCATTGATCGTCACCATCGTCCGCACCGTCGTGATGCTGTTGGCGGCAATGGCACCCGGACCCGAGAGCTTGCCGGCCACGACGATGTGATCGTTGAGCGCCGTGCCCGCGGGCAGGGCCGTGCCGGTGATGGAGATGCCGTCGATCACCAAGGGCCCGGTGTTGCCAGCCGCTTGCGGCGCATAGGCTTCCAGCGACACGTCGGTGACATCCTTGTCGAACGACAGCGGATTCTTGCCCAGAACAACATCGGGCGTGAACTGGCCGTTGATCATGCGTCCGGCCGCGAAGACCTGCTCGCCGGCTTTCGGCGCGGCTGCACCAGGCGCCAATGCAATCTCAAGATCGCCGACACGCACGCTGTTCGCACCGACAGTGCCAGCCGTGCCGCGCAGCATGATGCGTTCTTCGGTGCCGGCTTCGTCGACACGCGTGGCGATGATCAGACCGTCAGCCTGTCGCAGGCCCGAGACACTCACCACATCGCCCGCCCGCAGGGTGCGGAAGGCGGCCACCGCATCCCGGTCGCCGGCGAGGTTGACGCGCACGCGCTGGCCCAAGACCGTCAGGGTCTGGGCGTTGTGATCGATGGCGCCGATGGGGCCTGTGACTGCGTGTTGGATCTCAAGGGTGGCGAGGCTCAGCTTGCCGTCCTTGGTGCGCGCCACACCTTCGACGATCTGGCCCACACGTAAAGCGTCCAATGTCGTCGGCTTGCCGTCGCTCTCTACGTTGGTGGTGTGATCGAATTCGAGCTTCAGGCCGTTCACCAGGATCGAACCGAAGCCGGTGATGGTGCCTTTCACGCCGGTGCCGCCGATGCCGTCGCCGCGCGAGTTGATCGGGATGGCCGCGAAAATACCTGTACCGCCGATACCGTCGCCGTTCTTGGGGTCTGCCGGCTTTGACTTGGAGGCTGCCGCCATCATCGTCGGCGCGGGCGCCGAGGCGCAACCGGCCAGCAATGCAAGCAAAAGGGCGCCCGCGCAAACGCGCAGCGCCTTCACTCTTTGCTTGTTGTCGTGTCCCCTCGTCATCGTCTTTCGTGCCGGTTGGAGTTGCGATCCGTTAGGTCTCGGAATCTTCTGATTCGTCTTCGGGTCTCAAACTCTTAAAGGACGACGCACCTTTGTAAAAATATAAGCCAAAGTTGATGCGCCGCGTGGCGTTTTCCTTGCCCTTGTCCTGAGCTGACAACTCAAGGGCCTTCCGGTTGATATCTAGTAAAGCTTCCATACCGGCGCGCTCGGCTGCTTCTGCCAGAAGTGCCGCCGACTCCGGTGTTAATGCACTGTAATGAACGCTGCGCTCGAGTTGAGGGTTGCCTTCCCCCAACAGGTTGTGGGACGCCGCCGCAACGTGGTCGTGGATATTGCGGCCAAAGTAGAATGCTTTCTCTTCCAGGCCTTTTTGAGGCACGAAAGCCAATTGATTGAGGACGACCCGCTCCTCTTTATCTAGAGAAGCGATACCGAGGCGCAACCACTCATCCAGCACCGCGCGCGGACGCACATCCGTCGAGACCCCAGCCACCAGCGAGTCGAAGGACGGCGCCCCCGGCGACTCGGCTTGACGGGGCAGGGGAATCGGCCGGCCCTTCTTGTCGACGGTCTCTTTTGCACCAACCCAGCGCGAGATCAGCAGCGCATGCAGGCTTAAGCTGCGCGGCGCCTGCGGTCCTTTGTCTTTCTTGGACCGGAGTCTTTTCACATCCTTGCGGTGCACTCCCGTCAGGATACTGACGCTGCTGTCGCTCTGTTTCTTCCCTTCGGTCGGAAATTCGCTCAGCGCCACCTCGACATAGACCTCCTTCAGGAGTTCGACGAGGTTGGGAAGCCCCATACCCTTGGTAATCAGCAGGCGCACCAAGGGCCGCAGCAGCCGTTTGACGGCGCCAAGGATCGGCTTGGGCGTGGTCGTGATGGGGTCTTTATCAGCCATGTCTTCTTATACACTGTGTGGGAAAAATTCCCACTTTTTTGTTGACACGGCCCCCCGGGCGATCCTAGCCTACAGTTGTCCGTGGGAATTGTTCCCACGTCCTAATTAAGGAGCGTAGCAACCTTACTGGCACATGCCAAACCTCGAGACCGTGTTCAGGAAATACCCAAGTGATCCGGCCTTGATCGTCGCTGCCCACGAGTCAAATCCTACCCCGGCGACATCAGGGTTCTTGTCTTCTCCCGCCTAGTCCGGCCCACACCGCCGTCAGGCGGACCCCAGGGCGGGCGGGAGAAGACCTTTCCTGAAAGCCGATTGAGTAAGAGCAAGTGAGTGAGAGCAAGTGAGACCAAAGAGAAACTGCGGTCAGGGTCGATTTTCCGACCCAACTTTCCCGCCCGTCAAGCGTGTTGGACCCCGAAAAACTCGGTCCTGACCCCAGTTTCCCGAAGGAACACCTTCGAGTGGTTTTCGAAAACGCCCGCAGCGTCTCGCGCGGGCGTTTTTGCTTTCCGCCGGCGGAAGGCCAGCAAAAATACCTATTTGCCGTGTTTGAGATCGCGCACGAGAAAGCGGGCGGGATGCAACGCCGTGACCAGGTCGCGCTCCAAGGGCGACGGCTCGCCACAGATCTCGGCCGCCAAAACTTCGGCTGCCAGCGGCGCGCTCACCATGCCGCGCGATCCCAGCCCCGTGAGGGTGTAAAGGCCCGGGTGATATGTCGCATCGGGGTAGCGCGCCCAGGGGTGGCCGCGCGCGAGCTCCGCGTAATCGCGGCCGAACGCGGCAGAGTCGGGAACGGGGCCGGCGACGGGCATGTGGTCGATGGTGGTGCAGCGGAAGGCCGCGCGTCCCTTCACCTGCGTCTCCTCCCAACCGCTGCCCAACGCGGGCAGTACGCGCGCCAACATTTCCAGATTGCGGCTGTGATCCTGTGTGCGCACGGCCGGGATATCTACCGCCGATCCCGCATCGACCTCATCGAAGGTCGCGCCGATGTTATGCACACCGTCATGGGCAGGCGTGATGTACCCGCCGTAACTCAGCACCGTCTGCAAACGGGCGCTCGCTGCCGTCGGCGCGACGAGTGTGATTTGCCCACGGCGCGCCAGCACGTGCAATCCCGACGTTTGCGTAAAGCGCGTAGCACCTAGCGCGTTGGCCAAGATAACGATCTCGCCTTCCGCGATGACGTCACCGCGGGTGTCTTCAACTTTCCAAAGGCCGTCATGTCGGAGTGCGGCGACGTCCGCGTTGAAAATAAATGCAGCACCCGCGGCCAATGCCGCACACAGCCTGCGCGGGTCCACCCAGCCGCCGTCAGGCAGATACAAGGCGCTGTGCGGTACCGCGACACCGGCAATCTCAGACGCCTCCGCCGGCGATACGTGCCGCAATGCGGAGACGATGCCGCTCGCTGCAATGGTCGCGAGACGTGACGCGTCCTCCGCCGTCAAAGCCAGCTGCAACACACCGCTGCGCGCAAAGCCGGCAGCGGAAAGGCCCCCCAGTTCAGTGAGAAGGTGACGCCAGGCCGCCGCATAGAACCGTCCGTCAAGACTGGGTGCGGCCGTCAGGCGGGGCAACAACACGGCGGCGGGGTTTCCCGAAGCTTCTTCCGCCAGGCCTGCGTGTTTCTCGACAATCGTCGTCCGCCAACCGCGCCGTCGCAAAGCGCGCGCAGCACTTGCCCCGGCAATCCCGCCACCGACAATCACAGCGCGCGCCGGCGCCTGAGGCTGTGCGCGTGCGAACCACGGCTCTTGGCGCGTCACGGCTTGGTTCCGCGAAATCCGGGCACCTTGTCCCCCTTTGAAGCCCTTTTTCCTAGTCTGCTTCCGCGCTCTTGCAAAGGGACGGCTGCTGCGCACATCATCCTTTATGAGGAATTCTCGATGAGTCAGGCCGCCGACATCGCCGCCCGTTTTGCCGCCGTCGCCCCGCCTTGCGACTTCTGGTCGGTGCGCGTCCTGCGCGCCACGACCGAGCATCTCGGCGTGACCCGCGGCGTGCCCGACCCCGTCAGCCTCGGCGACGACCTCGGCGCCATGATCACCGTGCACGCCGGCGGCGGCCTCGGCTATGCCGCCACCTCCGACGTCAGCGTTTCGGGCCTTTCCCGCGCCGGCCGCGATGCCCTGGCTTGGGCCCAGCGGTCGGCCGCGCACATGGTCTCGCCGCTGCCCGCGCGTGGTGGTGGTTCTGTACAATTCGACCGTGACCAAACCCCAGGCATTCCGTGGACCGCAGTAACCCGCCGCGACAAGCTCGCGCGTTTGGCGCAGATCGCCGGCCAGCTCAAACGCAGCGATCTCATCGCCGACTGGTCAGCCGCACTCTCCTTCACCGACGAAGAATCGGTGATGACCACTTCCGCCGGCGACGTGATCCGCCAGCGCCGCGGTATCGTCGTCCCGCACCTCTCCGCCAGTGCGTCCGATGCGGGCGAGACGCAAACCCGCACCTTCGGCCGCGGCGGCGTGATCCGCCAAGGCGGGCTCGATGTGCTCGACGACACCGGCTTTTGGACGGCGGCGCCGCGCATCGGTGACGAAGCGGTTGAGCTGCTCAAAGCCCCCGACTGTCCCACCGGTGTCATGGACCTGCTGCTCGAACCCGATCAGATGTACATTCAGATCCACGAATCCATCGGTCATCCGCTGGAGCTCGACCGCATCCTCGGCGACGAGCGCAACTACGCGGGCACCAGCTTCGTCACGCTCGATATGTTCGGCAGCTATCAATACGGCTCCCCGCTGCTCAACATCACCTTCGACCCCACCGTGGCGGGCGAGGCGGCGTCTTACGCCTTCGACGACGAAGGGACTCGTGCCGAGCGTCAATTCCTCATTAAGGACGGCATCCTTCAAAGGCCTTTGGGTGGCGCCTTCAGCCAAGCGCGCGCCAACGCCGCCGGCGTCGCCAACGCGCGCGCTTGCAGCTGGAACCGTCCCGCCATCGACCGTATGGCCAACCTCAACCTCGAGCCGGGCAAGGCCACGCACGCCGACCTCGTCGCTTCCATCGAGAACGGCATCGTCATGCAGACCAACACCTCCTGGTCCATCGACGACAGCCGCAATAAATTCCAATTCGGCTGTGAACGCGCGCGCGTGATCAAGGACGGCCAAATCGGCGCGGTGGTCAAGAACCCCAACTACCGCGGCATCTCAGCGACCTTCTGGCGCAACCTCAAAGGTCTCGGCAACCCCGCCACGGTCGAAGTGCTCGGCACGCCGACCTGCGGCAAAGGCGAGCCCAATCAAGCCATCCGCGTCGGCCATGCGTCCCCGCCCGGACTCTTCGCCGACGTCCAAGTCTTCGGCGGCGGTTGATGCAAGAACAGTTCGCCGCGCTCGCCGACGTCGCGCAGTCCGCGCTTAAAGGTAACGAAGGCTTCCTCGCCAATTTCTCCGGCGAGCGCTCTGATTTCGTGCGCTTCAACCGCTCGGCCGTACGCCAGGCCGGTGCGGTCGAGCAGCGCTACCTGCATCTCGAACTCTTCGACGGTCGCCGCCATGCCGCGCAATCTCTGACGCTGACCAATGAACCCGTGGGCGACGCCGATGCGGTGAAGCAGGCCGTCGCACGCCTGCGCGACGTGCTGGCAGATAGCGCCGAGGATCCTCACTTCCTCATCAACACCACGCCGCAAGCCACCACACGTGTGCTGCCCGCAGCACTCGCCACGCCGGAAGAAGGTGTCGCCGCCGTGCTGGCGGCCGGCGCCGGCCACGATCTCGTCGGCTTCTATGCCGCCGGCCCCATCCACCGCGGCTTCGCCAACAGCTACGGTCAGCGCAATTGGGACACGGTGCAGGCCTTCAACATCGACGCCAGTTTTTATCTTTACGGTGACAAAGCCGTGAAGATGTCCCACGCCGGCACCGCGTGGAACGCCGCGGCCTTCACCGCCCGCGCCGACGCCGCCAAAGCCCGCCTTACCGCCCTTGCGCGTCCTGCCAAGACCATCGCCCCCGGCAGATACAAAGTGTTCTTGGCCCCCGCGGCGGTCGAGGAACTGATGTCGATGCTGAGCTGGGGCGGCTTTGGCCTGGCCGATCACCGCACCGCCACCACGCCGCTGCTCAAGATGGTGGAAGAGGGCACAAAACTCAGTCCCTCCGTCACCTTGATCGAGAACAACAAGGACGGCCTTGCCGCAGGTTTTCAGGAAGAGGGCTTCGTCAAACCCGAGCGCGTCACCCTGATCGAAAACGGCGTCTACAAGGACTGCCTCGCTAGCCCCCGGTCCGCCGCCGAGTTTGGCGCGCCGCAGAACGGTGCCGACGGTTCCGAAAGCCCCGCCGCCCTCGAAATGGCCCCGGGAAGCTTGCAAACCGCCGACATTCTCAAGGACCTCGGCACCGGCATCTACGTCGGCAATCTCTGGTATCTCAACTACTCCGACCGCAACGCCTGCCGCATGACCGGCATGACGCGCTTCGCGACGTTCTGGGTCGAGAACGGCGAGATCGTCGCACCGCTGAACGTCATGCGCTTCGACGACACCATCTACCGCATGCTGGGCGAGAACCTGCTGGCGCTGACCGCCGAACGCGATCTCCGCCTGTCCACCGACACCTACGAAGCACGTTCGACGCGCTCCATGCGACTGCCCGGCGCCATCGTCGCTGATTTGGCCATGACCCTATGACGGATATGGCTCCGGCCACACCGGCCGATCTGTTCGCGCGCCTCACCGAACTCAATATCTCCAGCACCACCCTCGATCATCCTGCCGTGCATACGGCGGAAGAGCTGGCGGCCCATGTGGGTCATCTACCCGGTGTGAATGTGAGGAATCTGTTCTTCGCCGACGCCAAGAAGAAGATGTGGCTGGTGGTGGTCCCGTTCGACTTGCCGATCGATCTCAAGAAGCTTGCCGACGTGATCGGTGCCGCGCGCCTATCGTTCGGTTCCCCGGACCGCCTCATGCGCGTCCTCGGCGTCACGCCCGGTTCGGTCACGCCCTTCGCCGTAATTAACGATCACGCCCGCGCGGTTCAGCTCATTCTCGATGCCGGCATGATGCGAGGGGACATCATCAACGCCCACCCGCTGATCAACACCATGACCACCGCGATCAAGACCGCCGATCTCTTACGTTTCGTGGAAGCCTGCGGCCATCCGCCGCGCCTGATCGATCTGACGCGGGCGCAGCCCTAGCTACGCCGCCGGCTGCACGGGGGTCACAGGCTTACGCCGGATCAGAATCACCAGCGGTGCGATCGCCAGAATGATCGCCGTCACCAGCGCATACATATCGCCGAAGGCCAGCAACTGCGCCTGCTTCATCACCGCGCCGTAGAGCGCCGGTGCAGCACCCGGATCGCCGATGGCCGTGCCGCGCTCGGCCAGCCAGTTCTGCACGTTGCCGCTATAGGGTGTGACGTGCTGGCCCAGCACCTGCCAGTGATATTCGCCGCGCCGCGCTAGCATCAAGCCAATGAAGGCCGTGCCGACGGATGCGCCAATCGTGCGCGTCAGCGCGAATAGACCGCTCGCCCCTTCGATCATCGAACGCGGCAGGGTTTCATAGGCGAGCATGGCTGACGGGATGAAGAACAGTGACATGCCGATGCCTTGGAGGATGCCGGGAAGCATCACCCAGCCCGGGCTGACCTCGGCGGGAAACAGCGTGTAGAAGAACGTACCCCCGGCGAGAATCAAGGCGCCGAACAGCATCATCCCGCGCGGGTCGAACTTGCCTGACAGGCGGCCGATCAGGATCATCAGAATGCCCATCGTCAATCCGCGCGGCGCCATGACTTCGCCGACAACATTCGCGGGGTAATGCATGACCGTGCTCAACATGAGCGGCAGCAGCGTCATGATCCCGAACATGCCGATGGCGAAGCTGACCATCAGCAGCGACGAGGCGACGAAGTTGCGGTCGCGGTAAACCGCGAGGTTGACGATGGCGCCCGGCCGGTCCCAGCAATGTCCGACAAACAGGATGGCGGCGGTGACGGCGGTCAGCGCCAGGGCCTGAATCAGCAGCGAGTTGAACCAGTCGTGGGAATTACCGAGATCAAGCGTCAACTGCAGCCCGCCGACGGCGAGGATGAGCAGTGTCAGACCCACAAAGTCCGTCTTTGTCGGCTTCGCCGGCACATCCGGCACATACGCTGATGCGAGCAGCAAGGCGACGGTGCCCAGCGGCACGTTGATATAAAACACCCAGCGCCAGTTGAGACTGTCGGTGATGAAACCGCCCAAGGTCGGTCCCAGCACCGGCACCACCATCATGCCCAGCCCCCAGATGCCCATGGCGCTGCCGCGGTTCTGGCGCGAGAACACCGTCATCATCACCGCTTGCGACAGCGGTGCCAGCGTCGCACCCATCATGCCTTGGATCAGACGAAAGGCGACCAACTCGCCCAGGGTTTGCGCGGCGCCGCACGCCGCACTGGCCAACATGAAACCGGTGATGGCCGTGAGCAGCAGCCGCCTGCGCCCCAGCTTGCCGCTCAGATAACCGGTGAGCGGCATCACCACGGCTGAGGAGATCATATAAGAGGTCAGCACCCAGATGATCTGATCCGACGTGGCGCCCAGGCTACCCATCATATGCGGCATGGCGACGTTGACGATCGTCATGTCCAACATCTCAAGCATCATCGCCATCATCACCGCGAGCACGGTGGCGAACTTGGCGAAACCCTTCAGCTGGGGCAGATCGTCTGCGGGTGCGAGCGTGGCAGTGGCCATGGCGGCCTCACATCATTTGGTCGTGTCGATCTCGACGCGCGAACTCGCACCGACGCGCAAGGACTGGCTGGTGTCCGAAGGCCGGTCTGCGATCTTCACCCGCACCGTATAGCGTTGCGTCACCTTCACCCAATTGCCGGTGGCGTTCTCCGGCGGCAGCATCGAGAATGTCGCCCCCGATCCGGCGCTGATCGACTCCACCACGCCGTGCAGCTTCACGTCCGGATACATGTCGATCTCCACCGTCGCGGGCTGCCCGGTTTTGATGCGGTCGATGTCGGTCTCCTT
The DNA here is from genome assembly GCA_947481595.1 of Fidelibacterota bacterium. Lineage (GTDB taxonomy): Bacteria > Pseudomonadota > Alphaproteobacteria > Rhodospirillales > Rhodospirillaceae > SHVO01. The sequence continues at coordinate 14,851 of CANKHC010000050.1, forward strand.
GAAGTGGGCATCGACCCACCACTCGGCGTCTTCCACCAGCGCGAACACCGGCCGCGCCATGGTGACGAAAGATCCTTCGCGCAATTCCACATCGGACACCCAGCCGGAATCCGGCGCGCGCACTTCGGCGTACGAGAGATCCAGCTGCGCCTTGCGCAGCGCCGCACTGGCGGCGCGCAGGCGGGCATTCTCTTTGCCGGAAGCACCGTATTGCTGCTGCGCGCGGTCCAGTTCGGCCATGGCCGCCTCGCTCGCTGCCTCGGCTTGCTTCAACGCGGCCTCACGCGAGTCCAAACCCGCTGCCGAAAGATTGCCCGATTCCACGAGAGCCCGCCCGCGCCCGGCGTCGCGCCGCGCATTGGCCACGGCCGCCTCCGCCTCGCGTACCCGCGCCGAGGCCGCCTTCACACCGGCACCGCTGGCGCCCACATTCTCGACCGCTTCGTCGAAGGCGGCCTGGGCGGCCTCCACCGCAATCTGAAACGGCGCGCTGTCCACGTCGAACAGCGGCGCACCAGCAGCGACACGTTGATTGTTGACGACGTGGACTCTCTTCACCGGCCCCGAGACCTGCGGCGCGATCTGCACCACATGGGCCTGGATGTAGGCGTCGTCGGTGGACGGATAGCTCTCCGCCTGGCGGTACAGCACATAACCGCCGGCGGCCCCGCCCAACAGCACAAGCAGGGCGACCACCCGCAACACGCGCTGCAGCGGCCCGGCCGTACGGGCGGCGGGGGCGGACGTCGCGGAAACGGCTTCGGTCTGGGGGCGGCTGTCGTCCATGGGCTTCTTATCCTTGGCGGAAGTCGATACCTTGTACAAATGCAAATATACACATTGCGAAATAAAAGCAAGGAATCACAAGCGAACGCTCCGCGCGGACATATCGTGCCGCGGAGAAGCAGCTATGTAAAAGAAGGCGCAGCTCCCCGGGCGCGCACAGATATATAATGGCGCCAACGCTTTAGCCTTCCGCGCAGGAGAATCACCATGTCCGTGTCGTTCACCCTCAACGGCCAAGCCGTCACCCTCGACGTCGACCCCGACATGCCGCTGCTCTGGGCGATCCGCGAGAAGTCCGGTCTCACCGGCACCAAGTTCGGCTGCGGTATCGCCCAATGCGGTGCCTGCACCGTGCACATCGAAGGCATGCCGGCGCGCTCTTGCTCGGTGCCGATCTCCGCCGTCGCCGGCGCCAACGTCACCACCATCGAAGGTCTTTCCGGAAAAACCGCGGAAGCGGTGCAAGCCTCGTGGCAGAAACTCAACGTCGTGCAATGCGGCTACTGCCAGTCGGGCCAGATCATGTCGGCGGTCGCTCTGCTCACCGACAAGCCCAAACCCACCGACGCCGACATCGACAACGCCATGAGCGGCAACATCTGCCGCTGTGCGACCTATCACCGCATCCGCGCGGCGATCCACGACGCCGCGGCGTCGGTATAGGAGCCCGCCATGAACAAACATATTTTCTCCGTCGCCCAAGACGCGCCGCTGGCTCCCAGCCGCCGCGATCTCCTCAAGGGTGCCGGCCTCGTCCTCGCCTTCACCTTCACGCCGGCGCGCCGTCTGTTTGCCGCCGAAGGTGCAGCTCCCGCCGCCAATGCCATTCCCACCGATGTGAATGCCTTCGTGCGAATCGCCCCCGACAACACCGTCACCGTGATGATCAAGCATCTCGAAATGGGCCAGGGTGTCACCACCGGCCTGCCCACACTCGTCGCCGAAGAACTCGATGCTGACTGGTCGCAGATGCGCTTCGCTTTCGCGCCCGCCGACGCCGCCACTTACAAGAACCTCGCCTTCGGTATGCAAGGCACGGGCGGCAGCACCGCCGTCGCCAATTCCTTCGTGCAGCTCCGCACCGTCGGCGCCAAGGCCCGCGCGATGCTGGTCCAGGCTGCCGCGCAAACCTGGAAAGTCCCCGCCGCCGAAATCACCGTTTCCAAGGGCGTGGTCAGTCACGCCGCCAGCAGCCGCACGGCCACCTTCGGCGAACTCTCCGAGCGCGCCGGAAAGCTCACCGCGCCCACCGAGGTCAAACTCAAAGACCCGAAAGATTTCGTACTGATCGGCCAGACGCTGCCGCGCCTCGACGGCGCCGGCAAGATCAACGGCACGGCGCAGTACGCGCTCGACGTCGTCCGTCCTGGTATGGTCTACGCCGCCGTCGCTCACCCGCCGCGCTTCGGTGCCACGGTAAAAAGCATCGACGACACCGCCGCCAAGAAGATCAAAGGCGTCAGCTCCGTTGTGCCCATCTCCTCAGGTGTAGCTGTCGTTGCCGACTCTTTCTGGACCGCCAAGAAGGGCCGCGACGCCCTGCAAATCACCTGGGATGAAAGCAAAGCCGAGCACCGCTCGACCGCGCAGATCTTCGCGGAATTCAAAGAACTCGCGAAAAAGCCCGGCCAACAAGCACGCAAAGACGGTGATGCTGCCGGCGCGTTAGCCAAAGCCGCGCAGACTGTCAGTGCCGAGTTCGAGTTCCCTTATCTCGCCCACGCGCCCATGGAGCCGCTCGACGCGGTCGCCGTGGTCACGGACGGCGCCTGCGAAGTCTGGGCCGGTTGTCAGTTCCAGACGGTGGATCAAGCCAATATCGCGCGCACCCTCGGCCTCAAGCCTGAACAGGTGACGATCAACTCCATGATGTCCGGCGGCAGCTTCGGGCGCCGCGCCAACTTCGCTTCCGACTTCATGGTCGAGACCGTCGAAGTCGCCAAGTCCATGCCTGGCACACCGGTGAAACTCATCTGGACCCGCGAAGACGACATCAAGGGCGGGCGTTACCGCCCGATGTACTATCACAGCATGAAGGCCGGCCTTGATGCGCAGGGC
>CANKHC010000051.1 GCA_947481595.1 Fidelibacterota bacterium
GGCAAATTCCTGGACATCGTAATCGCGCGGCGACTGACCCAGAAATACAGCGGTACCGGCCTTGTGGGTCACATATGACCGCCCGAAAATGACGGCGTCGCGCACGCGTCCGCAAAACATGGCCGTTGCCCGGTACGGCAGCTGCACGGGCCCGCGCGGTGAATTGAGCGTGCGCACAAGATCGTTGTCGCCGGGAGATACCGGGACAAAGGGTTCGCCCTGCTCGGCGCACACGTCCTTGAGGGAGTTCTGTCCGAGCTGGAGGGGTTTCTGGTCTGCCATTGATTACGTTTGCTTCGGACCTAAATGCCCTGCCGCCGAAGCTCTTCGTCGACAACTTTGCTGATCAGGGGGACATCAACTTTCATATCGAAATCCATCTTCCGCTTGGTCTTGTCCTTCACGACTTCGGTCGGAATGCGGCCAAATATTTGACCGATCACGGCGGCGCCGCCCAGCGCGCCGAATCCACCCGCAAGGTGGGGCGGGCACAGATCAATGATCGCGCAATTCTCGGGCGCGAAGTGCGTCATGATGGTACCGGAACCGAAGACGTTCACGATCACTTTTGCGGATTTCACGAGCCGAATCTGTTCGCTTGCCGTCAGGCCGGTGAAGTCGGGGTAGACAAATCCTCGCGCCTTCAAGGCGGCCCAGAGCTGGCCTTCATTGACCACGCGCCGGTGTTTTGCACCCAGCCGCCCGAGGAAAACCTTTTCCGGTCCTGTCCCGCTGGTCTTGGCGAAGAGCTTTCGGCGTACATCGTGCACGCCGTCGTCCCAAAACGCGTAGGTCTCCACGATGTTCACGAATGGACATGGCGTTACCCATACGCTCTTGTACTGCGCCGCCGGCATTCTCGGCACCCTTATGATGCGTTCGCGCGGCACGCCGTACAGTTCGATGAAGGATATCCACTCGTCGGGTATTTCCTCATGGACGACGACCGGCAGGTGCTGCAATAGGCCCGCCCGTTCAAAGGCCGGCAGGCGGTATAGGAATTCGAAGATGAAATGGCCGAAGAATTTATCCGTTCCGGTCATTCCGCCTAAAAAGCAGCACTCCTCGGCGATCTGCGGTCGGGGGCGCTGCTCCATGGTGATTTCGCTGGCGTAGTAATCGGCGAATTCCTGGGCCTCGTAGTCGCGCGGCGACTGACCCATGAACACACCGCTACCGGGCTTATGGGTGACATACGAGCGCCCGAAGATGACGGCGTCGCGCACGCGTCCGCAATACATGGCGGTTTCCCGGTACGGCACCTCCACGTCCCCGCGGAAGGTCTTCAGCGTGCGCATCAGATCCTTGTTGCCGGGCGATACCGCAATATAAGGCTCGCCTTGCTCGGCACACACTTGCTCGAGAGTCACGTTCCCAAGCTGAGGCGTCCCAAACTGGAGCGGCTGGTTTTCCATTGGATGGTCTTGCTGTGGACCTAAATTCCCTGCCGCCGGAGTTCTCCGTCGACAATTTGGCTGACTACGGCGATATCGATTGTCATATCAAAGTCTATCATTTGCTTTGTATCGTCCTTCACGATTTCCGTGGGAATGCGGCCAAACGTCTGCCCGATCACAGTGGCGCCGCCGAGGGATGCGAATCCGCCGGCAATGCCTGGCGGACACAGTTCAATGATCGCACAATTCTCAGGTGCGAAGTATGTGATCGTTGAGCCCGCGCCCGCGATGCTCACGATCACTTTTGCCGATCTCACCTGTCGAATGTGTTCGGCTGCCGTAAGGCCGGTAAAATCGGGATACGCAAAACCACGCGACTCTAAAAAAGCCCAAAGCTCGTCTTCGTTGACCAGGCGGCGGTGCCGTGCGCCGCGCCGGCCTAGAAAGACTTTTTCCGGTCCCACGCCGCCGCTATTGGCCAGGAGCTTCCGCCGCATATCGTGAATGCCATCGTCCCAAAACGAGTATGTATCCGAGGTGTAAACGTTGGGGCAGGCGGTGATCCAATCGCTCTTGTAATGCGAGGCCGGCAATCTCGGAACTTTTATGATGCGCTCGCGCGCCACGCCGTACAGCTCAAGGAAGGACAGCCAGACATCGTCGAGGTCATCATGGACGACGAGAGGAAAGCGATGCAATACACCCGCCCGTTCAAAAGCCGGCAGGCGGCATAAGAAATCAAAGATGAAGTGGCCGAAGTTGTTCTGCCCACCCAAGAAGCAGCACTCCTCCATAACTTCGGGTCGTGAACGCTGCTCTTGCATGATGTCGTTGACATAGAAGCGCACGAATTCGCCGATATCGTGGTCGCGGTGCGCTTGGCCCCGCAACACGGCGAGCCCGGGTTCGTATGTGATATACGACCGTCCGAAAATGACGACATCGCGCACGCGCCCGCAGTACATCGGAGTTGCCCGGTATGGCGCCTGTATATCGCCGCCAAAACACTTGAGCGTGCGCGTCAGGTCCTTATTGCCGGGTGATATGTGGATGAAAGGTTGGCCCTGCTCGGCACACACCGCCTCGAGCGGGACGTGCCCGAGCTTCAGTTGCACCTCGTTGTCCATCAGCGATCTCTATTTCGATGCTACGGTTCGATGGTGATCAGCGCCAGCGCTTCAGGCGTCGCCGGCAAATCTGTCGTCCCCGCCGGATATTTGTTGGCAAGCAGGATATAGGCCAAGAGGTCGGCGAACTCCCGTTTGCTCAGTCTACCCGGATCGTCGCTGGGCATGGTCGTGACCATCTTGGTGAACAGCTCGCCCAGGGTTTTGCCTTTCCAGCGATCCTGGAAGGGCGCGCCCACCAGCGGCGGTGAGTTGTTCTCGCCGCCGAGCAGCGTCGCCGAGTGGCACTTCGCGCACTCGAGATAGATCAGGTCTTCGCCGCGCTTGGCCTGGGCGGCACTGTAGACGCCGCTTTTAACGGAGCGGGGTTCCGCTCCGTCGGCGGCCGTCGCCATTGTGCTGAAAGAAACAACAGAAACGAACGCGGTAACGACAACTGCTTTCAGCGACATATGATCTCTCTTACTCCGCGGTGAGGGCAACCAGTTCGCCCGGCTTACCGCGCGCACCCACGGCGACGACGATGAACTGCTTGCCGTTCACCGCGTAGGTCATGGGGATGCCGGTCTGGTTCGCCGGCAGCTCAAAGGTGTGGATGATCTCGCCGGTAGCCTTGTCATGGGCGCGCAGCTTGTTGCCGCCGTTGAAGGACGGCGCGGCATAGAGGCCGGCGCCTTCGCCGGTGAACAAGAGGGTCTTGGTCACCATGATGCCCGAGTGTTCGTAAGAGCCTGTACGCGGGATGTTCACGCCTTTGAGCGCCGGGTGGTTCTTGATCCAATCCGGCGTGTCTGAGTTGGCGATCATCCACTTGTGCTGCCCGGTATTCATGTCGATGGCGGTGATGCGGCCGTAAGGCGGGCGCACCAGCGGCAGGCCTTGCGGACCCCAGAAGCGCGGTTCAGTATCTCCCGGCGGTGTGATGGCGTCGGTCTTCTCGTATTGTACCTTTTCGCCGGGATGCACCACCGGGATCGGGCCGCCGACATTGGTGCCGGAGGCGACATAGAGAATGCCGGTTTCCGGATCGGCCGCACCGCCCTGCCAATTGGCGCCGCCGGTGGAGGAGGGCAGCTTGAGCAGACCCTTCTTGCCGTCGCCGGGCAGCGTCGGCGGCGTGAAGATGCCGCCGAGGTCATAGTCCTTGATCATCTCCAGCGCTTGTTTGCGCAGTTCCGGCGTGAAGTCGATCAGGTTCTCTACCGAGAAGTTCTGCTCGTCAAAGGGGGCCGGCAGGCTTGGGTAGGGTTGGGTCGGCGAGGTGATCTCGCCGGGGATCTTCGACTTCGGCACCTTGCGCTCGCGGATCGGCCAGATCGGTTTGCCGGTGACGCGGTCGAAGGTGTAGACGAAGGCCTGCTTGGTGACGAGCGCCGCCGCCTTGACGATCTTGCCGTTCTGCTTGATGTCGAGCAGGATCGGAGGGTACGGCGCGTCGTAGTCCCAGATGCCGTGATGGACCATTTGGAAGTGCCAGACGCGCTTGCCGGTCTTGGCATCCAGGCAGACCAGACTTTCCGAGAACAGGTTGTCGCCGGGACGGGTAATGCCGGAGTAGTCGTTGGTGGGCGTCTCGATCGGCAGATAGACATAGCCCAGCTCGGGGTCGGCTGACATGGTCGTCCAGACGCCGGCGTTGCCGGTGTACTCGGCGGAACCGTCTTTCCAGGTGTCGTAACCGAACTCACCCTTCTGCGGAATGGTGTGGAAAATCCACTCCCGCTTGCCGGTGCGCACGTTGTAGCCGCGCACGTAGGACTTCACGTTTTCCTTCGAGCGCGGGATCGATTCCAGCGCCGCGCCGACGACGACAACGTCGCCGACCACGATGGGCGGCGAACTGGAACCGATGCGGCCATTCTCCGGCTCCGGTTGATCGAAGTCCTTGTAGAGGTCGACGATGCCCTTTTCGCCGAAGCCGTCCACGGGCCTGCCGGTGGCAGCATCGAGGGCCACCAACTGATAGGCGGGCGTGATGTAGAGGATGCGCTTGGCGCCTTGGCCGTCGGTCCAGAAAGCTACGCCGCGGTGATTGAGGCGCGGCGCCAACTGGCCGCGGCGGCCTTCATCCAGGCGGTAGGTCCAGAGCGTTTCACCGGTGGCGGCATCGACCGCCACGGCGTTGCGGCGGGTACCCGCTAGGAAATAGAGCACGCCGTCGACCATCAGCGGCGTCTCTTCCATATTGAATTCCGGGCGTGGTCCGAAATTCTCGCTCTTCCAGCGCCAGGCGATCTTCAGATTCTTGACGTTGTCTTTGTTGATCTGGGAGAGGGGCGAATACTTGGTGCTGGCGGCATCGCTGCCGTAATAGCGCCAGTCGCTCCCCGCAGGGGCTGGCGGGACCGCGTCGGCCGCCCAGACCTGAGGCACCAGCGCCAGGCTGGCGAGGACACAGCTAGCCTTCAACCGGCTGATTACGCGCTTGGAAAGACCCATTTGACCCACCCCATTGACTGGACCCAGGCACGATGCCCGGCTCCTCCCAAGGCTGAATATAGAGACTTGGCGAATCTTGGTATAGCGCGAGAGTGGCCCTTCCAAGGCAAGGGTCGAAAAGCGATTTTCCGCACTGGTTTATGGACTTAGGGAGTTGCTATAGTGGGGCACCATTACCTCTGGGAGGGGAATATGCCGCGTTTTTCGAATTTCAGCCGCAACCGCAACTGGCTCGTCGGGGGCGCTTTCGCAGCCCTACTGGTAGGGCTTGGCGCCGCTTCGCTGACCATGGAGAAGGTCGCCACTGCCGCGGCCCCCGCCGGCGACATGGCGCCGAAATTCGAAGTCGATCCGCTTTGGCCCAAGCCGCTCCCGAACCATTGGGTGCTCGGCTCCGCCATCGGCGTCTGGGTCGACAGCGACGACCACGTCTGGATCGTCCACCGCACCTCGGCCACTTTGGCCGCTGCTGAAAAGACCTTAGAGACCAAGGACGGCGAATGCTGCGCCGGCGCGCCGCCGGTGCTGGAATTCGACCAGGCCGGCAATTTGCTGCGTCACTGGGGCGGTCCGGGCCAGGGCTACGAGTGGCCCGATTCCAACCACGGCATCTTCATCGATCACAAAGGCAACGTCTGGATCGGCGGCAACGGCGGTCCTGACTCCCACATCCTGAAGTTCACCAAGGACGGCAAGTTCTTGGCCCAGTACGGCAAGAAGGGTGCTCGCCGCAAGGAAGGCGCCAAAGCTGGCGGCAACGAAGGTGACGTCGCGGGCTTTGTCGGCGGCAGCCTTGACCAGGTCAGCTTTGGCCGCGTCGCCAAGATCACCGTCGATCCGAAAACCAACGAGGCCTACATCTCCGACGGTTACCTCAACAAGCGCGTCGCGGTGCTCGACGGCGACACCGGCAAGATGAAGCGCTTCTGGGGCGCCTACGGCAATAAGCCGGACGACGCGCCGATGCCGGCTTACGATCCGGCCGCGCCTTTGGCGCAGCAGTTCCGCAACCCCGTGCACTGCGCCGATCTGTCGAACGATCAGCAGCTGTACGTCTGCGACCGTGTGAACAACCGCATCCAGGTGTTCACGCCGCAGGGCAAGTTCATCAAGGAACAGGTCTACACCAAGGACACCAAGAACGCCGGCTCGGTCTGGGATGTCGCCTTCTCGAAGGATCCCGAGCAGCGCTACATGTACATCGCCGACGGCGTGAACGAGAAAGTGAAGATCGTCGACCGCCAGACGCTGAAAGAGCTCACCAACTTCGGCGACGGCGGCCGTCAGCCGGGCCAGTTCTATGGCGCGCACAGCATCGCCACGGACTCCAAGGGCAACATCTACACGACCGAAACCTACGAAGGTAAGCGCGTGCAGCGTTTCCTGTTCAAAGGCGTCGGCCCCGTGACCTCGCAGAACCAAGGCGCGGCGGGGGTCTGGCCTGCTTCTAGGTAGTCAGCTGTTCTTCAGCGCGCCAACCGGTCTTTTTGGCCGGTTGGCGTTGCTATTTCTGGCGTTCACGTTATTTGCCGCGCCTGCTTTCGCGCACGACATTCCTTCTGACATAACGGTCCGGACCTTCTTTAAACCGCAGGGACAGACCTTGCGCGTGTTGGTCCGCTTGCCGCTCCGGGCGGTTCAGGATGTGGAATACCCGCGCATCGAGCGCGATTTCGTCGATCTCACGAAGATCGACCCGTCATTGCGCGACGCTGCCAACGCCGCGCTGGTGAACAACCTCACCATCTACGAAGAAGACAAGCTGCTCACGGCGCCAACAATCGCCGCGGTGCAAATGTCGCTTGAATCCGACAAGTCCTTCGACAGCTTTGAGACGGCGCTCGCCCATGTCACCGGTGCGCCGCTGCCGCCGGAGACCACGATCTTCTGGGAACAGGGCATCCTCGATGTGCTGTTGGAATACCGCGTCACCTCCGAGACGTCGCATTTCGCGATTCATGCGGCCTTCGACCGCTTTTCCTTGAAGACCGTCACCGCACTCCGCTTCCTGCCGTCCGGGGGTACCGAACGCGTCTACGAACTCCAAGCCGACGCCGGCGTGGTGCAACTCGACCCGCGCTGGACTCAGGCCGCGGCGCGGTTCGTCGTCGATGGCTTCAACCACATCCTCGACGGCACCGATCATCTCCTGTTTCTGCTGTGTCTGGTGATCCCCTTCCGCCGGGCGCGTACCATCATTCCGATCGCTACCGCCTTCACCGTCGCCCATTCGATCACCTTGATCGCGTCGGCTTTTGGATATGCGCCGGATGTGGGCTGGTTCCAGCCGCTGATCGAAACCCTGATCGCGCTGTCGATCATCTACATGGCCCTTGAGAACATCGTGGCTCCGCAGGTGCAGCGGCGTTGGTTCGTCACCTTCATGTTTGGGCTGATCCACGGCTTCGGCTTTTCGTTCGTTCTCCAGCACACGCTACAGTTCGCCGGCACGCATCTGCTGACCTCGTTGGTCTCCTTCAATGTCGGCGTCGAGCTGGGCCAGCTCTTGGTGCTCGCCTTGATGATCCCCGTGCTTGAGCTCCTTTTCCGCTACGTCGTCGCCGAGCGCATCGGCACGATCATCATTTCGGCCTTCGTCGCCCATACCGCTTGGCATTGGATGGTCGAGCGCTACGGTGTCTTGGCACAGTTCCCATGGCCGGAAATCACCACCGCCGGCCTCGCGTCCACCTTCCGCTGGTTGTTTTTCCTGGTGCTCTTGGTGGCCATGGCCTGGGGTACGGGCCTGTTATGGCAACGTTTTGTTGCGTCTTCGGAGCGGAAATCAGGGGCTTTCGACGGGTAACAAAGCCCGGTTCGCCTTCGCAAAATCGCCTCCCGCGCGCTACACTCACGTCGGACTGCTTTGGGAGAACTGGACTATGGCTCACAGCCTTTTTGGACACCTGCGCCGTTTGCTCGGGGCCGTCGGCCTGGTCGGACTTTCGGCTGCCGCTGCGGGCGCCGCCGAGACCAAAAGCTACGTGGTCGACTGGTTCTACATGGCCAATTACTACGGCGGTCCCGAAGACTGCCCCAAGGGCCTGAACCCGTCCTCCGTCGAGTTTTACCGCCGCGATTTTACGCGCATGGGCAAGCCGAAGGAGGAAGTGGACCGCCTGCTCGACGGCTTCCCGGGTCCGGGCGTGGGCCCGTGGTCGCCGGTCGCCATCATCCGCGGCGACGGCAAAAGCAATGTCTACGAAAACCCCTCGACCGCCCCCGATCCCGGCAACCTGACCATCGAAGGCAAGTACGCCTGGGGCTTCAACCTCGACGGCCGCGGCGCCAACGAGAAATCCTTCGAAGACCCGGACACGCATGAAGCGGGCATCGACAACGAGCTTTACCGCACCGTGGGCTGCATCCGCAGCTATCGCCCGAGTGCGCCGGGGGCCCGTTCGGTCTATTCCGAATACGTCTGGGACGTGCTGCGTGACCGCATGCCCGCCTGGCTGATCACCGTCGAGCGCGAAGGCGACGACGCCAAAGTCATTTTCGACCGCGCCTTGCAGACGGCACCCCGCGACGCCACCGGCGAACATCCGCGCGTCAACATGACCTTCGAGGCCGATCCCAGCTCGCGCGCCCACCTTGAAGTGAAGGCGAAAGTGGTCGGCGACACGCTGGTCACCGAACCCGTGACGCAGATCAATTTCATGGGCGACGACTTCGGCCTTGCGTCCGACCTTTCACTGCGCGGTGCGCGCATGAAATTCAAGATGAATGCCGACGGTTCGCTCAAGGGCCTCGTCGGCGGCTATCAGCGCTGGGTCCACGTTTATTTCGCCGTCGCCTCCCGCGGCTTTTCGAATGAATACGTGCACTCGCAGGACGCGCCCTCGGTCTGGTACGCGCTCAAGCGCGGCGCCGATGCTAATCCCGATCCCAAAACCGGCGAGAACCGGGACATCTCCGCGGCCTACATGATCGAGGCGCTGCCGGCGAAAGTGATTCGCCCGCCGGCCAAGGCCAAACCGCAACTCGCCAAGAGGGCGGTGATCGATGCCCCGCTGACCACGCCGGCCGGCATCACGCTGCAGATGACTTTCAAGAAACAGGCGCGCCGCGACGCCAGCGATGAGGAAAAGAAGGCCGCCGCCAAGCTTCCGCCCATGCCGCCGATGGTCTACGCCGATGCGCGCGGCATGAGCCTCTATACCTACGATAAGGACGCCGCCGGCGTTGCGACCTGCACCGGCGATTGCGCCAAAGCTTGGCCGCCGGTCCTCGCCGCCAAAGACGCCAAGGCTTTCGGCGACTGGACTCTCATCAAGCGCGAAGACGGCAGCAGGCAGTGGGCCGTGCGCGGCAAGCCGCTGTACGCCAATGCGCAGGACACCGAGATCGGCCAGGCAAAAGGCGTTGGAACGGCCGAATGGAAAGCCGCGGCCTTCGTGCCGGGCGAGGGTGCCGTGACGCCGCAAGCCATCAAGGCCGAAGAGGTCGTCGGCGCCGGCGGCATCGCGCTCGTCAACAGTCTGGGCATGCCGCTCTATGTCTTCGACGGCGACGCGCTCACCGACAAGACCTCCTGCGCCGCCAGTGGTGCCGGCGTGTGCCTCAACCGCTTTAGTCCTGTCCTTGCCGGCCAGCTCTCGCGTCCCATCGGCGATTTCACCGTCATTGAAGCGGGCCAGCGTTCCCAGTGGGCCTACAAAGGCAAGCCGCTTTTCAGCTTCGACGGCGACACCCAGCCGGGTGACGCGGTCGGTGCCGGCATCGATCGCCGCTGGCAGGTGGCCTTGGTGAGCCGCTACTTCATGCCGGCCAACGTCATCGTTCAGCGCAATCACTACGAAGGCTTCAACCTCACCACCACCGACGGCATGACGATCTACCAGCGTGACCGTTGGCGCTCCTACAACGGCGGCCACAGCGTGCGCATCGGCATCAAAGGCCATCCGAGCCTGGGCCGCATCCTCGGCACCGCTGCCTGTGTGGCCAATTGCCTCGACAACTGGAAGCCGCTGGTGCCCTCCGCCAAAGCGCAAGCCTCGGGCTGGTGGGAGATCGCCGTGCGTGAAGACGGGACTCGCCAGTGGGTCTATCAGGGCTACCCGGTCTACACCTTCAACGAAGACCGCAATCCCGGCGACATGAAGGGCAACGAGATGCTCGAGTACGTCGGCGCGTATGCCAATGTGCCCGATCCATTCTCCGTCGCGGAAACCGGCGACATCTTTGCCGGACCCGGTGCGGTGGGCGGCATGTCCGGCACCGCCGCACCCGCGATGGTCTGGCACTCGGTTCTGCCGTAGCCCGCAGTTCAAAAAAAACGCCGCCCTTCTTGCGAGGGGCGGCGTTTTTTATTGAGGGCGCGGCGCTAATTCGCGGGGCGCATGCCCGTGAACAGAAAGCGCTGGATGCGGTTTCCGCTGAGCGTTTCGCCGGCATAGATATTGCCTTTGGAATCGACGCCCAGGACGTGGATGGTCTGGAACTGACCGCCCTGCCGGCCGCCGCTGCCGAAGGAGCCGACCACCTTCAGGTCCTTGCGATTCAAGATCCAGATCTTCTTGTTGGTACCGTCGGCGACGTACATGAATTTCTGGTCCTTGTCCGGCGAGAAGCCGATGGACCAAACGTTACCCAGGTGCGTCTTTGCCGCCGGCCGTGTGCCTTCTCCGACCACCACTTCATTGACGTAGGTGCCATCTTTCTTGAGCACCTGGATGCGGCTGTTGGCACGGTCGCAGACATAGAGCAGGCCTGCGTTGGTGGACATCTCGCAGTGCGTCACCGAGAAGTTCTCCATCGACCGGTCGCTGCCGAAGGGATCCTTCTGTTGCGGATCCATGGGCGGCTTGCCATAAGCACCCCACATGCGCTTGAAGGCGCCGGTGTCGGCATCGAGCACGATGATGCGCCGGTTGCGGTAACCGTCGCTGATGTAGACTTCATTGGTCGCGGCATCGACATAGAACTGCGTCGGACCCGCGAAGTTCTTGGTATCGGCGCTCGACGCAGCTTCCTTTCCTTCGCCGAATTGCTTAATGAGCTTGCCGTCGCGGCTGAACTTCAACACCTGCGACGGATTGGTCTGGCTGCTGACCCAGACGTTGTTTTTATAGTCGAGGTAAATGCCGTGCTCCGAGATTGGCCACAGGCCATCGGGGTAGGGTCCTGAAACCTGCTTGCCGATCAGGACCTCCTTGGCGGGGCCTGGGTATGCCGTTGTGCTCGGCGGCCGCTTTTCCGGTGCATGGATGGCACCCCAAGCCTGCACGACGTTGCCGGCCTGATCGAATTCGATCACAGGCGGAGCAGGGGCGCAGCAATCGCCCAAGCTATCGAGGGCATAGTTCTCGACTGAGGCGTTGACCGACCCGGGCCGTGTGGCGACCCAGACGTGGTCGTCCTTATCGACGTAGATCGCGCCGATGACACCTGTCGTCCAGTTGTTAGGCAGTTGCTTCGGCCACTCCGGATCGTATTTGAACGTCGGGACTCCATCCGCGTCGGCGGCCATGGCTGGGACGCCGGCCATCAGACCGCAGGCGATCATGCTTCCCAGGCACAGCGTTCTCATCAATAGCATTTTGAATTTCATGTTGTGTCCTCCCACAGGGGTCAAAGAAAACGCCGCCCTTCGGGTGAGGGGCGGCGTTTCATTTTTGAAATCCGACGGTCGCTTAGGTCCGGATCATCTTCGGATTGAGATCCTTCAGCGACGTGCAGCCGGCTTGGCCAACGGCGGTGCGCAGTTCCGTGTTCAGGATCTCGAGCACGCGCTCGACACCCGGCTGGCCGAAGGAGCCCAGGCCCCACAGGTACGGACGGCCAATGCCAACCGCCGTCGCACCCATGGCAACGGCTTTGGCGACGTCGATGCCGCGGCGGAAGCCGCTGTCGATCAGGATCGGGATCTTCTTGTTCACCGCCGGCGCGATCTCGGAGAGCGCGCGGATGGTCGACCAGCCGCCGTCATCGTCGCGGCCGCCGTGGTTAGAGATCATCACCGCGTCGAAGCCGTGCTTCGCACAATCGACGGCGTCCTGCGGGTCGAGGATGCCTTTGATGATGAACTTCATCTTCGGCTGCGTATCGCGCAGGCGCTTGGCGATTTCCCAGGTCATGTTGGCGCCGGTGCCCGGAGGCACGTCTTTCCACATTTCCGGGGTGATCTTGGAATAGTTGGGCTTTTTGTTCGAAGGCGTACCACCGTTCATGGTCGCATGGCATTCGAGGCAGTTGCGCTTGTCGAGTTTGCGCAGGCGGGCCTGAGTCTCGTTCTTGCGGGAGGAGATGACGTCGACTGTGATCACGACACCTGGGCAACCCGCATCCGCCGCGCGCTGGACCAGCGATTTGGCGATGTCGTAGCTGTTCGAGGCATAGAGCTGGAACCAGATCGGGCTGCCGCGCTCCTTCATGCATTCCTCGATGCCGTAGGTGGCGACCGTGGACAGCATCTGCAGGTGATTCATTTTGCCGGCGGCGCGCGAGACCGAGAGTTCGCCGTCCTTGAAGAAGGCGCCGTTGCTGCTGGTCGGGCAGATGAAGATCGGGCTGTCCAGCTTCTCGCCGAACAGCGTGGTGCTGGTGTCGACCTTGAGCACGTCGCGCATGCGGTAAGGGCGCAACGCAAAGCGCTGGAAGTCGGCGCGGTTGGCGCGCAGCGTATGCTCGCCTTCGGCGCCGGTGGTCAGGTAACCCCAGTGCGCCGGCGGCACGTTCTTGTGTGCGACGACTTCGAGGTCAAAAACGTTTTGGGCGGCTTGCGGGGTCGCGACCAGCTGGCCGGCGTCCTGCGGCGCCCACATCATCGGGTCTTCCCACTTCAGGGAGAGTTCACCTTCCTGCGCGTAAGCCTCGGCGGCGCCGGCGAGCAGCGGACTGGCCAGCAGATATTTAATGAAATTGCGCCGGCTGGCGCGCGGATCGACGGGCTGCATGTATTTCCTCCCAGAAGTGAACCCCGAAAGGCTGATTTTAGCCCTTTGGGAAGGCGCGCGCTACAGGCCTCCCGCCAAAGAAAAAGGCCCGCCGCTTGCGCGGCGAGCCCAAATCCCGGTTGAAAGGCCGAAGATTAGCCCTTCTTGATCGGATGGTCTTCCAGGCCGGTGAAGCCAGCCTTGCCCAACTGGACCAGGAGGCCGTTCGGGTCTTTCACGAAGATCGAGACGGCGTCAGCCGGGGCGGCGTCGAAACCGGCGGCCTTCAGCTTCTCGATCATGCCCTTGGTGTTGGATTCGTCGAAGTTCGGGATACCGAAGGCGAAGTGATGGATCTGCGCCTTGATGCCCGGATAGTTGTTGATGCTGATGAACGAAGCGCCCGGCAGACGCACGTAGATGCGGTTGTTGTCTTCCACGGTGTCAGCCTTCAGGCCCATCGACTTCATGTAGAAGTCGCGGGTCTCGTTCGCTTTTGGGGACGAGACGCCGATGTGGTTGAGTTCAGAGACTTTGAACTGACCGACCGTCGGCTTCGGAGCCTCAGCGCCGCCGCCGACTTTCTGGTGGCCTTCCAGGCCGGTGAAGCCGGGCTGGCCCAACTGCACGTCGATGCCGTTCGGATCGACGATGTTGAGCGAGACTGAGTCGGACGGGCTGGTCTTGAAGCCGGCGGCTTCGATCTTGGCCTTCAAGCCAGGAACGTCCTTGCCTTCGAAACCCTTCACGCCCAGACAAAAGTGGTTGTATTCGGCCGGACGGGTCATCGTCGGGCCGCCGTTGATGCTGATGAAGCCGCCCGGGAAGCGCACGTAAACGCGCACGTTGCTTTCCATCGTTTCGGCCGGCAGGCCCAGGAGCTTCACGTAGAAATCGCGGGTCTCGTTGACCTTCGCGGTGAATAAACCGATATGGTTAAGCTCAGTGATGGCGAGCGGCGCGGCGGCAGCGGCCAAGGCTGGAACGCGCGGCAGCATCGAAACGGCGGCGGCGGCGCCCAGGCCTTGCAGCATCTGGCGGCGACCGATGGAATTGAAGTGCGACATTTTTGATTTTCCTTCTGTTGAACCCGGGGGAGGTCAGGCTTCGGCGCTCGTATATCACGGCCAGGGCGCGCCACTACACCGCGTTGCGATCACGTTTGGGTTACAACCCTAGGAAAACGAGGGTTTGCGTGTTGTCAAAGGCCCGCTTTGTCGACAGTGAAGCGCACGCCTGAGCTGCGGTTTTGAACCCTTGGGTCGTCCTGTTCCATGATGAAAGCCTGGAAGAACGGGTCAGACCCTGACGGATCTACTCTTTTTGCTGTGACGAGGACGCAGCCGTCGGGGACTTGACCCATGTTCTGCTCCCGGTCCGGGAATACCACGACGGCATTCAAGCCTTCCCATACGACGACCTGACCGGAGATGCGGATGGCATCGACCGCCCACTGCTTGATTTCCGAAAAATAGGGCTCCTGCCGCCAGGCGCTCGGGTGGGCCTCGTCGACATAAATCATCGTTCTATTCGAAGCGGACTCAAAGGTTACAACCATGCCGGACGTGGCGGGTTTCCAATGCGCGCCGAGCGTCTCATTGAGCAAGTAAGAACAATTGAATCGCGCGCATTCGGTTGGGCGTGCGTCATAGATTCGGCACCCTCTGCCAACGTCGCAATGCTCGCACGTCACGTGTCGGGGTTTGGATATGGCATCGACGCCGAGCAGCTTGCAACAGAGCGTGCAATCCGCACACGATCTTCCATCGACGATCTGCGCTGCAACTGTACCCAAAACGATTCCCCCAGCTATCCCCGCGCACGCCTCGCTTTGCAACCGCTACGCCCGCTTCTTGGCCTTAGCCGTCGTCTTCAGGCGTTCCTTGAGGAACTGACCGGTGTAGCTGGCCTTCACCGCCGCCACGTCCTCCGGCGTTCCGGTCGCCACAATCTGGCCGCCGCCCGATCCACCCTCGGGGCCCAGGTCGATCACCCAGTCGGCCGTCTTGATGACCTCGAGATTGTGCTCGATCACCACCATGGTGTTGCCCTGGTTGACCAAGGTGTGCAGCACCTCGAGCAGTTTGCGCACGTCTTCGAAGTGCAGGCCGGTGGTCGGCTCATCCAATATATAAAGCGTGCGCCCGGTGGCGCGCTTGGACAGTTCCTTGGCCAGCTTGATGCGCTGCGCTTCGCCGCCCGACAGCGTCGTCGCCTGTTGACCCAAGTGGATGTACGACAGCCCCACCTGCTTCAAGAGTTCGAGTTTGTCGCGGACATTGGGCACGGCCTTGAAGAACTCGGCCCCTTCTTCGACCGTCATCTCCAGCACGTCGGCGATGCTCTTGCCCTTGAAGTGAACCTCCAGCGTCTCGCGGTTATAGCGCCGGCCTTTGCAGACGTCGCAGGTGACGTAGACGTCGGGCAGGAAGTGCATCTCGATCTTGATCAGGCCGTCGCCCTGGCAAGCTTCGCAGCGCCCGCCTTTGACGTTGAAGGAGAAGCGGCCCGGCTGGTAACCGCGCGCCTTGGCATCAGGCAGTTCGGCGAACCATTCGCGGATCGGCGTGAAGGCGCCGGTATAGGTCACCGGGTTCGAGCGCGGCGTGCGTCCGATGGGTGACTGGTCGATGTCGATCACCTTATCGAGGTGATTCATGCCGTCGATCTTGTCGTGCGGTCCCGGCAGGTCGCGCGACCCGAATAGGTGCTTGGCCAGCCCCTTATATAGTGTCTCCAGCACCAGCGATGATTTGCCGCCGCCGGAAACGCCGGTGACGCAGGTCATGGTGCCAAGCGGGAAGTCCACGCTCACGTTCTTGAGGTTGTTGGCGCGCGCACCCTTGACGGTGAGCATCTTGCCGTTGCCCTTGCGGCGTTCCGCCGGCACCGGCACCTCGCGTGTGCCGTTGAGGTAAGCCGCGGTCAGACTGTCTTTCGATTTCAAGATGTCATCAAGCCCGCCCGAGGCCACGACGCTACCGCCGTGCACGCCGGCCCCCGGACCCATGTCGATGATATAATCGGCGCTGCGGATTGCGTCTTCGTCGTGTTCGACCACCAGCACCGTGTTGCCGATGTCGCGCAGGTGCCGCAGCGTTTCGAGAAGGCGATTGTTGTCGCGCTGGTGCAAACCAATACTTGGTTCATCCAGCACATAAAGCACGCCGGTCAACCCCGAGCCGATCTGCGAGGCCAAACGGATGCGCTGGCTTTCGCCCCCCGACAGCGTGCCAGAATTGCGCGCGAGGGTGAGGTAGTCCAACCCCACATTGTTCAAAAAATGCAGGCGATCGTCGATCTCGCGCAGGATACGCCGCGCGATCTCGAGCTGCTTCGCCGTCAGGTTCTTCGAGAGGCTGGCGAACCACTTGGCCGCATCGGCGATGGAGAGCTCCGAGACTTCCGCGATATTCTTCTTGTCGATCTTCACCGCCAGCGCTTCGGGTTTGAGACGTTGACCGCAGCACACTTCGCAAGGCTGGCTGGTCTGATACTTCTCCAACTCCTCGCGCATCCAGGCGGAATCGGTCTCGCGCCAGCGGCGCTGCAGGTTGTTGAGTACGCCTTCAAAGGGTTTGCGTGTCTCATACTTGCGCACGTCGTCGCTGAACTTGATGGTGATCTCGTCGTCGCCGGTACCGTTGAGGATCGCGTCCTTGACCTTCGCCGGCAATTTCTTCCACGGCATGTCCATCTTCGCGCCGTAGTGTCCGAGCACGCCCTTGAGCGCCTGCAGGTAATAAGGTGAGGGCACCGACGATGCCGACCAAGGCGCCACGGCGCCGTCTTCGATGCTGAGGGCTTCGTCCGGAACCACCAGTGCCGGATCGAACAGCATCTTCACGCCCAAGCCATCACAGGCCGGGCAGGCGCCGAAGGGATTGTTGAACGAGAACAGCCGCGGCTCGATCTCGTCAATTGTGAAGCCCGACACCGGACAGGCGAACTTGGCCGAGAATACGGTGCGGCTCGCGTCACCTTTGGCATCCGCGTTCTCGGTGATGGCGATACCTTCGGCAAGACCTAGCGCCGCTTCGAAGGACTCCGCCAAGCGGCTCTGAATGCCGTCGCGCACCACAATGCGGTCCACGACTACATCGATGTCGTGCTTGAGCTTCTTGTTGAGGGTAGGCACATCCGCGATCTCATGCAGCGTGCCGTCGACCTTCACGCGCTGGAATCCCTTCTTCTGCAGCTCCTGCAGTTCCTTGCGGTATTCGCCTTTACGCCCGCGGATCATGGGCGCCATGAGATAGAGGCGCGTGCCTTCCGGCATCGCCATGACGCGGTCGACCATCTGCGACACCGTCTGCGCCTCGATGGGCAGCCCCGTCGCCGGCGAATAGGGCACACCGACGCGCGCCCACAACAGGCGCATGTAGTCGTGGATCTCGGTCACCGTGCCGACGGTCGAACGCGGATTCCGGCTGGTGGTTTTCTGCTCGATGGAGATCGCGGGCGACAGGCCTTCGATCGAATCCACATCGGGCTTTTGCATCAGCTCCAAGAACTGGCGCGCGTAAGCGGAGAGGGACTCCACATAGCGCCGCTGTCCCTCGGCATAGATGGTGTCGAAAGCCAGCGACGACTTGCCCGATCCCGACAGGCCGGTGACCACCACCAGCTTGTCGCGGGGGATGTCGACA
>CANKHC010000052.1 GCA_947481595.1 Fidelibacterota bacterium
GGGCCAGGTCCGGCGTCAGCGAACACCTCATCCACGCGCTTTTTTAGAATATCGGGAGCCGCAAATAATTGAGCGGGATCAAGGTTGCCTTGAACCGCTTTGGCCGCACCGAGTGTCCGGCGCGCGCCAGCAAGTGAGGTGCGCCAGTCGAGCCCGACAACGTCGCAATCGAGCGTGGCGATGGCCTCCAGGCTGCCGCCGCACTGATTGGCGAAATAGATCAGCGGCACGCCGAGATCCTTGAGGCCCGCCATGATGCGCTTGACGGGCGGCAGGGCGATGCGGGCGAAATCGTGAGGGCCGAGCAGACCGCCCCAGGATTCAAACAGCATCAGGGCTTGCGCGCCGGCACCGGCCTGGGCGCGCAAATAAACGATCATCGCATCGGCGAGCTTGTCCATGAGGCGGGCCGAGATTTCGGGCTCGGCTTGGGCGAAGGCGCGCGGCACGGAAAACTCCTTCGAAGGTTTTCCGGCGACGAGATAGGAGAACAACGTGAAGGGTGAGCCCGCAAAACCGATGAGTGGCACATGCGCAGGCAGGCCGGCGCGCGTCATCTTGATGGCGTCCATGACGAAGGGCACGTCGCGCTCGGGCACCAGCGGGCGCAGGGCGTCGATCTGCTTCTGCGTGCGGATGGCTTCGCCGATGATCGGACCCGGCGCGTATTCGAGGGCCACGCCCATGCCTTCGATGGGCACCATGATGTCGGAGAAGATGATCGAAGCGTCGAGGGCGAAGCGGCGGATGGGCTGCAGAGTGACCTCGCAAGCAAGCTCGGGCGAGCGCGTGAGCTCGGTGAAGCCGACCTTGGAGCGCACCGCGCGGTATTCCGGCAGGTAGCGCCCGGCTTGGCGCATGATCCAGATCGGGGTGTGTGGGGTAGGCTCGCGGCGGCAGGCGGCGAGGAAAGCGGGGGTGGCCATCGGAGATCCTTTTACTGCGCCGCGTTTCGGCGTGAGTCTTTGTTTACGGCGCCGCTGCTTGGCGGCGCTCGTTGGCTTTATCGAGGACGCGCCCCGCACCTTTGGCGAGCAGGGTTTCGGCGAGGCGTTCACCGAGTGCCACAGCCTCGGTGAGCGAAGCATGATCTTCGGCGCTGACAAAACCGGAGCCGTCGATGTCGGCGGCGGCGGCGTAGAGCGTGATGCCGCCTTCGCTGACGGTGGCGAGCGCGCCGATGGGCACTTGGCAGCCGCCTTCGAGGCGGCGCAGGAGGGCGCGCTCGGCATCGGCGGCGATGCGCGTGACGGTGTGATTGAAGGGGCGGACCCAGCGGTCGGTGGCTTCGTCGCCGGTGCGCGTGCACACACCGATGGCGCCTTGCGCCACTGCATTGGGGAACTCACGCGTCGGGAGTTTTTCCGAGATGCGGTGTGCGAGACCCAGGCGCTTGAGGCCGGCGGTGGCGAGCAGGATGGCGTCGTATTGACCGTCATCGAGCTTCTGTAGCCGCGTGGGCACGTTGCCGCGCAGCTCCATGTGCTGAAGGTCGGGGCGGGCATGGGCAAGGAAGGCGCGGCGGCGGAGTGAGCTGGTCCCGACGCGGGCGCCCGTGGGCAGGGACGCGAGGTCGCCGCCCGTGCGCGTCACCAGTGCATCGCGCGGGTCTTCGCGCAAGAGCACGGCGGTGAGCGCCAAGCCTTCGGGCAGCGTGGTGGTGAGGTCCTTCAGGCTGTGCACGACGATGTCGACTTCATTTGCCAACTGCGCGCGGTCGAGCTCGGCGGTAAAGAAGCCGCGGCCCGGCGTCTTCCACAGCGGGATCTCCTGCTGGAGGTCGCCCTGGGTCTTGATGATGATGATCTCCGGCGTCGGCGCGCCGGGTTGTTCCGTGATGAGGCGCGCGACTTCGTTGGCCTGCCAGAGGGCAAGTGCCGAGCCGCGTGTGCCGATGCGCAAAGGTTTGCTCATGCTTCACCGCTTGAAGGAAGGCCGGCGGGTTCGAAGCGGTAGCCGACGCCGCGCACGGTGAGGAAGTGGCGCGGGTTGTGCGGGTCACGCTCAAAAATCTTGCGCAGGCGCAGGATGAAGTTGTCGACGGTGCGCGTGGAGGGGAACACTTCGTAGCCCCAGACTTTTTCGAGCAGGTCGTCGCGGGTGACCACTTCGCCGGGTTTCTCGGCAAGGACTTTGAGGATCATTGCTTCTTTTTCGGTGAGGTCGTGGGTGGTGCCGTCCCAGGACTGGGCCTGGAAGGTGCGGAAATTGGCTTCGTTGCCGGCGAAGGCGAGCGTGGTGCCGGTGGTGGGTTTGGTGAGCGACTTCTTGAACCACTCCCAGCGCCGCAGGATGGCGCGGATGCGGAGCAGAAATTCGTCGAGGTGGAAGGGCTTGGTCAGGTAGTCGTCGCCGCCGGCTTCGAGACCGCGCACGCGGTCCTGCGGATCGCCGCGGGCGGTGAGGAACAGGACCGGCGTGTTCTTGCCTTGCGCGCGCAAGGCGCGGCAGAGGGCAAAGCCGTCCATCTGCGGCAACATCACGTCGAGGACGAGCAGGTCGTAGTCGCCGACGAGGGCCATCTCAAGGCCGAGCTGGCCGTCGTGGGCGGTATCCGTCAAATATCCTTCGGCGCGCATGTTCTCGGCCATGCCCTCGGCGAGGTGCAGGTCGTCTTCGACCAGAAGGATGCGGGAGTCATTTCCCATGGGTTCAGTCATCACGACTCCTGCGCCGCCGGCCAGGTGACGGTGAAGGTTGCCCCGCGCCCCGCGCCGTCGCTGTGGGCCTGGACGTCGCCGTTCTCGAAATGCATGAAGCGCCGGACGATGAACAGGCCCAAGCCGGTGCCAGCGGCGTCGCGGCCCCCGTGATCGTCGATGCGGAAGAATTTTTCGAACAGCTTGGGCCCCTGGCCAGGCTCGAAACCGATGCCGGTGTCGGCGATGGAGAGCTCAGCGCCGCTCCCAGACAGGCGTCCGGTGATGGTGATGGTGCCGCCGGCCATAGGCTTCATGGCCGACATGGCGTTTTCGATCAGGTTGCGCAGCACGCCGTCGACCGCCAGCGGATCGGCGCGCACTTCCAGGGACGCAGGGATGTTGACGGCGAAAGCCACCTTCTCGCGCTTGGCTTGTTCGTCGAGGGTGGCGACCACGTGGCGCACGGCTTCGGCGAGCGAGAGCCGCTCTTTATTGAGCTGCACGCGGCCGCGATCGAGGCGCGCACTGTCGAGGATCTTGGCCACCATGTTCTGCATACGCGCGAGGTCGTCGAGCATACGCTGGGTGAGCTGCTGAAAGCGCTCGGGAGACAATTGCCTTTTGACCATGGTCTCCAAGGACAACTGCAAGCTCGCGATCGGGGTCTTGAACTGGTGCGAGACCATGGCGAGGAAGCTGTCTTGCTTGGCGCGGATCTGGCGTTCGCCGGACAGCCCGCGCCAGAGCACCGCGATGGCCAGGGCTTGCACGAACAGGAAGAAGGCACTTTCCCAGGCGTACTGGTTGACGTGGCGGGACTGGGCGTCGCTGATCTCCGCGACGGCGGCGGGCTTGAGGCGCGCCTCTTCGCCGGCGGTCTCGATCTGCGGAAAGAGGGTCGCAAGCTCATCCCTGCTGGCGCCGAGCGACAGGAGACGTTGTGCGGCCGCGACATCGTAGTTGGAAACCGTGCGGATGTGGTTGGCGTTGGCGATGGCGTAGTTGCGCTGGTCGACAAACCACCACACCACCTGCGCGACCGAAAACACCTGCAGGAAAATGATCGCGATCTGCAGGAAGCGGCTGGGGTCGGTGCGCAGCAATGTGTTGGCGGTCGTCATGACAGGCTCATCACGCTGGAGGGGCCGTGAGGACTTCACGCAGGGTCTTGGCGAACAGAGCGATGTCGGCGTCAGTGTGGGCCAGGCCCAGGAACATCACTTCGTATGCGGACGGCGGCAGGTAGATGCCGCGATCGAGCATGGCGTGGAACAGCGGCTTGAACAGCGCGCCGGCGTTCTGGTCGAGGGCTTCGGCGGAACGCGGGGCTTCCTTGCCTTGGAAGCTGAGCCAGAAGATCGAGCCTACGCGCGTGAGGGCCCACGGCACATTGACGCCGGCGAGCTGGGTGTTGATTTCTTTTTCCAGGCGCGCGCCCATTTCCTCGAGCTTGGTCCAGGCCTTCTCGCGCTCGAGAATGCGCAAGGTGGCAAGACCCGCGGCCATGGCAACGGGGTTTCCGGAGAGCGTGCCGGCCTGATAGACCGGGCCTTCGGGGGCGATGTGCGACATCAGCGCCTTGGAGCCGCCGTAGGCGCCGACGGGCAATCCGCCGCCGATGACTTTGCCGAAGGTGGCGAGGTCGGGCGTGATGCCGAACAATTCGGCAGCACCACCCTTGGCGACACGGAAGCCCGAGATGACTTCGTCGAAGATCAGAAGCGCGCCGGCTTCTTGGGTCAGGCGGCGCAGGGTCAGCAAGAATTCCTTGGGCTGCAGCAACAGGCCGTTGTTGGCGGGGATCGGCTCGATGATCACCGCGGCGATGCGGCTGCCTTCGGCAGCGAACAACGCCTTGGCGGCGGCTTCGTCGTTGAGCGGCAGGACACGCGTGAGCGCGGCAAAATCTTTGGGTACGCCAGCCGAGGACGGCTGTCCGGCTGTCGCGAGGCCTGAGCCCGCCGCAACGAGCAGATGGTCGGCGTGGCCGTGGTAGCAGCCGGCGAATTTGACGATGAGATCGCGGCCCGTGGCGCCGCGCGCGAGGCGGATGGCGCTCATCACCGCTTCGGTGCCGGAGGAAACAAAGCGCACTTGTTCGAGGCCGGGATAGGCGGCGACGACGGCTTCGGCCAGTTCGACCTCCACACGGCAGGGGGCGCCGAAGCTGGTGCCGAGGGCGGCTTTGTTCTGGATGACCTCGATGACCTCGGGGTGGCAGTGACCGAGGATCAGTGGACCCCAGGACTGCATGAAGTCGAGATAGCGTTTGCCTTCCTCGTCGACGACATACGCACCCTCGCCGCGCGCGAAGAAGCGCGGGCTGCCGCCGACGGCGCCGAAGGCGCGCACAGGCGAGTTGACGCCGCCGGGGATTACCTTGCGGGCACGCTCATGCAGTTCGGCGTTGGTCTCTTTGCTCACGAACTCTTCTCCTTTGAATCTTTCAGCGCCTCTTCGACGCCTTCGAGGTAGGCGCGCACCGCTTCGGGTCCGGCTTCGGCGGCCAGCGCGCGCAAGCCCTTGATGGGGGCGTGGGCGAGCTTGCGGGCAAAGCTTTCGGCCCAAAGTTTCAGCGCCTCGTCGTCGGTTGTCTTGAGCTTGCGCAAGCTGTCGACGGCAGCGATTTGATACTGCGCGGTGAGGCGCCGCAGCAAGGGGGCAGCCTCGCGGATGGCGTATTCACTGCGCAGGCGTTCGAGGTGTTCGTCGATCACCACGCGGGCCGAGGCGAGTTCGCCGAGCTTGGCGGTGCGCCCCGACGCAGCGGCGGCGATCACCTCGTCCATGCCGACGCGGGAAAGGCCGACATCGGCGGCGGCTTCGGGATCGACGTTTGGCGGCACACCCAGGTCGATCAGCAACGGGTTGTGACCCATGGCGGCCAGCTTTTGCAGCAACGGGCGGTCGAGCACCGGCTCTGCCCCGCCAACGGCCGTGATGATGACGTCGAAGCCGCGCGGATCGGCGCGGAAGCTGTCGAGCTGGAGGGCGTCGGCCTTGACCTCGGCGGCGAATTCCTGGGCTGAGTCGAGGGTACGGTTGACGACGGTCATAGGCACGCGGCCCATGAGACTCCGCGCGCAGTGGCGCGTCATGGGCGATACGCCCACAAGGGCCACGCGCGGGTTCTTGCGGTCGGCGATGTGTTCTTCGGTGCGGCGCACAGCGAAGTTGGCCAGCGAGTCCGCATTGCCGGGGCGCGCGGCCTGTTGGTGTACGTCCTGAGCGGCGCGCAGGGCCTCGCCGAAGATGTAGTCGAGCTGCGGCCCGCAGGTGCCGGCGGCGCGCGAGGTGGTCCAGGCGCTGCGCACTTGGGCGTAGATCTCGCGTTCTCCGGCCTGGGCGGAATCGAGCCCTGAGGCGACGAGGAACAAATGCTCGACCGCGCCCTCGTCGGTCCAGGCGCGAAAGATGCGCCGGGTCTCGGACTCAGCCAGCGGTGCCGGTGTGAGCAGGCGGCCCAGGCGGTCGCGGCAGGCTTGCACGGCCAAGGGCTCGTCGCCGGCGAGCACGAACTCGATGCGGTTACAGGTGCCGATATAGGCGAGCTCCTGTGCGCCGATCTCGGCGGCGAGGCCGGGCAGACGCTGGGCGATCTGGTCCTTGGGCAAGGCAAGCTGGCCCAGGCGTTCGACGCCCGCGGTCTTATAAGACGCACCTATAAGAGCGAATCGGTTCATGGGGCTCGGATATCACAGGGCGCTTTAACGAATGTCACGGCCATGTCACGGCGACTGTCACCGCCGGAAATTTGCGGCTTTCCGCGTGAGATAGGGGTGTGGCATACGGACGCAATGAACGAAAGAACAGCCATCGTCGTCTTCAACCTGGGCGGGCCGGACAGTCCGGCCGCCGTGCGGCCATTCCTGTTCAATCTGTTCTTCGACCCCGACATCATCCCGCTCGCCACCCCCCTGCGCTGGCTGTTCGCGACCCTGATCTCTACCCTGCGCGCGAAAAAGTCGCAGGGCTACTACGCACAGCTGGGCGGCAAGTCGGTGCTGTTGCCCGAGACGCAAGCGCAAGCAGCGGCTCTCGAACACGTCGCGGACGCGAAGGTCTTCGTGCTGATGCGTTATTGGCACCCCATGGCGCGCGAAGTGGTGAAGGCGATCAAGGACTACGCACCGGCGCGCATCGTCGTGCTGCCTTTGTATCCGCAGTTTTCGACCACGACCACCGGCACGACACTGACCGCGTTCAAGAAGGAAGCAGCGCGCCAGGGATTGGACACGCCGCTCGATATCCTTTGCTGCTATCCCACCGACGAAGGTTTTGTCGGAACGATCGCCGCGCAATTGCGCACGGCTTACGACGCCGCGAAAGCGCATGGCGCGCCGCGCGTGTTGTTCTCGGCCCACGGCCTGCCGGTCAAGACGATTGAGAACGGCGATCCTTATGAATGGCAGGTGGCTGAGTCCGCCAAAGCCGTGGTCGCGCGCCTGAACGAACCCGCCCTCGATTGGGCGATCTGCTACCAGAGCCGTGTCACGCCGGTGGCCTGGCTGGCACCGTCGGTGGAAACGGAAATTCGGCGCGCTGGCGCGGACAAGGTGCCGATCGTCATCGTGCCCATCGCTTTTGTGTCGGAACACGTGGAGACGCTGATCGAACTGGACGTCACCATGCGCGACCTGGCCAAAGAAGCCGGCGTCCCGCATTTTTCAAGGCTTGCCGCCGTGCGCACGGACCCGCGGTTTATCAGCGCTTTGGCGGGCTTCTGCGACCATTTGCGTGGCAAGACGACGCCCTGTTCGGCGACGGGCCAGCGTATCTGCCCGGCCCAGTTCGGAAAATGCCCGCACGCACAATAGCGGGCGTTACATTGAACTTTCGCGTGTGGCGGGCGTTATACCCACATGAAAACACAAGACGTTACCTATCAAGACGGCGCGGTGAACCTCAATGGCTTCGTCGCCTGGAACGACACGCCGGGAAAGAAACCCGGCGTGCTGGTGATGCATGAGGCCTGGGGCCTCGGCGAGCATGTGATGCTGCGCACGCGCCAACTCGCGGAAATGGGTTACGTCGGTTTTGCCGCCGACCTTTACGGCGAGCGCAAACAAGTTTCCAAGATGGAAGACGCCATGGCGCTCATCGGCGACCTGCGCGCTAATCCGCAGAAGCTGCGCACCCGTGCCCGCGCCGCGCTGACGGCCTTGCAGGCGTTGCCGCAAGTGGACGAGACGCGCATCGGCGCGATCGGGTTTTGCTTCGGCGGCACAACGGTTCTCGAACTGGCGCGCGACGGCGCTGACCTGGCGGCGGCGGTGAGTTTCCACGGCGGCTTGGAGACGCAAGCACCGCCCGAGAAGGGTCAAGTGAAGGCCAAGGTGCTCGTCCTGACAGGTGCGGATGACCCGATGGTGCCGGCGAAACAGGTGTTGGCCTTCGAAGATGAGATGAAAAAGGCCGGCGCCGATGTGCGCGTCTTCAGCTACGCGGGTGCGGTGCACGGCTTCATGAATCCCGACGCCGACGGCTCGATTGCGCCGGGCATCCTTTACAACGAGGCCGTGGCCTCTAAGGCCTGGGCCGAGATGACGCGCTTTTTCAAAGGCGTTTTCGGCGCTTAATACATTGATTTAACACAGAATTCCTTATGCGTGCTTGACCGCGGCGCGGCATTGGCTCATCTACGGCCCATGAACGCCGTCACCGCCCAGCCCAAACCGCTGTTTTCCTACCGCAAATACTGGGCGGAACGCTTGGGCGTGGCCCCCTTCCTGCCGATGTCGCGCGCCGAGATGGATGAGCTGGACTGGGATTCCTGCGATGTGATTCTCGTGACCGGCGATGCCTACGTTGATCACCCGAGTTTCGGCATGGCGATCATCGGCCGGCTGTTGGAAGCCCAAGGCTTTCGCGTCGGCATCATTTCCCAACCCGACTGGTCCAACCCCGATGCCTTCAAAGCACTCGGCAAGCCGACGCTGTATTTCGGCGTGACCGGCGGCAACATGGACTCGATGGTCAACCGCTACACCTCCGACAAGCGGCTGCGCCACAACGACAGCTACACGCCGGGCGGCGAAGGCGGCAAGCGGCCGGATCGTTCCGTCATCGTCTACGCGCAGCGTTGCCGCGAAGCTTATAAAGACGTGCCCATCGTGCTCGGCGGCATCGAGGCGTCGCTGCGGCGCATCGCGCACTACGACTACTGGTCGGACAAGGTGCGCCGCTCGGTGCTGATGGATGCCAAGGCCGACATTCTTCTGTACGGCAACGCCGAGCGCGCGGTGGTCGAGATCACCCACCGCATGGCCAAAGGTGCCAAGGCTTCCGAGCTTGACGACGTGCGCGGTGTGGCGCTGTTGAAACCCGCCATGCCTGAGGGCTGGGACGAGATCCGCGCCGACGACATCGAGGCCAGCGACGAAGGCGCGCGCATCACCACCGGCAAGGTCGCGGTGCGCTTGCCGTCCTTTGAGCAAGTGGAAAGCGACAAGGAATCCTACGCCCGCGCCTCACGTGTTCTCCACCGCGAGAGCAATCCCGGCAACGCGCGGGCCCTGGTGCAGAAACACGGCGACCGCGAACTGTGGGTGACACCGCCGCCGATCCCCTTGACGACGCCGGAGATGGACGGCGTTTACGACCTGCCCTATGCGCGCGGGCCGCATCCCTCCTACGGCGACGCCAAGATCCCCGCTTGGGATATGATCAGGTTTTCCGTCACCATCATGCGCGGCTGCTTCGGCGGCTGTTCCTTCTGTTCGATCACCGAACACGAAGGACGCATCATCCAGAACCGCTCGGAAGATTCGGTGCTGCGCGAGATCGGCCTGGTGCGCGACAAGACCAAGGGCTTCACCGGGATCATTTCCGACATCGGCGGGCCGACGGCGAACATGTACCGCATCGCCTGCAAGGACAAAGAGACCGAGGCCGCGTGCCGCAAGCCGTCCTGCGTCTATCCCGGCATCTGCCCGAACCTGAACACTAGTCATGACTCGCTGATCGCGCTTTACAAGAAGGCGCGCGAATTGCCGGGCATCAAGAAGGTGATGGTGGCCTCGGGCGTGCGCTATGACCTCGCGGTCAAAAGCCCGGCTTACATCAAGGAACTGGTGACGCACCACGTCGGCGGCTACTTGAAGATCGCGCCCGAGCACACCGAAGCCGGACCGCTGTCGAAGATGATGAAGCCCGGCATCGGCGCCTACGAGCGCTTCAAGCAATTGTTCGATCAGGCGGCGAAGCAAGCGGGCAAGGAATACTTCCTGATCCCCTATTTCATCGCCGCTCATCCAGGTACGACGGATGAAGACATGATGAACCTTGCGCTCTGGCTGAAGAAGAACAAGTACCGCGCCGATCAGGTGCAGACGTTCCTGCCCTCACCCATGGCGCTGGCGACGGCGATGTATCACTCCGGTTCCAACCCGCTGAAGCCGGTGCGCCGCGGCGCTTCGGAGAAGGTCACCGCGATCACAGGCTTGCGCCAACGCCGCCTGCATAAGGCGTTCTTGCGTTATCACGACGCGGAAAACTGGCCGGTGTTGCGCGAGGCTTTGAAGGCCATGGGCCGCGCTGATTTGATCGGGCCCGGCAAGCACCAACTCGTTCCCACCTGGCAGCCGGCCGGCACGGGCAAGAGCGGCGGCGAAGGCACGCGCACCGGCAGGAAGCACCGCACCCAAAAATTCCTCACCAAGGGCGTTCCGATTCCACGGCGCTAGTCCGCCGGCGCCTGTTAATCCAGGCGCAGAAAACCGCGAAAAAGCCACCCCCGATTGAAACTGAGGCCGATTTAAGTTACAAAATCGGGCCTCGAGTTCTTCGCGCCTGCCTTGCTACGCCCTCATAAGGCCTTTCCAAGACACCGCTGGATTCGGACATTGCCGTACGATGGTCGTGCGGCGGATATCGCGCAATTGCGCACCTATAGGAGACTTATGATGGCGACCGGCACGGTAAAATGGTTCAACGCGCAGAAGGGCTATGGCTTCATCCAGCCCGGCAATGGCGGCAAAGATGTGTTCGTGCATATCAGCGCCGTGGAGCGCGCTGGCCTTTCGACCCTCAACGAGGGTCAGAGCATCAACTATGACGTGGTCTCGGAACGCGGCAAGGAATCCGCCGGCAATCTCAAGGTCGGCTAAATCCAGCCTGCGCCGAGCACGCGCAAACAAAAAGCCCGGGGGACGCCCCGGGCTTTTTTATTATTGAGCCGCAGCGAGCTGGATCAGCGGACTGGCTTCGCGCTCAAGCACGCGGCGCACAGCGGGGCGGGCCAGCATGCGGTCCTTGTGGGCGGTGAAGGCCTTGAGTTCCTCGACTGGGAACTTGGCGATGCGGCCCCAGTCGTAGAAACGCAGGGCATAACCATCAGCCACCGAGAAGTCCTTGCCCATGATCCAGTCCTGGCCGGTGAGGCGTTCGTTAAGCGTCTGCAGTGTCGCCCAGTAGTTGGTGCGGCCGAGCGCTTTCATCTCCTCGTGCAGGGCGGGTCCGGCGCCGAAGCGCTCGGGCCGGAAGCTCATGCGGAAGTTGATGTGCGCGGTACTCGCCCCCCAGACCAGGAAGGCCAGACACTGAGCACGCTCCATCGGGTCGGCGGGCAGGAGCTTGGCCGCCGGTGCGAGTGCGTCGATGTAGGTCATGATTGCGACGTTCTCGAGCAGCTGCACGCCGTTGTGGATCAACAGCGGCACCGTGCCGCGCGGATTGATCTTCTTGTATTCGGCGTTCTTGGCGGCGTCTTTCAGATCGACGCGCACGGCGAGGAACGGCATGCCGGATTCTTCGAGCGCAATGTGCGCCGCAAGCGAACAGCCGGGATAGAAATAATAGAGTTCAAGCATGGCGGCCCCTCCGCGAGATGAAGCTTATGTGATGGACTTTAGGCCAGGAACCGGCGCGCTGCCAAAAGAAAACGCCCCCGCCATCATTTGACGGGGGCGTTTGGCGGGGCCGTTTGACGTCTGCGGATACGCTATTTCGCAGCAGGCTTAGCGCGTTCACCCGGCTTAAACATGAAGTTAGCTTCGGGACGCATGGCCGCGGGGAACAGCCCGTTCAGCGCAGCGACCTTCTTCGCCAGCTCCCCATGCGACGCGCGCACGACGGCTTCATCGTTGGTGGAGGCCTTGGCCGCCGTGGCGTCGCCCGCTGCCACGACGTCTTTCAGGGCGCCGCTGACCTTGCCTTTCAGCGCCGCATCTTCACCCGCCACGGCCTTTTCCATCGCCGCGGTGGCTTCGTGCATTTCTTCGTTCTCATGGGCGATGCGGTCGAAGGTCTTGCGCTCGACCTGACGCAGGAAGTCGTTGCTGACGTGCGTGATCAGCTTCAAGACGTAGCCGACCTGTTCGGCGTTCTTGAGTTCTTGAGCCTGGACGTGCGGCGCGGTCAGAACGACCGCGACACCGGCAAGCATAGCGAAAACATATTTCTTCAGCATGTTCATCTCCCTAGTTAGCTTTGTGTGACGTGTAGAATTCCGTGCATGTCGACACCGTGACCGGGTGTCGTGCACATGAATGGATAGTCGCCCGGCGCAGGGGCCACGAATTCGAAAGCAATGTGGGTGCCTTTGCCGATGAGCGGGGTTGCGGCGAGCACATTGGGATCGCCTTTTTTCAGCCAATTGTTCTTCTCGCCGGCTTCAATGCCGGCCTTTTCCACGGCTTCCATGGTGCCGGGTTTGCACAGGACCCAATTGTGGAATTGGGTGAGGATCTCGCCCGTGTGGTGGAAGGTCAGCTTGACGCGCGCACCCGTCGGCACCGTCAGCATGTCGGGCACAAAAAACGGGAAGTCGCCGTCGCTCGCGATGGTGAGCATGACCTCTTGCGCATCGGCCTCGGAGCAGCCTGCGACCGCCAGGACGGCGAGGCCGCCCAAGGACATTACGATCGTGCGCCGCGTTGTGGGTGAGTTGGACATTTTGATACCGCGAAAATTCAGGGTGCGAGGCCAAGCACGCGGCGAACTTCGGCGCGCGCCGCGGCAAGATCGGATTTGAATTCAGGATTCTGCATCATCACCGCGATCATGGCGGTAGCGGCGATCTTGCTGCCTTCGACGTCGGACGGCCAATGCACGCCGAGGACGAGGCGGTTATCGCCGTATTCCCAGCCGCGCGCGAAAATCTCGGCGCGCTTTTCGGGCACCATGTTGGCGAGCAAGACCGCGGCTGTGATGCCGACGTTGGCGCCGCCGCTGGGGTAGGAGTAGCTGGCGGCGGGATTGGTTTCGGGCGCTTTGCACGGCGAACCGGCGCCGTGCGGCGCGGCGTTGTCGAGCGACGTGCCGGGCTTGATCATCATGCTTTCAAAGGAGCCAGGTACCGGCGTGACCTCTTTGCTGGCGACGAAGGGCCGCGCTTTTTCCCAGCAATCCTTGACGCGATCGACGGCGATGGTGGTTTCGCGCGTGACCTTGCGGATGAAGGCCGAAGCCGTGGGCAGATTGGCCGCCGTGAACTTGGCACCAAGCACGCTGGCGAAACCTTGGAAGTCGCCGCCGATCTGCGCACGCTCGATCTGCTCCGGCGTGCGCGATTTTTGGATCGCCAGAAGCTGTTCGAGGTCGCGTTTGTATGGCTCGGACCCAGGCGCCGGCGGCGGTGCCAGCAGCATGATGGTGTCGATCTCGGCGGCGGTGGCGTAGGGCTTGTCGGAGATCGCCAGTGCGGGTGCAGCGCCGATCACGGCGAAGACAGCGACGACTGCTGCTTTGCGCATGAGGCTCGCACGCATGAGGCTCGCAAGCATGGCATCCTCCCGTTCGCGACCATGCGGGCATAGCACAGTCCGCGTCACGATAGGAGGCGTGCTGAATGCTCTCAAATTATCGTTGGATTAATTGGGTTCAATCAATTGCGCGGATTAATGGACAAGGAATCGCGGGCCGCTGCGTGAACCTGCACGCACGTTGAGCCGCTGCGGCAAGAGCAAGCCTTGCGCCGCCAAAGCCGCCGCGAAGGCGACGACATTCTTCAACACGACGCGGTAGGCCGTTGGCGGCAGCCAGCGTTTGAGCACCATGATGGCATGACCATTGTGGCCTTGCTGAGACAGGGCCATGACGCTGAGCAGGCGCGCTTCATCGGAGGAGACATCCGCCTGGGGGGCAAAATGAATCATCGGCAGAGGCTGGCCCGCCGCGGACAGCACCCCGAGGAACTGGGTGAAATTATTATGATGCGAAGATGATAGGCCGGCGGCGGTAAAGCCGTTGCGCACCAGCACGCGCGCGCAGGCCGAGTCGTTGTGCCACCACAGACGAATATTGGAGAGGACGAACTGTTCAGCCGTTCCCAGGCCGGAAAGATGGGGCGGCGTGACCGTGGCGATGTCCTGTTCGACGGTCTGAAGCCAGGAGTCGGCCGATTGGT
The DNA here is from genome assembly GCA_947481595.1 of Fidelibacterota bacterium. GTDB lineage: Bacteria > Pseudomonadota > Alphaproteobacteria > Rhodospirillales > Rhodospirillaceae > SHVO01. The sequence goes on from CANKHC010000052.1 coordinate 13,990, forward strand.
GCCAAATACTGTCGTCCGGGTGATCCATAGGGCATCTCCTGGCGGGTAGGGTGTGTGCCAGGACGCTAAAGTAATTGCGAATGATTATCAATAGCAAATAAGGGGGGGTTGGTAGGGTCCGAGCGGTTATGGCCGAAACCCCGGTGATTCAGGCCGCGATCAAACGCCTCGAAGCGCGTGGTGTGAGCGAGATCGTCGTCGTGCCGCTGCTGACGTCGGAAGGCGGAATCGAGGAAGAACTGGAAAGCGATCTCAAAGGTCTGAGATTCGTTTTCGCCAAGCCCCTGGCCCCGCATCCCAACCTCGCGCGCTGGGTCGAGAAACAGGCGCGTTAGATTTACGTTTGCCGGCCTTCCGCCGGCGGGCGCTAGGTGCTTGGGGTATCTTCTTCGATCCAGCTGAGGATGGCCGTCTCGCCGTTGTAGGAGATGAGGTGGGCTGACAGGCGCGCAGAACGCTCGGAGCCGTCAGCGGCTTTGCCGCGCATGTGGTAGCGGTAGATGGAGCCTTTGGTGGCAAGCATCGTGCGGACGTATTCGCGATCGGCGGGGTCAGCATAGAAGTCGGCGACGTGCCTGCCGTAGGCGGCGACGCGGGTGATGCCGAAGAAGCGCGCCATGGGGACGTTGGCATAGACGAGCTTCGCCTCGGCCACGGAGGAAATAGCGACGGCGAGCGGACAGGAGTCGAGCAGCGCCGAGATCGTGCCGGGCAAGGGCGGCGGCGGCGGCGGCGCCAAGTCCTGTGGGCGCTTCACCACTTTGCCTTTGGGTGCGCGCGGCCTTTTATTTGGCGCGCGCTTGGCCTTCGCGGCAGCCTTGCGTTTGGTTTGTTTTTTGGCTGGCCTCGCGGCCATCAGAACCTCCCGTTTAGAGTCGCACCGAACGTGCTGCTGCATCACCGGGCGCGTGTCGAACACATTATCGACAAAGACGCGGACGCGCCAGACGCACGCGCCGCCGACTGCTAAGCCAGCGCGGCGTCGAGCGTGATCTCGGCTTTCAGCAGTTTGGAAACCGGACAGCCGACTTTGGCCTTGCCGGCGAGCTCGACAAATTTCGCGTTGTCGGCACCGGGAACTTTGCCGCGGAGCGTGAGGTGCACCTTGGTGATCTCGAACCCCTCGCCCACTTTGTCGAGCGTGACTTCGGCGGTGGTGTTCATTTCGGTGGCGGTGAGACCGGCATCGCCCAGGATCTTCGACAGTGCCATGGTGAAGCAACCGGCATGGGCGGCGCCGATGAGTTCTTCGGGATTGGTGCCGGGCCCGCCCTCGAAGCGCGCCTTGAAACCATAAGGGTGCGCTTTGAGCGCGCCGCTTTCCATCGAGATGCTGCCGATGCCGTCCTTGAGCGATCCTTTCCAGACCGCCGAACCAGATTTTTTCATGGGTGTTTCTCCTTGGGTTATGCGTCCCCCGGAGAAACTGTAGCTCATGGCCAGCGCAGCGCATAGCGCAGGCCCAATTCGCGATCCACGCTCGCGTGCGAGAATCCGGTGGCGCCGTACAGTGTGACGGTGAAGCGACGACTGAGCGCGTAAGAGGTGTAGGCAAACAGGTCGTGTGCGGCCCCTGCCCCGCGCAGAACCGATTGGCGGAAATGATAGAAGGCGCCCGCCGACCAGCGCTCGGTGAACGAGCGGCCAAAGCCCGCCGTCGCCGACCACGGATTGCGCTCGGCATCTCGAGAATCGCGGATACCGTATTCACCGCCGCCGAAGAACGTCCACTGTCCCGCGACTTGCGTGAGGTCGAGGGTGAGATCGCCGGCGGCATGACCGGTGCCGAGCCCCTTGGCGCGGCTGGCTGTTGGCGCGCGCAGCCGCGCACCAGCGTCGACAAAAAAGCCGCGCGCAAGATCCTCATAGACCGCGTATTTGGCGCTGATGGCGGTGTCGGCGATGCCGTTGACCGCGCCGTTCACCGCAGGGTTACGCCCGGCGTCGAGATTGGTGACGTCGATGTAGGACAGTGGGCCGGTGACGCGCAAGTAGCCGGACTCCAGCGACACCGACCAACGCGCGGCGTGATAGGACAGCGCCACCGGGACGTATGACACCGTCGTCGGCTGCAGTGCGCCGTAGGTGCCTTTGCTGGAGTCAAAGCCGGAAGCGAACTCCCAATAATTTATGCTTGTGGGCAGAAGCGCCGCGGCGCTGTCCAGCGCTTGGTCGGCGGGCGCTGCCGCGAGTTGGGTTTGCGCGGCTGCAGCATGTGACGCAGCAAGGAGTGCGACTAAGATTCTGGCGATCGTGTGCATGAGTGCTCCCCGGATAAAAAGGTGGCGGGTCCCACGCCGGTGGGACCCGCCTTCAGCGTTCAGTTGTCCGCGCGTGGGACCGCAGGTTGCACGTTCCCGGGTGTAAGTACGGGACGAGCGGTTATGTCGGACCTCTGAACGGTGACTCCGCGTGCCGCAACCTCGGGCCGGGCGACGGTGGGACGAACAGCGGTGGGACGAACAGCGGTGGGACGAACGACATCGGGGCGGTCGTTCAATCCCTGCAGGTAGGCGCGGATGCGCGCAGGCGATGCGCCCGCCGCAAGCCAGGCGCGGATCTGGGCTTGGCTGACATCGTTAGCGGCATCAGGACGCACGTCGCGCGTCGCCGCCGACACGTCGGGGCGTGCCGGACGGACGACGTTCTGTGCCAGCGCCGGCAGAGCGGCGGTCGTGACCGCCAACAACAAGAGTACGCGTTTCATTTCCTTCCTCCTCGTTTCAACCGGATCAGGGGAGGCGGCGGAGCCGGTTGGATGCCCCTGGCGCCACATGTGGGTTAATTACCCACTTGCGCCGCGGACCATATGTGGGTAATTTACACACGTCAAGGGATTTTCCGTGGGTATTTTGTCCGCGTTGCGGGTTATGCTGCGCGAGGCGGAATCAACGGGTGAGCTAAGGCTATGGTGCGCAAGGTAAAATCAGGCTCGGCGGGTGGACCGCCACAGGCTTTTTTGAAAGCCCTGGAGAAGCTGTTGGCGCCCCTAGTGCGCGCCGCCCTGGCGCTGGGCGTGACTTTTCCGCTGTTCATCCGCCTGCTGAAACGCATCTACATCCAGGCTGCGACACGCGAGTCGCTGGCCAGCGGCGCCGCCGTCACCGTCAGCCGGATCAGCGTGATGACCGGGCTGCAGCGCAAGGACATCGGCCAGATCAAGGAGCAGATGGAGGCCAAATTGGGTCCGCCGGCGAACGTGTCGCTGGGCGCGCGCCTCATCGGCATCTGGAGCGGCGCGAAGACGTTCACGGATTCCAAGGGGCGCCCCCTCGCCCTCGCGCGTCTGGCGTCGGGCGGCGCGGCGGGACCGACATTCGAGGACCTGGTGCGCAGCGTCAGCACCGACGTGCGGCCGCGCGCGGTGCTGGATGAATGGCTGCGCTTGGGCGTGGCGGAGTTGGA
>CANKHC010000053.1 GCA_947481595.1 Fidelibacterota bacterium
CGAGCATCTGGTCGGCGCCGATGACCAAAATCTCTGCGTAGCGCTGGGAGACTTGTACCGCTTTGAGCTCGGCCAGCGCGGTGGCGCAATCAGCCGCGGTGGCACCGTCGGCTTTCAGCGCGTCCTTCACCGCATCTTCGTCGGCGTGGGCGGGGACGATCTCGACCGCCACGCCGGCGGCGCGCAGCATGGCCGCACGGCTCTTGCTGGCAGACGCGAGGATCAGAGCTCTAGTCATGAGCCTTTTGCTCGTGCGGCTTTTGCTCGTGACCCTTTTGCTCGTGAGCGGGCGCGCTGTGGCGCTGATTGTAAAGTTGGATGATCGTAGCTGCCGTCTCTTCGATGGAGCGCCGCGTGACGTCGATCACCGGCCAGCCATGGCGCACGAACAGCCGGCGGGCTTCGGCGATTTCCTCGCGCACCATTTCGAGGTCGGCGTAAGCGGTGGCGCGCTCCTCGTTCATGATCTTCAAGCGGCTCTGGCGGATGTCGGTAAGGCTTTTGGGCTCGCGCGTCAGGCCGACGAACAGCGGCTTCGGCGCGGCGATTACGTCTTCCGGCAAGACCAACCCGGGCACCAGCGGGATGTTGCCGACCTTGAAGCCGCGGTTGGCGAGATACATGCAGGTCGGTGTCTTCGACGTGCGCGACACGCCCACCAGGATCATGTCGGCATCGGCGATGGTCGACAGCGATTGGCCGTCGTCATGCTGAACCGCGAAGTGCATGGCATCGATGCGCGCGAAATAGTCGTCGTCGAGGACGTGCTGCTTGCCGATCTCGGACAAGGCTTGGCGGCCGAAGAAGCGCGAGAAGGACTGCATCACGGGATCGATGGCCGAGACGTATGGCACGCGGATCTCGCGGCAGGCCTGTTCGAGCAGACCGCGCACGTTCTTGTCGAGCAGGGTGAACACCACCAAGCCCGGGGCGCTGCGGATGCCCTCGATGACGCGGTTCATCTGGCCGGTGGTGCGCACCAGCCACCAGAAATGCTCGGTGACCTGGACGTCCTCGTACTGCACCAGACAGGCGCGGGCGATGTTGGTCACCGTCTCGCCCGACGAGTCGGAGACAAGGTGCAGGTTATAGACGTCGCGAGCGGTCATTGCGGGAGGCCGAACTCGTTACTCACAGGGGAAAGGATAAAACGGGAGAACGGGGGTAAGTGGAACCTTTGCACGGCTTTCAACGTTTCTCGCTCTCAGACCACAACTTCATCCCCGCATCGATGAGCTGTGGACAGCCCGAAGCACTCTGGGTGAATCACCGGGATGCTTTCACGCCGATGTCATAATACCCCATTTGTCACGTTATCCGCGAGGGCCTGCCAAGGCCTGGATTTCCAGCGTTATGAGATCTTGTGCACACATCCACTCACAGCTTTCCGCAAAGCGCCGCGCGCTTCCGTTCTTCGCCGCATAGATTCCGCCTTACCGGTAATCCCTCTGACTCACAGGCCTTACTACCTCTACGACTCAAAAGATTCTCTTTTAAGATTAGGAAGGCGAAGCGGGATAACTTGCGATTTACGAAAGCACAATCCCGTTGACTCACCCAAGGCCCTCAGGTATCGCTGGAACCCTCAGAACAGGGCATTCGCCCGCGAGACTTCTGGTCTACCCGCCTCTCTGCCGCCGTTCGCTTGTGACCGCACGCTTGTGACCACAACGGCACCTCGCACCTTCCTCCCATAGACGTTCTCCGTCTTCCCCCCACATTTATTTTCCCAGACCCGCCATGCATCTCAAAGAACTCAAGCGTAAAACCCCGGCAGAATTGCTGGCTTTCGCAGAGGAATACGGCATTGAAAATGCCTCCAATCTGCGCCGCCAGGATTTGATGTTCGGCATCCTGAAAATCATGGCTGACAAGGACACCGTCATCGACGGCGATGGCGTCTTGGAAATTTTACAGGACGGCTTCGGCTTCCTGCGTTCGCCGGAAGCGAGCTACCTGCCGGGCCCTGACGACATATATGTGAGCCCCAGCCAAGTGCGCCGCTTCGGCTTGCGCACCGGCGACACGGTGGAAGGCCAGATCCGCGGGCCGAAAGACGGCGAGCGCTACTTCGCGCTGCTCAAGGTCAACACCATCAATTTCGAAGACCCGGACAACGTCCGCCACAGGATCAACTTCGACAACCTGACGCCGCTCTATCCTGACGAAAAGCTCAAGATGGAAATCGAGCAGAAGGACACGAAAGTTAAAGACATCACCCAGCGTGTGATCGAACTGATCTGCCCGATCGGTAAGGGCCAGCGTGCAGTCATCGTCGCACCGCCACGCACCGGCAAGACCGTCATGCTGCAGAATATCGCGGCGGCCATCGCCGCCAACCATCCGGAAGTTTACCTGATCGTCCTGCTGATCGACGAACGCCCGGAAGAAGTCACCGATATGGACCGTACCGTGAAGGGCGAAGTCGTCAGCTCGACCTTTGACGAGCCGGCCTCGCGCCACGTCCAGGTCGCGGAAATGGTGATCGAGAAGGCCAAGCGCCTGGTCGAACACAAGCGCGACGTGGTCATCCTGCTGGATTCCATCACCCGCCTGGCGCGCGCCTACAACACCGTCGTGCCGTCGTCGGGCAAGGTGTTGACCGGCGGTGTCGACGCCAACGCCCTGCAGCGCCCGAAGCGTTTCTTCGGCGCCGCGCGTAACATCGAAGAGGGCGGCTCGCTGACCATCATTGCCACGGCCTTGATCGATACCGGCAGCCGCATGGACGAAGTGATCTTTGAAGAGTTCAAAGGCACCGGTAACTCGGAAATCGTTCTCGACCGCAAGCTCGCCGACAAGCGTGTGTTCCCGTCGATCGACATCACCAAGTCGGGCACCCGCAAGGAAGAGCTGTTGGTCGGCCCGGGCACGCTGTCGAAGATGTGGATCCTGCGCCGCATCCTGGATCCCATGGGAGTTCAGGACGGCATGGAGTTCCTGCTCGAGAAACTGCGCGAGTCCAAGAACAACAATGACTTCTTCGACCGCATGAATAAGTAGACAAAAGGGCCCGCAAAACGGGCCCTTTTTTCTTACATCCTGTCTGGCGTGTGTTTTACACGACGAGGACCGTCGAACCGGTGGTCGTGCGGCCTTCGAGATCCGAGTGGGCGTGAGCGGCCTGGGCGAGGCCGTAGGAGCTCACCGTGTCGATCTTCACCACACCCTTGACCACCACGTCGAAGAGCTCGGCGCAGGCTTGGGCGTAGTCCTTCGGGTCAGACACGTAGTCGGCCAGGCGCGGCCGGGTCAGGAAGATGGAGCCTTTCGCGGCCAGCAGCGCCGGCTCGATGGCCGGTGACGGGCCGGAGGAATTGCCGAAGGTCACCATGATCCCGCGCGGGGCCAGGCAATCGAGCGAGCCCATGAAGGTGTCCTTGCCGACACCGTCGTAGACCACCGACACACCTTTGCCGCCGGTCAGCTCGCGCACCTTCTTCACCCAGTCTTCCGATTTGTAGAGGATGGTGTGGGTGCATCCCGCCGCTTTGGCGAGTTTGGCTTTGTCTTCGGAGCCCACAGTGCCGATAACGGTCGCACCGATGCTGCGCGCCCATTGGCAGAAGATCAGGCCGACACCGCCGGCGGCGGCGTGAAACAGGACAGTTTCGCCGGCCTTCAACTGATGCAGCGTGCGTACCAGGTACCAGACCGTCAGTCCGCGCAGCATCATGCCGGCGACTTGCTCGTCTTTCAGCTGCGGCGGGACCTTCACGACCTTTTCGGCCGGGATCAGGCGTTCCTCGGCATAGCCGCCGATGGGGCCGTTGCCGTAGGCGACACGGTCGCCGACTTTGACGCTGGTGACGCCGGCGCCGACAGCACTAACCGTGCCGACACCTTCAAGGCCGGGAACGAAAAAACCCTCGGCGTTCTTGGCCACGGGGTAGAGACCCGTGCGGTGATAGGTGTCGATGAAGTTCACGCCGATGGCGGTCTGGCGCAGCTTGATCTCGCCCGGGCCGGGAGCGCCCACCGTTATGTCGGTGTACTGGAGAACTTCCGGTCCGCCGGTCTGACGAATGACGACAGCTTTAACCATGGGCATTTACCTTCAGTCGGAATTCACAACAGGCGGCGAATATAGTCCGCGCCTTCCAGGCGCAACAAGGCGACTTTTGTCTCTGCCGCGCCCGCGCCCGAGTAGCCGCCGAGACCGGACGCAGCGACGATGCGGTGGCAAGGGATAATGATCGGGATGGGATTGCGCCCGCAGGCCGTGCCGACGGCGCGGGCGGCGGATTTGAGCTTCTTGGCGACATCGCCGTAGCGCAGCACTTCGCCCAAGGGGATCTTGCACATCTCGCCCCAGACACGCTTTTCGAAGGCCGTACCTGCCGGATCCAGCGGCAGGTTGAAGGCCTTCAACTTGCCGTCGAAATAGGCGTTGAGCTGTTTGAGCGCATCTTTGAGCAAGGGTGTCGGCGTCTGATCGCGGCCCCAGCCCCAATCGAGGGCGACAATCATGTCGTTCTCGGCGCTGACGCTGAGGTCGCCGACGGGCGAGTGCAACGACATCTGCGGCATGGCTAGAGGACTCTTTGCAAGGACGCCGCCGATGTTTGCGGCGGTGAACACACTGGTCCACGGCAGACGTAAGCGGCGGCGCGTCCGTCGATGGTGGGTTTGCCATGGGCAGGATGTGTGGCGGGCAGCGCAGCACCGTCAGGGATCACGTCGAGAATAAGATTGGGCAGCGATGTGGCGTGAACGGCGCGCAAGAGTTCCTGGGTCTGCGTATCATCACGCGCACCGACAATGACCACCTGCAACGCGGTTTCCAACACCTCATAGGCGTTCAGCAGCGTGGCGCCGTGCGGAAAGCTTTTCATGGCTTCGACTTCAAGGGCCGCCACGCAGCGCCCGGCGCGCGCGCGGTATTCAGCTTTGCCGGTGAGATAAAACAGCCGCGCCAAGTTGAAGGTCATGGTGCCGTTGCCTGAAGGCACCGCACTGTCGTTGGCGGACTTGGTGCGCACGATCAGGTCTCGGGCATCACCGGCAGTGAAGAAATAACCGCCGCCCTCGGCGTCGCCGTACAGCGTTTCGGCAAGTTCCATCCACGCTTCGACCTGGTCGAGATACGCCTTTCCGCCGGCCGCGCTGTACAGGGCCAGCGCCGCGGCACTCATGTTGGCGTAGTCGTCGAGCATGGCGGTTTGCTGTAAACGCCCTCGGCACAAAGAATGCCCAAGTCGTTTGCGCTTGTTCTCGTCGGTCCACTGCATGGTGTTGAGCACCGCGGCAAAAACTTTTTCCGCCAGCGCGATCCACGCCGGCTCGCCGTAAGCCGCACCCGCACGGGCGAGAGCTGCAATGGCGAGGCCGTTCCAATCCGCCATCACCTTGTCGTCGCGGCCTGGCCGCGCGCGGGTCTCGCGCGCGTGCAACAAGATCGCGCGGGATTTTGCGAGGCGCGCATCGAGGCCGGCGTCGAAGGGAGCGCCCGCCTGGGTGGTGCGGTTGAGGATCGCGTGACCCTCCCAGTTGCCGCCGGGCGTCACGTCATAGGCTGCTTTGAAAAAGTCCGTCTCGTCGCCCAGCAGGCGGTCGATCTCGGCCTCGGTCCAGACGGTGAACTTGCCTTCTTCGCCTTCGGAGTCAGCATCGAGGGCCGCGGTGAAGGCGCCGTTCTCGCCGATCATCTCGCGCGTGAGCCAAGCGATGGTCTCGCGCGTGCGCACCGCCAGCAGTGGATCGCGCGTCTCCTGCCAGACCAGCGCCATGAGGTCGATGAGCTGGGCGTTGTCGTAGAGCATCTTCTCGAAGTGCGGCACCAGCCACTCGGCATCGGTGGAATAGCGCGCGAAGCCGCCGCCCAAGTGATCGTAGATCCCGCCCTGGCAGATGCGCGTGAGCGTGGTCGTCACCGCCGAGCGGAAGCGCACGTCGCTCCTGCGCTTATAGGCCCGCCACAGGAATTCAAAGACGAAGGGCATGGGGAATTTGGGGGCGCCGTTCATGCCGCCGGCGGAGATATCGATGTAGTCGAGCAGCCGGTCGGCGGCGGAGTCCAGCAATGATAGCGAGATGCCGTCTCGCAGACGTTCGGTGTGGCGCTCAGCGATGGCGCCCACCAGAGCGTCGGCGCCTTTGTCGATGTCGGCCTGCTGGTTCTTCCAGGCGTCGGCCATGAAGGTCAGCACTTGGCGGAAGCTGGAGCGTCCGTAAGCCGGCTCGGGCGGGAAATAGGTGCCGCCATAAAAGGGCCTGCCGTCAGGCTTGAGGAACATGGTCAGCGGCCAGCCGCCGTGTTCGCCCATGAGCTGGAGCGCCTTCATATATATGGCGTCGACGTCGGGGCGTTCCTCGCGGTCGACCTTGATCGAGATGAAGTGGGTATTCATCAAGGCCGCGGTGGCGTCGTCCTCGAAGGACTCGTGCGCCATCACATGGCACCAGTGACAGGCTGAATAGCCGACCGACAGCAGTACCGGTTTGTCGCGTTCGCGCGCCGCGGCGAAGGCCGCGTCGCCCCAAGGCCACCAGTGCACGGGGTTGTCTTTGTGCTGCAGCAAATAGGGGCTGGTTTCGTCAACCAGCCGATTGTGATCCGCGGTCATAGCCCGTAACCTTATGCGGGTCGCACAGCGAATCAAAGCACAGAGCGGGAGCCCTTCATGAAAGTCACCATCAACGTCGAATGCACGCCGGAAGAGGCCCGGGCTTTCTTTGGCGCACCCGACGTCGCCCCGCTGCAGGACGCGGTGCTTGGTCAAATGAAAACCCAGATGCAAAAAGCAGCTACAGCTCTGGATCCCGAAACCATGATGAAAACCTTGTTCCCTGTGAACTCCGAAGGCTTCGCCGACCTGCAAAAAGCCTTCTGGGGCCAGTTCATGGGCACGGACCCCTCCAAGACCTCAAAGTAGATGCGCGATCAAGAATGAGTGCGGCGACGATCTTCGCGCTGGCCTCGGCGCCGGGGCGCGCGGGCATCGCGGTGATCCGCGTTTCTGGCGTCGGCGCCGGTGAAGCGCTGCGCCGGTTGGGTTGCCCATTGCCGGCCCCGCGGAAAGCGACACGCGCGCGGTTTGTGGATCCCGTCTCCGGCGATCTTTTAGATGACGGCCTGGTGCTCTGGTTCCCGGCGCCGCACAGTTTCACCGGCGAGGATGTGGCCGAGCTGCATATCCACGGCGGCCGCGCGGTCATGGAGGGCGTGCTTGATGCGCTCAGTGGTATCGCGGGTCTGCGCCCCGCCGAGGCCGGGGAGTTCACCCGCCGCGCGTTCCTCAATGACAAACTCGATCTGACTCAGGCTGAGGCGCTGGCCGATCTCGTCGATGCCGAAACCCGGGCCCAGGCGAAACAGGCGCTGCGCCAGATGGGCGGCGCGCTCAAGGAACTCTACGACGATTGGCGCCACCGCCTGGTGCAGGCACTGGCGCATCTGGAAGCGGTGATCGATTTTCCAGATGAAGACTTGCCGCCGGATGTTGCCGATAAAATCTGGGGCGATGTACGCGAACTGGAAACCGCCATAACGCGGCATCTCGATGATGGTGCGCGCGGCGAACGTGTGCGCGAAGGCTTGCGCATCGCCATCGTCGGTGCGCCGAACGCGGGCAAGTCGAGCCTCTTGAATGCGCTGGCGCGCCGCGACGCCGCCATCGTTTCGGAAATTCCCGGCACGACGCGCGATGTCATCGACGTGCATATGGATTTGGGCGGCTATGCGGTCACGCTCACCGATACGGCCGGCTTGCGTGAGTCGGGCGACGTGATCGAACAAGAGGGCATGCGGCGCGCGCGCGCTCAGGCCAAGGACGCGGATCTCAGGATTGCGCTGTTCGATGGAACGCGAGCGCGCGACGCGGCGACCGCCGCGTTGATCGATGCCGATACGATTGAAGTCATCAACAAGTCCGATCTGCTCAAAGCCGCGCCGCCACATGCCCTTCTCATCTCGGCAAAAACGGGCGCGGGCGTGGATGCACTGATCGCTCAGTTGGTTGAGCGCGTGCGCGCGAAGTCCGACAGCGGCGCTGTTGTGCCGCTGACGCGCGCGCGCCATCGTGCCGCGCTCGAGGAATGCCGCGCGGCTCTCGCGCGAGCGGGCAATGCGCCTGCGCCGGAGCTCGCCGCCGAAGATCTGCGACTCGCCGGGCGGGCCTTGGGCCGCCTCACCGGCCGTGTCGACGTCGAGGAACTGCTCGACGTGGTCTTCCGCGACTTCTGCATCGGCAAGTAGCCGGCCCGAGTCGGTTATCCACAGGACTCTCGATCTCGCCCGGGCGCGGATATATAAGTGCGCCCATGAACCTGGGTGCAGCGTCCTCTTTTGATGTGATTGTGGTCGGCGGCGGTCATGCCGGCACGGAAGCCGCCGCGGCGGCCGCGCGGACGGGCGCGCGCACGCTGCTGCTCACGCATAAAGTCGAGACCATTGGCCAGATGTCCTGCAATCCGGCCATCGGCGGCTTGGCCAAGGGACACCTGGTCCGCGAGATCGACGCGCTGGACGGAGTCATGGGCCGGGCCATCGACCGGGGCGGCATCCAGTTCCGCATGCTCAACCGCTCCAAGGGTCCGGCCGTGCGCGGGCCCAGGGCCCAGGCCGACCGCAAGCTCTATCGGCAAGCCGTCCAGGCCATACTGGCTGAGCAGCCGAACCTGACCATTCGCGCGGGGGCCATCGAGGATCTGCTGATCGAAAATGCCTGCGTCAAAGGTGTCGTAACCCATTCTGGGGAAAAGTTTTTCGCCCCTAGAATCGTGCTGACAACCGGGACCTTCTTGGGCGGGCTGATCCACCGCGGTGAGGAGCGTATCCCCGCCGGACGGATCGGCGAGGCGCCCGCGCTGGGTCTGTCTAATACGTTGAAATCAAAGGGTTTTGCAGTCGGGCGGCTGAAAACCGGTACGCCGCCGCGCCTTGATGGCCGTACCATCGACTGGGCCAGTCTGGAGATGCAGCCCGGCGACGATCCGCCGGAGCCCTTCTCCTTCCTGACCGAGCGCATCACCACGCCCCAGGTCCAGTGCGGCATTACCTACACCACGCCGGAAAGCCATGCGCTGATCCTAGCCAACAAGTCGCGGGCGCCGATCTACAACGGCCAGATCAAAGGCACCGGGCCGCGCTACTGCCCCTCCATCGAGGACAAGGTGGTGCGCTTTGCCGAACGTGAGCGGCACCAGATTTTCCTGGAGCCAGAAGGACTTGACGACGATACCGTCTATCCCAATGGGATCTCGACGTCCTTGCCGGAGGATGTGCAGCTTGCGCTGCTGAAGACTATTCCCGGGCTCGAGAAGGCCCACATGCTCCAGGCCGGCTACGCCATTGAATACGATTACGTTGATCCGCGCGAACTCCTGCCTAGCCTGGAAACGCGCAGGGTTTCAGGGCTTTACTTCGCCGGGCAGATCAACGGAACGACCGGATATGAAGAGGCTGGCGCGCAAGGTTTGCTGGCCGGGCTCAATGCAGCGCGCCAAGCCGGCGGCGCCGAAGCCGTCACCTTTGACCGGGCGGAGGGCTATATCGGGGTGATGGTTGATGACCTCACCACACTCGGCACCGCTGAACCGTACCGGATGTTCACGTCGCGCGCTGAGTACCGGCTGCTGCTGCGGGCCGATAACGCCGACCTTCGCCTGACGGAAAAGGGCATTGCTGCTGGATGCGTCTCGGCGGTGCGGGAGTCCCATTTCCGGGCGAAGAAACAAGCCCTGGATGAGGCCCGTAATAGCCTCACATCTCTCAACTTCTCGCCCAATCAACTGGCTGTAAAGGGCTTGGTGGTCAATCGCGATGGCGTCCGTCGCTCTGGCCTCGATCTGCTGGCTATGCCGGACGTGACCTGGCAGCGCCTCCGCGCCCTCGTTCCGGAACTCCCCGCTTTCCGCCGGGATGTGGAGGAACAGCTGGAGATTGACGGCCGCTATGCCGGCTACGTGGGACGCCAGGAAGCTGATATCCGCGCGTTCCGGAAGGATGAAAGCCTGCGTCTGCCGGCCGATCTCGACTATGCCCAGATCGGTGGTCTTTCGACCGAAGTCCGCCAGAAGCTGATCGCAGCCCAGCCGGTAACCCTTGGCGCCGCAGCCCGGATTCCGGGAGTGACCCCGGCGGCTCTGACGGCGCTCCTGAAATACGTCAACCGCGCGAGAGCCATCGCGCAGGCCAGTTAGACTGTTTCACGTGAAACACTACGGCCGCGACGCTTTCATTCGGGATACCGGTGTTTCACGTGAAACATCCGACCGCCTCCAGGCCTACGCCGATCTTCTGCTCACCTGGAATGCCAAGATTAACCTGGTGGGGAAGTCCACGGCGGAAGACGTCTGGCACCGCCACCTGCTTGATTCCGCCCAGCTCTTTCCCCTGATCCCGAAAGAGGCGCGCATGCTGCTGGACCTTGGTTCGGGGGCTGGTTTTCCCGGCTTGGTGCTCGCGATTATGGGCGTGCCGGGGGTCCATCTGGCCGACTCGGACCAGCGGAAATGCAGCTTTTTGCGTGAAGCCGCCCGCGTTACGGGTACGGCGGTCACGGTCCATGCCAAGCGGGTCGAAGATATCCCCGCTTTCCCCGCTGACATTATTACGGCCCGAGCCCTTGCCCCGCTTGGGGAATTGCTCGGCTGGGCCGAAGTTTTCCTCACCCCCACGTCGCGCTGCCTCTTTCTGAAGGGACAAAATGTAGAGGTTGAATTGACGAATGCACACCAAATATGGAGAATGGACGTTACGCAGACGCCAAGTTTGACGGATCCGCGTGCGTCGGTCCTGTGCATTCAAGAGGTGAGCCGTGTCCCAACCCCACTCCGAGCCAACTAACCGCCCCCGAATCCTGGCGATCTCCAACCAGAAAGGCGGTGTTGGCAAGACCACGACGGCGGTCAACCTGGCCACGGCCATGGCTGCGGTCAACAAGCGGGTCCTGGTCATCGACATGGATCCCCAGGGCAATGCCTCGACCTCGCTTGGCATCGACCATAAGCACCGCAATATCAATATTTATCATGTGCTTACGGGTGAAGCGACGCTCGACGCCGCGATTACACCCACGGCCATCCCGAACCTCTCGGTCATCACATCCGGCGTTGATCTGGCCGCCGCCGAGATCGAGCTCATCGACCTTGAGAACCGTCAGGCGCGACTCAAGGAAGCTTTGGTAAATCAAGGCCTTGGATGGGACTTTATTCTCATCGATTGCCCGCCGTCCCTGGGCCTTTTGACCCTCAATGCCCTGGTCGCAGCCGATGCGGTCATGGTGCCGCTGCAGGCGGAGTTCCTGGCGCTCGAAGGCATTAGCCACCTGGTGCGGACCATTGAGCGGGTCAAGAAGTCCTTCAACCCGACGCTGGAGATCCAGGGCATCGTCCTGACCATGGTCGATAAGCGCAACAATCTGTCGGAAATGGTGGAAAGCGATGTGCGCGAGTTCTTCGGCGCCAAGGTCTACACCACCACCATTCCCCGCAACGTTCGGATTTCCGAGGCACCTTCTCACGGCAAGCCCGTTCTGATTTACGACCTCGCCTCCAAAGGCAGCCGCGCTTACCTCGACTTGGCCGGTGAAGTCCTTAAGCGTGAGCAGGCCCTCGGAATTTCAGCCGGAGTAGCCGCATGACCCCCATCGACGCCGGCAAACGCAAAAATCTCGGCCGTGGTCTTTCCGCGCTCTTTGGCGAGCAGGAACCCGAAGCCCAGGCCGCGGCGCCCGCAGCTCCGGCGGCCGTCGCCGCGCCGGCCAACGTTCCCGTCACGCGCTTGCCTTTGGATCTGCTCGGGCCGTCGAATCTTCAGCCGCGCCGTCACTTTGACGAAACCGCCCTCGACGAACTCGCCGCGTCGATTGCCGAGAAAGGCGTGCTGCAACCGCTGCTCGTGCGACCCGATCCGAATAACGCCGGGCGCTATGAGATCATCGCCGGCGAACGCCGCTGGCGTGCATCGCAACGCGCGCAAGTCCATGAGGTGCCGGTGCATGTCACCACGCTGAATGACGGCGAAGCGCTCGAAGTCGCCCTTATCGAGAATCTCCAGCGCGAGGATCTCACGGCGATTGAAGAAGCCCGCGGATACAAGCGGTTGCATGACGAGTTCACGCACACTCAGGAGCGGGTCGCTGAAGTCGTCGGCAAAAGCCGGGCGCATGTGGCCAACATGCTGCGTCTCCTCACCTTGCCGCGCGCCGTGCAAGACCTGCTGGAGTCCGGCCAGCTCACGGCAGGCCAGGTGCGCCCGCTCATTGGTCAATCCGATGCCGAGGCCATCGCCAAGCTGATCATCAAACGCGGGTTGTCGTCGCGTCAGGCTGAGCGTCTCGCCAAAGGCTTCGGCCGTAAGCGCCGCCTCTCGGTCGTGCCCAAGGACACCGACACGGCAGCCCTGGAGCAAAGTCTCGAACAGGCCACCGGCTACAAGGTGGGCATTACCTTTGACGGCAAGGGCGGCACAGTCACGGTCAACTACGGTAGCCTCGAGCAGCTCGATGACATTGTCCGCCGTCTGTCTTCTGGTGGTCGGCTGAAGCCGCGTCCCGACGACGCCGATCTCGACGCTGAAGATCTCCAGCACGCCTCGTAAATCGTTTCACATCAATCTTTTGGGAGTTGTGATGCAGATGCATCGCAACGCGCTGCCACGTGCTTAAACCCGTACCGTTCTACTTTCTGCGCCACGGCGAAACCGACTGGAACCGGCGCAGCATCATCCAGGGCCAGACCGACACGCCCTTGAATGACACCGGCTTGAGCCAAGCCAAATATATTGCAGCTCATGTTGCAGTATTGCCCCTGACGACGATCTGTTCGAGCTCGCTTTCGCGCGCCCAAGCGACCGCTGCGATCGTCAATCAGAGCCGCGGTCTCCCGGTTATCTCCTTGCCGGAATTGATGGAATGTCACCTGGGCGAGATTCAGGGACAGCCCTCCAACGGCGCCTGGCGCGGGGAATGGATCGCCGGCGGACCGATGCCGGGCGGCGAAACTTATGCTGCATTCTGCGCGCGGGTCGTGCGCGGCTTTGCTGCAGCATTGCTGCACCCCGGTCCGGTGCTGATCGTGGGCCACGGCGGCA
The DNA here is from genome assembly GCA_947481595.1 of Fidelibacterota bacterium. GTDB lineage: Bacteria > Pseudomonadota > Alphaproteobacteria > Rhodospirillales > Rhodospirillaceae > SHVO01. The sequence goes on from CANKHC010000053.1 coordinate 13,037, forward strand.
ATTTTTGGGGCTTGGAGACTCACGGCCTGATCGCGCCGGGCACACGTGTACCGAACTGCGCGCTGTTTCGCTTCGATCCGCCGTCGGATTCGCCGTTTTGGACGGTCACGCTGCTGGCCGCAGCCCCCGGCGAATCGCTCGCCATCGGCGAGGCGCCGGCGCCTTAGAGCGAGAATCGATGAAGTTGTAGATCCCCCTCACCGCCTCGCTGCGCTCGGCACCCTCTCCCCAGCGGGGGAGAGGGTTGGGGTGAGGGGGCCGCTGCTTTGCCCGAGGACATCAACGTCTAGCGTTTCGCGCGCCCGACCTGGGCGAGCTGCATCAACGCGCGCTCGACGGCGGCGTCGGTGGGGATGTCGGTGGATTTGGCGGCCAGCTCGGCTTCCATCAGGACCTCGAGGGCCCGCGCCAGCAACGGTTCGGTCCACTTGCGTGCTTGGGCGTTGAAGCGTTCCTTCACTTTGAAGAACACCGGCGGGCGCAACATCATCGCGGCGGATTCGACGTTCTTGCCCTCGGCCATGCGGCCGCGGGTTTCGTGCAGGCGCATGAAGTGGCGCGCGACGGCGGTGAGGATGCTGATGGCGTTGGTGCCCTCGGCCGTCAATCGCGCGAAGACGCGCTGCATGGTCGCCTGGTCGCCGTCGCCGAGCGCGAAGACCAGGTCGTCGAGTCCCACCGCCGAGGTGTCGCCGATGCAGGCCAGCACGTCATCTTCCGTCACCGTGCCGGGCCCGCCCATATAGAGCACGAGCTTCTCGAGTTCGCGGCGGCTGAGCTCGCGGTCGCCACCGAGGCGGTCCACCAGCCATTCGAGCGCTTCGCCGCCAATCGAAAGACCTGCGGCTTTCAAGGTTGCGCGGATGACGGCTTCAAGGGTTTCGGCGCTGTCGGCGTAGCAGGGCATGGCCCCGGCCATGTCGGCTTCCTCGAAAGCCGAGCGCAGTTTTGAGCGCGGACTGAGATCACTTCCGGTGACGATAATCAGCGCATCGCCCACGGGGTTTTCGAAGAATTTCGCGAACAGATCTCCGTGCGAATCTCCAGCATCGCGGATGCGCACCACGCGCCGCCCCCCGGTCAGAGCCATCGCCGCGGCCTCGTCGCGCAGCCGGGCGGGATCGTCGGACAAGGTATCGGCGGTGAACTCGATGACGCGAAAGGGATCGTCCACCGCGCCGGCAACTGCTTTGGTCAGGATGTTCAGGCGCTCGCGCACCAGACCGGCATCGGGCCCGTAGATCAACACCGCCCGGATATGAGGATCGGGCTTCGCCGCGAACGAATCGCCGCGCTGTATTTTCATCTAACGGCGGAGCGCCGCCTGGGCGCGTCCGTGGAAATACACGGCCAGGCGGGTTTTGATCTCCGCGCCGACCATTTTGATGCCGCGGTTTTCGGCGTCGGCCTGGGAGGCCACCGTCGCGTACTGGTCGTCGAGGATGTTGTAGCTGACGATCGACTGCACCCGGTCGCCGAACACCGTTTGGCCGCCTTCGCTCAGGCTGAAGGTCGCGATCATGACCATGTTGGCGCGGCTGCTGGTGGCGTCCTGGCGGATGCCCAATTCCTCGATGCGCGTGGCGAGGTTGATATCGAGATCGTACAGCGGCTTGGTCAACCCTTGCGGATTGAGTTCCTCGCGCAACACCTGGCGCAGTTTCACGCCTTCGCGGTTGGGCAGGGAGCGGATCGAAACCTGCGACAGCGCGTCGGCCACTTCCGGAGCGGCGGCGACACCGTGCTCGCCGTACAGCGGCGTGAAGCCGCAGCCCGTCAAACTGAGCGCAACCAGACCAACCGCGAGCACTTTCAACGTCATCTTATGCCGCAACGATGTTGACGATCTTGCCGGGAACTATAATCACTTTTTTGGGCGGCTTGCCGTCCAAATGTTTCTGCACGGCCGGAATCTCCAGGGCTGCCTTCTCGCACGCCGCTTTGTCGGCAGCTTTGGCCACTGTGATGGTGCCGCGGAGCTTGCCGTTGACCTGAACGCCGATGGTCACGGTGTCGTCTTCCAGCAGCGCCGGATCGAATCCGGGCCAGGGTGTTTCCGTCAGCAGCGCCGTCTTGCCGAAATTCGCCCACATCTCCTCGGCGATATGCGGCGTCAGCGGATTGATCAACTGTGCGGCCACCTCGACACCGAAGCGAAACACAGCATCGCCGCCCGCACCTTTGCGGTCCATGTCGCCCAAGGCATTTGTCAGCTCGCGCACGCGCGCCACCGCCGAGTTGAAGCGGAACTTCTCGAAGTCGTCGCCCACCGCCGCGATGGCGCGGTGAATTTGGCGCAGCATGGCAGTGGCCGCGGGGTCGGGATTCGCGGGCACAGGTGTCGCGGGAATCTCCGCCGCCGCCGCGGCCAGACGCCAGACGCGGTTCAAATAGCGCCAGGCGCCTTCGATGCCGGCGTCGGTCCATTCCAAGTCGCGGTCGGGCGGAGAGTCAGACAGCACGAACAACCGCGCGGCGTCGGCGCCGAAGGTGTCCAAGATCTTCGCCGGATCGACCGTGTTCTTCTTGGACTTCGACATCTTCTCCGAACGGCCGACGGTCACAGCCTGGCCGTTGTGGGTGGCGCGCTCGCCGTGTTTCTCGACCGCACCCGGCTCCAACCACGTGCCGTCGGCGGTGCGGTAGGTCTCGTGACACACCATGCCTTGGGTGAACATGCCGGCGAAGGGTTCGCGCACGTCGAGATAACCGCAATCCGCCAGGGCGCGCGTGAAGAAGCGCGAGTACAGCAGATGCAGCACCGCATGCTCGACACCGCCGATGTATTGGTCGATGGGCAGCCACTTGTCGGCTTCGGCCTTGTCGAAGGCCTTGTCGGTCTCATGCGGTGAACAGAAGCGCGCGAAGTACCAGGAGGATTCAAAGAAGGTGTCGAAGGTATCGGTCTCGCGCACGGCCGGCTTGTTGCACGTCGGGCACTTCACATGCTTCCACGTCGGATGGCGCGCCAGCGGATTGCCCGGCTGATCGAAGGTCACATCCTCCGGCAGCGTTACCGGCAGATCTTGAGCGGGAACCGGAACGGCGCCGCAGCTTTCGCAGTGAATGATCGGGATCGGGCAACCCCAATAGCGCTGGCGTGAGACGCCCCAGTCGCGCAGGCGGAACTGCACGGTGCCTGTGCCGCGGCTGAGCGATTCCAGCTTCTCGATGGCTTTGCGCTTGGCGGCGGTGACCGTGAGACCATTGAGGAAGTCAGAATTGATCGCCACACCGTCGTCGGTATAGGCGACGTTGCCGGCTTCCAGCTTAGCTGCAAACGCAGATGGCTCCTCGTTCATCGGAGCGACGACACAGCGCACGGGCAGGCCGTATTTGCGGGCGAATTCCATGTCGCGCTCGTCATGGCCCGGGCAGCCGAAGACGGCGCCCGAGCCGTAGGCCATCAGCACGAAGTTGGCGACGTAGACCGGCACGGTCTTGTCCGCCATGAACGGATGGCGCGCGCGCAATCCCGTGTCATAACCCATCTTCTCGGCGGTCTCGATGGCGGCCGTCGACGTGCCGCCCTTGCTGCATTCGATGATGAATTCCGCCAGCGCCGGATCGCTTTCGGCACACTTCGCCGCGATCGGGTGCTGGGCGGAGACCGCGCAGAACGACGCACCGAACAAAGTATCGGGGCGCGTGGTGAAGACCTCCACCGCGCCGGCATCTTTACCGTTCTTATCCACCAACGGCCAGGTGACGCGGGCGCCTTCAGAGCGCCCGATCCAGTTCTGCTGCATCAGGCGCACTTTGTCGGGCCAGCGGTCCAGGGTATCGATGGCGCGCAGCAGGTCGTCGGCGTAGTGGGTGATCTTGAGGAACCACTGGTTCAGCTTGCGCTGCTCGACGTCGGCTCCCGAGCGCCAACCCTTGCCGTCGATCACCTGTTCGTTGGCGAGCACCGTGTGCTCCACCGGATCCCAGTTCACCCAGGACTCTTTGCGGTAGGCCAGACCCGCCTTGAGGAAATCCAGGAACATCTTCTGTTCATGTTTGTAGTATTCCGGCTCGCAGCTGGTGAGTTCGCGGCTCCAGTCCAGCGAGAAACCCAGCGGCGCGAACTGCGCCTTCATGTCCTTGATGTTCTGGCGCGTCCATTTGCCGGGATGAATGCCGCGTTCCAAGGCCGCGTTCTCGGCGGGCAAGCCAAAGGCGTCCCAGCCCATCGGGTGCAGAATGTTGAAGCCCTTGGCTTTCTTGTAGC
>CANKHC010000054.1 GCA_947481595.1 Fidelibacterota bacterium
GAGGTGGGCCTGCATCTCGCCCAAGGCCCAGGCCAGATTGACGGCGGTGGGACGGGTTGCGCGCAGCAAAGCAACCGCCTTGGCGAGCGCTGCATCGGAAGGATCGCTGTCCATGGCGAGCGCCACGCCGTAAGCGGCAGTGGCGCCGATCAACGGCGCACCGCGCACGGTCATCGCACGAATGGCATCGGCCGCATCGGCGACGCTCGCGAGAGTCACCACGCGGAACTCAAACGGCAAACGTGTTTGATCGATGACTTGCACGTGTCGCGCGTCTTCCGCGAGCCAGATCGTCCGATACGCTTTGCCGTCAATCTTCATTCGTTTCTCTTCGCCGTCTTTTGAATGGATCGAATGTAATCACGCGTCTCTCTACCTTACACGCACAGGCAACTTATCTAACGAGGAGCCGTTCTATTCGCTGAACGTGCGCAAGTAGAACCGCAAGGGTGGTGCACGTGAGTGTGCACGCACTATGCGCGAGGTCGAAACGCATTATGCATGTACATGAATTCTTTGCGAGATTGTTTGACTTTGAACGTGCGGCATCGAAAGTGAAGACATCACGTTTTCATGGACGTTCATCGCGTCCGCGCTGCCTGCCATTTAACATTTTTCTGTAGGAACTATGAACGACTCCGTCGTGAAGTCGGTCGGCCGTGTGTTTGAGGTTCTTGAGCTCTTCGAGGCCGAACGTATCGCCCTGTCCGCCACCGCCGTCGCTAGGACTCTGAAGTACCCAGCTTCAAGCACTGTCGCCCTGCTCAAGAGCATGGTGCAGCTGGGCTACCTTACGTACGACCACGTGGAGCGCTCCTACTTCCCGACGGTGCGCGTGCCGCTGATCAGCGCCTGGATCGAGCATGGCTTTTTCACCGACGGCCACCTGTTTCAGTTGATCGATGAGATCAACACTACTACCGACGAGAGCGCCTATTTGAGCTGGCAGTCGGATCTGGAGATGCAGTACGTGCGCCTGCGCGCGGGATCCCAGGACCAGGAGCCCGCCGGCAAAGCGGGCACGCGCGTGCCGCTGTTCGGTTCGATCAGCGGCCTTTTGGCGCTGAGCCAAAAGCGCGATGTTGAGATCGTCAAACTGGTCGAGCGCATCAATCAGCTGCGGCGCAAGTCCGAGCCGCAAGTGGACCTCGCGGCCGCCATGGAACAGATCCGGCGCTTCCGTCAGCAAGGCTATGGCTTCGGCGTCGAAGGCGGCATTGGGACGCTGGCGTGGGTGCTGCGGCAAAAGGGCTCGACGCGCGCGGTGATCGTCTCGGTTCTGGGACCGGCGGAGCGCATCAAGGCCAAAGAGAAAACCGTGGTTCAGGCTGTCCGAACAGCCATCCAGCGGGCTGGCGCAGCCTAGCACTGCCCTCACCAAACTGCCGGTTGGCGTTCTTGCCACTTTAGCGCGGCAAATGAACGCTATAATTGCATTGTAAATGTTTCTACATGTACGTGGTTGTAACTTATCGTTGCGACTAGGAACGAACACGCTTACCCTCAAAAAGGTAAGGCTTTCCGGGCGTTAGGTGATTGTACGGAGAGGGGAGCGCGATGAGGGATATGCGGCGGTGGCTGCCGGTCGCTGTTCTTGCGGCTGGGCTGGCGTTGTCGGCCTGGGCCTGGCACGCAACACGCACAGCCGTTCACGACAATATCCGCCGCGCCCTGACCGGGAGTGCCACGCTGCACGCCGGCCTGTTGTTGAATGATTTCAACGAAGCACGCAGTTCGCTGGTCCGCAGTTCGCGGCGCTGGGCTGCTTTGAGCGGACCGAACGCGGAGACATGGCGTTCCGACGCCGCGGGCCGCATTGGCATTTTCATTGGCGTCGATGCGGTCGACCGGCTCGATGCCGGCCTCAACCTGCTTTCGCATACCACCGCCGCGGGTGAGCAGGACATCAACCAGCCCGCCAATCTGACGGCGCCGGAGCGCGCGCGCCTCGACGCCGGGCACGCGCAAGACGCGATCACCATGGGTGACGTCAAGACGGGCGACGGCGCAGCCTTCGTCATGATGTACGTGCCCTTGTTTGCGTCGGGGCAGTTCGACGGCTTTGCCGCCTGGCGGCTCGACCTCAAGGCGATGCTGGGCGTGCAGGTCAAGAAAACCGGGACGAGCAATCACCTCGAGCTGCGGTCCGGCGGCTCAACGCTCGCCATGTTCGGCGACACGCCCGACAACCAAGCGGTGGCAGAGTTCACCGGCAGTGCGCCCGCAGCCTTTGACACGGCGGCACTCGAGATCGTGGCGTTGCCGACGACGGCTTTCCTGATGAGCAACCGTCAGGGACTGCCGGGTGCGATCTTGGTTTTAGGAACGATCTTCACGCTGTTGGTGACGGGGCTGGCGTATCTCAGCGCCAAGCTTGCCGACCGGGCCCGCGCGGTGCGCGCGGCGCATGAACTGACCGCCGACAAGGAACGCCGCTACCGCGAACTGTTGCGGCGTGCTGATCTTGGGTACTTCGTCTCGGAATTGGACGGCACCGTGGTTTCGGTCAATGAACCCGGCGTGCGCATGCTCGGGCGTAAAGACGCTAGCGAGATGGTTGGGCGGCCGGTCACGGAGTTTCTGCCCGCCGGGGGCAATGAGTGGCGCAAGGATCACATCGCCGGCGCCATGAAGGCCGAAGGTGCGGTACACCGCGAACTGACAGTTACGCGGCCCAACGGCGAGGAACTGCTGCTGTCCGTCAACACCATCGTCGACCAGAGCGCCGATGGCGAGACGCGGCTGATCTCCCTCGCCCAGGATATCACCGAGGCCACCCGCGCCCAGCGCCAGATCGTCGAGAGCAAGCGCATCTATGAGGAGATCTTCGAGAACGCCGACGTCGCCATCGTCGATGCCGACATGGCGCGCGCTTTTCAGACCCTCACCGCCTTGCGCAACAAAGGCGTCACCGACCTCGCCGCTTATCTCGATGCCGACATCAAGCGGCTGCATGAGCTCTGCCGCGCCTGCCGCATCAACAACATGAACCGCGCGGGCTTGCGCCTGTTTGGCGCCGATTCCGTCGCGCACTTGCGCACCATCGACTACTTTATGGAAAAGGGCCGGCCCGAACAGGTGCGCGAGTTCATGCTCGGCATCTGGCACGACCTCGCCGGCCTGCGCCGCGAGGTGGCCTATTCCACGTTCACCGGCAAAGACATTGCCCTGATCTATTCGCTGCGCCTGCCGAAGACGCTCGAACAGGCGCGGCGCGTGCCGATCGTGGTGCTGGACATCACCGAAGTGCGCTCGGCCGAGGGGGCCAAGCAGGCGAGCGTCGCCAAATCGCAGTTCCTCGCCAGCATGAGCCACGAGATCCGCACGCCGCTGAACGGCGTCATCGGCAATCTCGAGCTGCTGGCGGCCACGGACCTGCGGGCCGACCAGGAGGAGTTGCTATTCGACGCCGAGAAAGCCGCCAAGTCGCTGCTGGCGCTGATCGGCAACATTCTCGACTTCTCCAAGATCGAAGCCGGCAAGCTGACCATCGAGAGTGTCGAACTCAATCCGGCGGTGATCGTGCAGGAAGCCATCGACATCCTGCAGAGCCGGGCGCGGCAAAAAGGCATCTTCGTCACCGGCCTGATCGGCCCGGACGTGCCCGAGATCGTCAAAGGCGATCCGACCCGCATCCGCCAGATCCTGCTCAACCTGCTCGGCAACTCGGTGAAGTTCACCTCGCAGGGCGGGGTGCATGTCAACTTGAAGGTCAAGGACTGGGACGACAGCATCTGCCAGCTTTTGTTCACGGTGCACGATTCCGGCCGCGGCTTCGATCAATCCGTGGCGGACGAGCTGTTCCTGCCCTTCACCCAGGATACGAAGCGCGCGGCGGACGATTTCGGCGGAACCGGACTTGGGCTTTCGATATGCAAAAGCCTGGTGGATTCCTTCGGCGGCGAGATTTCCTGCGAAGCGGCGCGCGGCCATGGGGCGAGCTTCTGGTTCACCCTGCCGGTGCAGGTCGTCAGGCCAGCCGCACCGGTGGTCAAGCCAGACATAACCGGGCATTCGGTGCTGTTCATCAACACCGATATCCAGAACCTGCCGACGACGGTGATGGAATACCTGGTCAAGCGCGGCGCCATGATCCTGACGGCAGCCGACGAGGACACGGCCTTGAGCATGTCGCGCAAGGCCATGCACATGGGCGCGCCGATTGATCTGGCGATCTATGTCACCAAGCGTACGCAATGGCCGACCAGCAGCCTGGCCGATGCTTTCCGCGAAGTGAGCACGGTGCCGATTGTTTTCGCGCCCGAAGCCTCGCCGGAAGTCTGGCGCAAGGCCCTGCGCAGTGGCGCGTCTTATCTGCTGCCGGAAAACTTCGATCCAGCCTTCTTCGACCGCAATGCCCACTTCGCTTTCGGCGGCCTGGACAAAGGCGACCGGGCGCAGCCTCGCGAAAACACCGTGGTCTTCGACGCGGCCCTTCTCGCCGGCAAGAACGTTCTGGTGCTCGAAGATCGCCTGGTCAACCAGACCATCATCCAAAGGCAGCTGAAGAAATTCCAGATGACGTGCACCCTGGCCGGTGACGGCATCGTCGGCCTGGAAAAGCTGGCGCAAGGAACCTTCGACCTGATCCTCTGCGACTGCTCGATGCCCGAGATGAACGGTTTTGAGTTCACCCGGATCTTGCGTCAACGCGAAGCCGAGAAAGGCGACGGGACGCATATGCCGGTGATCGCCATGACGGCGAACGCCTTCCGCGAGGACCGCGAGAAGTGCTTTGCCGCCGGCATGGACGATTTCGTCAGCAAGCCGGTGACCATGCACCGCTTGGCGTCGGTGCTGACCACCTGGCTGTCGAAGGGACCACAGACCGAAATCGTCTCCGAGTCCAATGGGGCGACGCATCTCCCCCGGGCCAAGCCGGAACCCAAGCGCAATGACAGTGCTGCGGTGGATCTGTCCCTCCTTGAGAATTTGATCGGCACTTCGGACCAGAATGTGCTGTCCGAGATCATGGGTGAGTTCCTGGCTGCAGCCGACGAGTCCTGGCGCGAAGTCCAGGTGAGCGCCGAAAAGCGCGACCCGGTCGAAATCACCAAGGCGGCGCACGGCGCCAAGGGCGAAGCGCGCAATGTTGGTGCGGTGGCGCTTGGCGATCTTTACGAAGAGCTGGAGCACAATGCCAGGCAAAGCGATCTCTCCGGCCTCGATGCACTGATGACAGCGATTCCCCGGGAGCTGCAGCGCGTGCGCTCCTTTGCGAGCGAAATAGCATCACGGAAAGCCGGATGAGCGAGTTTAGCGACAAACTGAAGGACTATCCGACGCTGCGCGTGCTGGTGGCGGACGACAAGGCGTTCATCCGCAGCATCGTCCAGGGCATGCTCTTGCGCCTAAAGGTCAAGAACATCATGCAGGCCGCGAACGGCGAGCAAGCCATCAAGGTCCTGCGCAAGTACAACTACCGCATCGGCTGCATCATCAGCGACTGGAACATGGACCCGATCGGCGGGCTCGAGCTTCTGCGCACCGTGCGCTGCGGCGATATCCCCGGCTTGCCGCCCGAGACGTGCTTCATCATGCTGACCGGCCACGCCAAGGAAAGCGTGGTCAAGGCGGCCCTGGCACTCGACGTGCATGCCTATCTGGTTAAGCCGGTATCCTTCGAAAAACTGGTCAAAACGCTGGAGACAGCGTTGCCGCGCACGGTGCAGGTCAAGCCTGCCGGACACTATCGCCAGGTGCAGGGCGTGGAAGTGCCGCAAGCGGTGAAAGCCGCCGACACCCATATTCCGCCGTGGGTGACATGGATCAGCAAGTCGCCGCGCCGCCAACAGATGGAAGAACGCATCAAGCAGATTCGTAAGGAAGTCGCGGACGCGCTCAAGGACTCCGGCGAACACGCGGAAGAGAACAACGGCAAGGAAATCGAGATCAAGAACATGCGGCGGCTGCTGATCGACGAGATCAATCCAGGCGAGATGGTGCTGGCCGAAGACATCTACGGCAACGATCGCGCGCTTCTGGTGGCGGCCGGCACAAGGCTGTCGCGCAATCTGATTGGGCGACTGAAGGAACTGGCGACCGAAGGCGGCGAGGAAATCCGCCTTTGGGTTGGCGACGCGTAAGGGGTGCGCGATGTGGGGATGGCATAGGGAAGTAGAGTTATGATTGATGATAGCCTCCAGCGGTTGCGTGTACTTGTGGTCGATGACAAAGCCTTCGTGCGTACGATGACCGGCCGCATCTTGCAAAGCGTCGGCATTGCCAATGTGTCTTATGCGGCTGATGGCCGCGAAGCCCTCGAGTTCCTCAAGCGCGACGATCCGCGCGTGGGATTGGTCCTTTGCGACCTGATGATGCCCGACATGGACGGCGTCGAACTGGTACGCCATGCCGCCGAGCTGCCGCACAAGCCACCGTTCATTTTCGTCAGCGGCGCCAACGCCGCACTGCTGGGCACCGCCGCCGACATGGCGCGGGCCCGCGGGCTTTTGGTGCTCGGAGCGATCGAGAAGCCGGTGAGCGTGGAGTCCGTGCGCGCCATGCTGGCGAAGCTGGAAGACGTGCGCACGTCGCCGAAGAGCGCGCCGCGCACCCTGCCCCTGACGGCGGCCGACCTGACGCGTGCGCTCGACCGCGACCAGATCATCCTGCATTACCAGCCCAAGGTGGACTTGCGCACGGCGCGCATCGAGGGATTCGAGTCCCTCGCCCGCTGGCAGCACCCGGAGCACGGGCTTGTGCCGCCGGGGCAGTTCATTGCCATGGCCGAAGAAAGCGGGACCATCGAGCCCCTCACCGACCGCGTGCTGTCGTTGGCCCTGCGTCAGTGCGCGGCGTGGAACGCTGCTGGACTGTCCACCAAGATCAGCATCAATATTTCGGCGCACCTGCTGGTCGACCTGCGCATGCCAGACCGCATCGCGCGCGAGGCGGCGCAGAACAAAGTCGATCCCAAGCAGATCGTCCTCGAGATCACCGAGTCAGGCGTGTTCCGCGACGCGGCGGATACCTTGGACATCCTTGCCCGCCTGCACATGAAGGGCTTTGCCCTGTCGATTGACGACTTCGGCACGGGGTTCTCGTCGATGGAGCAGCTCAGGCGCGTGCCCTTCGGCGAGCTCAAGATCGACCGCGCCTTCGTCAATGGCGCGGCGCAGAACCAGAAAGCGCGCGCGATCCTGCAGTCGAGTGCCAGCTTGGGAAAGAGTCTCGGGCTCTCCGTGGTTGCGGAAGGCGCCGAGACGCAGGAGGACTGGGATCTCCTCGCGGCGTTAGGGCTCGACCTGGTACAGGGCTACTTCGTCTCCAAGCCCATGCCGGCCGAGGCGGTGCCCGGCTGGAGCAAGGGCTGGGACGACGCGCATTAAAGAGCGAGTGCGCGGCCGATGATCGGCTGAAGCTTCTTCACCACGGCTGGATCGCGCGCATCAGGCGCAGTGATGATGGCTGAGTCGAGGGCGTGGTGGCAGCCCTTGTCGCAGACGTGCGAGCGTCCGCTGAGCGTCGGTGTGACGGCTTTGACCAAGTCACGCGCCTTGCCGGCGTTGGCCAACAGTACACGGATGACTTCGTCGACCGTGACCGCGCCGTGATCCTCGTGCCAGCAGTCGTAGTCGGTGACCATGGCGACGGTGGCGTAGCAAAGCTCGGCCTCGCGCGCGAGCTTGGCCTCGGGCAGATTGGTCATGCCGATGACGTCGCAGCCCCAGGACCGGTAAAGGTGGGATTCCGCAAGTGTCGAGAACTGCGGACCCTCCATGGCGAGATAGGTGCCGCCGCGCACGTGCGGGATCTTGGCGGCGGCGGCGGCAGCGGCAAGACGCTCACCGAGGCGCGTACAGGTGGGATGGGCCATGGAGACGTGTGCCACCAGGCCAGGCTCGAAGAAGGTTTTGACGCGCGCGAAGGTGCGGTCGATGAACTGGTCGACGATGACGAAGGTACCGGGCGCGAGGTTTTCCTTCAGGGAACCGCAAGCCGACAGCGAAATGATCTCGGTGGCCCCCGCCATCTTCAAGGCGCAGATATTGGCGCGGTAGTTGAGATCAGAGGGCGAGCGCTTGTGTCCGCGCCCATGGCGCGGCAGGAAGATCATCTTCTGGCCGTCGAGTTCGCCGTGCAGGAGTTCGTCCGACGGCTCGCCGAAGGGCGTGGCGATGCGGCGCCATTCTTTGGCTTTGAGGCCGTCGAGGTCGTAGATGCCCGAGCCGCCGATGATCCCGATGACCGGCGGTGTGGAAGTTTGCGCCATAATGGTTTCCTTAGGAGTTCGGGCGCCGCATCCGTTCGGCTTGGGCCTGGGCGCATTCCGACATGACGGTGAAGTAGCGCTTCACGCCATCCGCCCCGACCTCATAAGGATGCGCTTCGCCCGGCTTGCGCACCGCGAGCAGGCGTGAGCGGAGGTAGGCGCTGTCGAACTCGGTGTGGTTCGACATGATGATGGTGGCGTTTTGTGCCGCCGCCAATTTGGCGAACTTGAGCTGCGAGTCCGAATAGCCGCCCAGTTTGGCGATGTCGCGGTAGATGACCTGCAGTGCGGTGCCGCCGGAATAGGCGACGGTCATCGGCTTGCCGTTGTCCTTGACGTTGAAAAGGTAAGACAGCGTGCCGGGCGTGTGGCCCGGTGTAGAAACCAGCGTGACGGTAGTATCGCCCAAGGTGATCTTCTGGCCGTCGGTGCCGTCGATGTCGCGCTTGGGGATACCGCCGGGCTTGTTGGTCATCTTCAGGACCGCATCCCAATCCGGAGCGCCCATGACAACCTTGGCGCCGTAACGCTCCTGGAGCATTTTGGCACCTTCGTCGTGGTCGCCGTGACCGTGAGAGATCAGCACATACTTAATGTCGGCGGGGTTGAGACCCAGCTTCTTCATGCCGCCGACGATCTCCTCTTCGTTGGCGTAGTCATAAAGCGTGTCGATGATGATGATGCCTTGGCTGGTCGTCAGCGCCCAGGAGGAGTGAATCTTGGTGCCGAGGAAATAGAGGTTGTCGAAGACCTTCGCGGGTTCGGCGTACCAGGTGGAGCGATCAGGTACGGTGCGGGCGCCGCCCCCTCCGCCGCCGCTGTTCGGCACAAGTGGGCCAGGGGCGATGCAGGTGCGCACCAGCGTGCCGGTGAATTCGGTGCCGGCGGCGTCCTTGGCGTTGCGCAAATGAGTCTCGACGGCGTCTTCAGCGGCGTAAGCGGCGCCGGCCATGCACAGCGCGGTTGCAAGCATCATTCCAAGACGGATCTTCACGGGCGCCCTCCCTCAAGCGGTTGTTCAGACGCGTAATATACCAAGATTTTGGGCGACTCAGAGACGGTTTTTGAGAGCCCGTGGCGTGGGGCCGCCCGTGGCCCAATCCAAAAGCTCAGCGGTGTGCACGATCGGCACCGTGGAGCCGGAACCGATCTGCACCATGCAGCCGATGTTGCCGGCGGAGATGACATCGGGCGCGGTGTTTTCGAGAGCCGTGACTTTCCAGTCCTTGAGCTGTGAGGCGATCTCGGGCTGAAGGAGATTGTATACGCCGGCGGAGCCGCAGCAGAGATGCGCGTCCTTGGGTTCGAGGACGGTGAAGCCCGCCGTCCGTAGAAGGTCTTTCGGTGCGGAGGTGACTTTCTGGCCGTGCTGCAGGGAACAAGCGGCGTGATAGGCCACCTTCAATCGCGGATGCTCGACACGGCGCGCGAGGCCCAGCTGGGCGATGACTTCGCTGATGTCCTTGGCCAAGAATGCGATGCGCGCGGCATCCGGATCGCCGGGAAACATGTGGGCGTAGTCCTTGATCGTTGTGCCGCAGCCTGACGTGTTGATGACGACGGCGTCGAGCTTGGTCTCTTTGTCGACGGCGATCCAGGCTTTGAGGGTGGCGGCAGCGGTGGCTTTTGCCTGCGCCTCTTTGCCCATGTGGTGGGTGAGCGCGCCGCAACAGCCGGCGCCCGGCGCAATGACGACTTCAACACCGTGGCGCGTCAGCAAGCGGATCGTGGCTTCATTGATGTCGGTATTGACGACGCGCTGCACGCAGCCGGTGAGGAGTGCCACCCGTATGCGGCGCTGACCGATGGCCGGAAAAACTTGCGGTGAGTCCCAAGGCGACGGCGCCATGGGAGGCTGGGCGAAGGCGACCATGGCTTTGAGTTGTTTGGGCAACGCCCAGGCGAATGGTTTTGCGAGCGCGGCGCCGATCAGGGCCAGGCGCAGACGCGCGGGGTTGGGAAGAACGGCCGCGAGCAGAGCGCGCAGCGTTCGTTCCGCCCAAGGGCGCTCGTAGGTCTGTTCGATATAGGCGCGGGCCTGATCGACGAGGTGCATGTAATGCACACCGGAGGGACAGGTAGTCATACAGGACAGGCACGAAAGGCAGCGGTCGATGTGCTTGGTGACTTCGGCGGTGGCGGGCTTGCCCTTCTCGAGCATGTCCTTGATGAGGTAAATGCGCCCGCGCGGACTGTCGAGTTCGTCGCCGAGGGCCAGATAGGTCGGGCACGTCGCGGTGCAAAAGCCGCAATGAACACAGGTCCGCAAGATGCCGTTGGCTTCGGTGAGGGCTGGGTCCTTGAGTTGCGTTTCGGTGAACGAGGTTTGCATTACATATCCGCCGTGATGCGGCCGGGGTTGAGCACACCCTTGGGATCGAAGGCGGCTTTGACGTTCTTGGTGAGGCGTGACGTGGCGGCGTCTTGCGGTTCAAAGACCGGCACGGCCGCACGCAATGAATCGGACCCACGGATCAGGGTCGCATGACCGCCGCCGGCTGCGGCGACGGCGGCGCGTAACGCAGCGGCGGATGCGGGGATGGCGGGAACCGCTGCCCAGACCAAGCCGCCGCCCCAGTCATAGAAGACTTCGCCACCGAGCGCGCGTGCGGCAGCGCCGATGGCAGCGCCGGCGCTAGGCGCCACGGACACGCGCCAGACGGCGCGCTCGCCGGTGCAGAAAGGAGTCACATCGCGGATCTCGCGCCAGAACTTCAGAGACTCCGCGCGGCCGAGTTCTGATGTTGCGCCGAAGGCTTTCAACAACGTGGAGACTTCCTGGACGCGGTGCGCGACGGAAGCGGGCGGGCCTTCGATGCGCAGGGCCGTCACCGCGCCCCCTGCCCTCACGCCCGCGGGCAGATGGGCGGCGGCGGAGATTTCGTGGGCCGAGCCAAGGATATCGGACATGGCGGTGATGGCTTGGGTGTCGGTCAGTCCTGTCACCAGGGCGGTGCGGACCTCGGGGGCTGCCGGCAAGACCTTGACCGTCACGTCGGACATGATCGCGAGCGTACCGAAGGAGCCGGCAAGCACTTTGCACAGGTCGTAGCCGGTGACGTTCTTGACCACGCGGCTGCCGGTCTTGAAGACCTCGCCGCGCCCGGCGTAAGCGGTGGCCCCGAGGAAATGATCGCGCGCGGCGCCGGCCTTGATGCGCCGGGGACCGGCGAGATTGCAGGCGAGCAGGCCGCCGATGGTGCCTTTGCTGTTTGAGCCCAGCAGCGGCCCGAAATCCGGCGGCTCGAAAGCCAGTTCCTGATTTTTCGCGGCCAAGGCCGCTTCGATCTCGGCAAGCGGTGTGCCGGCGCGGGCCTGGAGGACGAGCTCTTCGGGCTCATAAAGCGTGATGCCGGTGAGTCCCGACAGATCGACGACGGCACTTTCCGCCGTGAGCCGGCCGAGGGCCCGCTTCGAGCCGGAGCCACGGACGTCGAGAGCTGCCCCCTTCTCCAATGCCCAGGACAGCGCGTCGTTGATCTCTCGCTCGGTGGTGGGACGAAACGTTTCGGGCATGACGGGACGTTAGAACCGGGGCAGATGCGGATGAGGAACTTGGCCGCCGTGGATGTGCATGCGCCCGAGCTCGGCACAGCGGTGCAGTTCGGGGAAAACCTTGCCGGGGTTCATCAGGCCGTCGGCATCGAAGGCGCATTTGACGCGCTGCTGCTGTTCGAGATCGGCTTTCGAGAACATCACCGGCATCAGATCGCGCTTTTCGACCCCGACGCCGTGTTCCCCGGTGAGCACACCGCCGACTTCGACGCAGTAGGTGAGAATATCGGCGCCGAAGGCTTCGGCACGCGCGAGCTCACCGGGCTTGTTGGCGTCGTACATGATCAAGGGGTGCAGGTTTCCGTCGCCGGCATGGAAGACATTGGCGACACCGAGCCCGTGTTTCACGCCGAGGTCGCGGATGCGCACCAACACTTGCGACAGAGCTTTGCGCGGGATGGTGCCGTCCATGCAGTAGTAGTCGGGTGAGAGCTTGCCCATGGCGGGGAACGCGTTCTTGCGCCCGGCCCAGAACCTCAAACGTTCTTGTTCGCTTTCGGAGACGCGGCTGTAAGTGGCCCCCTCTTCCGTGGCGATCAATGAGACTTGGGCGATGAGTTCGTCGACTTCGACGTTGGGGCCGTCGAGTTCGACGATCACCAGCGCTTCGACATCCAAGGGATACCCGGCGTGGACAAAATCCTCGACGGCGTGGATGGCGGGCTTGTCCATCATCTCCATGCCGCCGGGAATGATGCCTTCGGCGATGACGCGACCGACGCAAGCCCCCGCCGCTTCGACGGTGGCAAAGCCCAAGAGCACGGCGCGCGCGACGGCCGGTTTACGCAAAACGCGCACGGTGACTTCGGTGATGATGCCGAGCAGGCCTTCGGAGCCGGTGATCAGGCCCATGAGGTCGTAGGGCGGTGTGTCGAGGTGTTTGCCGCCGAGCTGGAGGACTTCGCCCTCCAGGGTGACGAATTCGATACCGAGCACATTGTTGGTGGTGACACCGTACTTGAGGCAATGCACGCCGCCGGAGTTCTCGGCGACGTTGCCGCCGATGGTGCAGGCGATCTGGCTGGAAGGATCGGGGGCGTAATAGAAGCCCGCGTGCTCGACCGCTTTGGTGATGGCGAGGTTGGTGACCCCGGCCTGGGCACGCACGGCGCGGTTGGGCAGGTCGATGTCAACGATGCGCTTGAACTTGCCGAGGCCGATGGTGATGGCGTCAGCCAGCGGCAAGGCGCCACCCGACAGGCCGGTTCCGGCGCCGCGCGGGACGATGCGGACCTTGTGGTCGCTGCAATAGCGCATGATGCGGGCCACCTGCTCGGTGGTCTCCGGCAGGACGACGATCAGCGGGAGCTGGCGGTAGGCGGTGAGCCCGTCGGACTCATAGACGCGCAGGCGGTCTTCCTCGGTGATCACCGCAGCGTCGGGGAGGATGTCGCGCATGGCGGCGATGATCTCGGCGCGCCGGGCGACGGTGCCAGCGTCGATGTCGGGCATTTTCAAGGACATGGCGCAAGACAAGCGCAACCGCGGGCGCGGTTCAAGTACTTCCTTTTTTCTGGCCTTTTGCCCTTTGTGTGCTGGCCCCATACTCGCCGGATGGCCAACAGAATGTCCGCCGCGATCTGGGGAATTTACCTCGCTCAGCCCGTGGTGGGCGTGGGCGGCCTGATGGTCCTGGCCGGCTGGCGGCCGCAAAGCACCGAAGGCTGGATCGGGCTTTTGGTCTTTGGCTGGTTTTCGGGGGCGGCGCTGTTTGCCATCGCCAGCATGATTTACGGGATGGCGACGATGGGCAAAAAGGACTCTGCGGCCAATTGGTGGCCGTAGGCCATGTGATTGGCGCGCGATGGCCGGGAAAACCGGCTTCCACTTTTCCCTATCGCGCGCTCGTCAGGTCTTTTTGGAATCCGGGTCGGCGGGCTCCTTAGGCCCGGCGCGCATCTCCTCGGGCGGATCGAGATCGAGGACGATCATCAGGCGCCGCCACATATCCTCAAAAAACGCAAAAAGCAGCAATGCGACAAAAAGGACCGGCATCACGACGGCGCCGAAGGCCATGTCGCGCAGGCGCATCTTGAGGGTCGGTGCCCTGAGGACATTCCGGGTCAAAAAAAGACCGGTGAGCAGATAAACCGAGATCGCGATCCAAACGATGTTGGCGACGGCCCAGGTGAAGACGTTGAACGGCGGCGGGGTCATGCCCACTTTTATACGATACTTCGCCGGTTGCGATAGCCGCCTCGCCCGAAATACAATGCTTCTTCACTGGGGAGGCCTCCGATGACGGCACGAAGCGCGATCAAACAGCGCCTGTTGGCGGCGGTGTGCGTCACTGTTTTAGCGGGTTTCGCAAGCCAGGCGCAGGCGGCAGCGGCGGGCGGCTCGCCGAACCCGCTGGCCGATACGTGCGGCGCGGGCCTTGGGGCTATGCCGCCCGCCGATGATTTTCCCGTGAAATTGCCGGCGGTGTCATTGCTCGGTGCGCGTAACGACCTGCCGCAGCCTTATGAGAAGGGAATCCACTGGGGACAGTTGCCGAACGGCCGCGTTTTCGGAGCACCCATCGGCATCGACCTGGCGCGTGACGGCACGATCTGGGTATTCGACAACTGCGCCGTCGGGGGTCCGCCGGCCTGCGCCACCTCACCGCTCGATCCGATCCTGCAATTCGATAAGGCGGGCAAGCTGCTCAAGAGTTTTGGCGCGGGCCTCACTCACGGAACGCACAAGATCAAGGTCGACGCCGAAGGCAACGTCTGGGTCACCGACATCGGCGGTGCGCCAGGCTTCGGCCACACCGTTCTCAAGTTCAGCCCCGACGGCAAGCTGCTGATGCGCCTTGGCAAGCCCGGTGTGCCCGGCCCTGGCCTCGATCAATTCGATCAACCCACCGATGTCGCGTTTGGGCGCAACGGCGACTTTTTTGTCGCCGACGGCCAGAGCGGCGGGGGCGCTGCCACCGGCAACGCACGCATCATGAAGTTCGATAAGACCGGCAAGTTCATCAAGACGTGGGGTCGCAAAGGCATGGGCCCAGGCGAGTTCGACCTGGTGCATGCATTGGCGACGGACTCGCAAGGCCGGCTGTTCGTCGCCGACCGCCAGAACAACCGCATCCAGATCTTCGACCAAGACGGCAATTTCATCGCGCAATGGTTTCAGTTCGGACGCCCCAGTGGAATCTATATCGACAAGAACGACGTCATTTATGTCGGCGACTCATCGTCGTTGGACGGGCGCAGCCGCACCGGCAAGGGCGCCATATCGCCGACCGGTGTGGGCGTGAATGTCGGCGCCGCGCGCGGCATCCGCATCGGCAATGCCCAGGACGGAACCGTGACCGGCTTCATCCCCGACATCTGTCCCTATCCCTACAGCGGAACGCCGACGATCGGCGACGGCATCCTCGCCGATGACGAAGGCAACGTGTACAGTGGCGAGTTCCTGGGAACGATCCGCAAGTACGTGAAGAAGCGCTGAGGTCTCCACCCGTTTAGCGCGTGGGCGCGGCTAGACACGGCTCGACGTGCTGTTCTGCTGGTGCCAAAATATTTCCATGCAGCCACATCGCGAGGAGCCGAGATTCTCTTTGGCCTGGAGCTTGAGCGTCGCGGTGCATTTGATGGCGGCCGCCGTACTCTATTATTGGCCTCGGGCCGCACCCCCTCCTCAGCCCTTGCGGACTTTTCCTATGCTGGTCGAACTGGTGGAGCTGGCCGAGCCTGAGCCGCCCGGTCCGCCGCAGTTGGATGAAGCAGGCGGCCTTCAGGATATTTCGCCGCCGACGCCGTCGCTCGTGATCGCCACTGCTCCGGTTTCAGAGGTGCCGGTTGCGGACTTCGTGGTGTCTCTTGAGAGTGATACTTCCGACATGCTGAGCGAGTCACAGCTTGCGGGTGCTGTGAGTGCTGGGGGCGGAGACGGCGGCGGAGGCGGCGGCGGTTGCAACACGGCGCGCTCCTTGCAGCAGGCGCTTCAGCGCGATCCGCGGGTGCGCAGAGCGGTTGAGGACGCCGCGCGCGTGGGCAAGGCGGTGATGCTGTGGGACGGCGACTGGGTACGCTCGGGCGCGCAGGACGGCAAAGGTCTCGCGGTGGTGCGCGAAGCAGTGATGTGGGAACTGGCTTTCGCACCGGAAGCTTGCCGCAATATGCCGATGCGCGGACTGGTGTTGCTATCGCTGGCGGATGGCAACACGCGCTTCGCGATCGGCGCGGGAGACTGGCGCTGGTCTGATCTTTTGGGCTTACACGAAAGGCCGCCGACACGCTGATGGGCAAAGCCCATCAGCGGTTCGACGTCGGAGCGACTTAGGACATCACGATCAGCACGACGCGGCGGTTTTCCGCGCGGCCGTCGCGAGTCTTGTTGTCGGCCACGGGTTCCTTTTTGCCGTAGGAGATGGTCGCCATGCGGTTCAAGGCGACACCGTGCTGGTTCATGAACAAGCGCACGGCCTCGGCCCGCTCTTCACCCAGGCGCTGGTTAAGGGTGTCGGGTCCGCGTGCATCCGTGTGTCCTTGAATCTCGAGATAGATATTGCGGTTCTCGCTTTTCATCTTGTCGGCGAAAGCCGTCAGGCGCTGCTCGGCTTCCGGCGAAAGCTTGGCGCTGTCGACCGGGAACTTGACTGAGTCGTCCGACAAGACCATCGAATAAAGAAACTTACCCTCGGCGAGCTTGCCGGCGGCGGTCGCGCGTTTGAGCGCGTCCTGGGTGGTCAAGTCGAGTTGAGCTATTTTGGTTTTCTGCTCATTCAACTCGTTCTGGGTGACGAGGTTTTTGCCGTCGATGACGGCCACCTGCTCGTTGACGTATTCTTTGCTGGCGCAGCCGCCGAGCGTAAGCGCCGCCAAGGCGGTCGCTGCGAAAAGTGCGGGCCGGAGTCTTTGCATCAGATCTTCCTCCATCGGTTGATGTCTCCCCCCAACGATGGCTTAGCGTGATGCGACAGTGTGGCAGAAATAGGACTATGGCGGCGCAACTGCAGCGATTGCCCTTCTCGCGTGCGCTCCGGACAATCGGCGGTAAGTGGAATCGAGAACCGCTGCGCGCGAAACGCGCAAAAGTGTGAATGCAATGTGAGTATCTATGGAAGCTAGGTATTGGCGTTAATGCGCGCGCCCACGGCGTCTACCGCCACGGAAACCAAACCGGTTTCATCCCAGATCTCGATGGCGCGGTAAGGCTCGAGGGGCACAGTTTTCTGCGCCATCTTCAGGGCCGCTGTGGCGTCGTTTGCCTTGACGGTAATCGTGGTCTTTTCACGCCCACCGATGAAAACGCAGCGATAGCTTTTCATTGTTGGCACCTCAGGCAACGAAAGACATTGCCTCCCCGTGGGAAAGTTAGCTCGGGGA
>CANKHC010000055.1 GCA_947481595.1 Fidelibacterota bacterium
CCTTATCGTGCAGACCAATTTCTGCCGCCAGAATTTTCAGCTCCGAGGCGGCCTGCTTCTCGGTGAGCGCGTCGACGGTCACCTTCCGCAAAGCATTGCTCACGAGAGCGGCCCGTTCAGCAAGCTTTCGGCGGCAGCGCGGGCCTCGTCGGTGATCTTCTCGCCCGCCAGCATGCGGGCGATTTCTTCACGCCGGGCGGTGTCTGAAAGTTCTTCAACCTTGGTGGTCGTCTGCCCACCGCGTGTTGCTTTGCTCACGCGCCAGTGATGGCCCCCGCGTGCCGCCACTTGCGGTGCATGCGTAACCACGATCACTTGTACATTTTTGGCCAAACGGGCGAGGCGTTCGCCGACTGCGTTGGCCGTGGCGCCACTGATGCCTGCATCCACTTCGTCGAAGATCAGCGCGGCGCGGTCTTGCGAGCCCGCCAGCACAACCTTCAGCGCCAGCATGAAGCGGGCCAGTTCGCCGCCCGAAGCGATCTTGTCCAAGGGGCCCGGCGGCAGGCCAGGGTTGGTGCTGATCTCGAAGGCCACCTTGTCCATGCCGCTCTCGTTCCATGCCGCTTCGGGCTTGGGCGAGATCACGGTTCGGAACGCAGCTTTGTCCAACTTCAGGGGCGGCAGCTCCTTGGCCACGAGCTTATCTAGCATACGCGCCGCCTCTTGACGTGCGCTGCTCAAGGTATTGGCCGCTTGGTCGTAGGCAAGGCGCGCCGCGCGCTCCGCGGTGGCGAGGCGCTTCACGTTCTCGGCCCCGCCATCCACCGCCGCGAGACGGGCTTTCAAGGCAGCCAAAACGCCGGCCAGATCATCCACGGCGCAGTTATGTTTACGAGCCACGGCCTTCAACGCGAACAAACGTTCTTCCGCGCGCTCGAGCGCCGAGGGGTCCGCATCGAAACCGGCCCACACGCGGTCCAGCTCGCGCAAGGCTTCACCCGCTTCGATGGCGGCGCGGTCGAGCGCCTGGCAAAGTGCGTCGAGCTGTCCTTGGGCTTGCGCCGAGACGCGACTGATGCGCGTCAGCGCGCCGCGCAAGGCCGCTTCCACATCGGCATCCTCGGCGATGACGGCCCGTGCTTCGGTCATGGCCTTCATGATCTGCTCGCCGTGGCGGAGCAGGGAGCGTGTGGCCGCCAGCTGTTGTTCCTCGCCCGGCTTCGGCGCCAAAGTGGTCAGCTCGCTCACCTGATGGCGCAAGGAATCTTCCTCGGCGAGCGCGCCGGAGAGTGTGTTTTCGGCAGTCTTCAGGGCTGTGGCGGCGGTGCGCCATGCGGTCCAAGCCACCGCGCAAATTTCATCGGCGCTGGTGGCGGTCTTCACGCGCCGGTAGGCATCCAGCGCGCTGATGTGTGTGGTGGGATCGAGCAGGCCATGCGTTTCGAACTGGCCGTGCACTTCCACCAGCAGAGCACCCACTTCCTTCAACAGGCCGACGCTGACGGGTTGGTCGTTGATGAAAGCGCGGCTGCGTCCATCGGCACCGACGACGCGGCGCAAGACCACCTCATCCTCCAGCGCGATATCCTGCTCGGCGAGCAGCGCATGCACGGGGTGTTTGCGCGGCAAGCTGAAGGAGGCCGAGACGGTCAGCTTCTCGGCGCCGCTGCGGATCAGGCCGGCATCGGCGCGCCCACCGAGCGCAAGGCCCAATGAGTCGAGAACGATGGATTTGCCGGCGCCGGTTTCGCCCGTCAGCACACACAGGCCGGCGGCGAAATCCACATCCAGCTTGTCCACAATGACGACATCGCGGATGGAAAGATGCGTCAGCATGTGTCGCCGCGTTTTTCCGTTAGGGCGTTGGCGTCGTGGGCCGGACTTCCGGAATCTGGCCCGGATTGCCCATGGAATCCGTCGGCTGTGGCGGGCGCGCGAGCCGCTCGGTTTCCTGGGCCGGGTTCGCCGTGGGCTGCGCCGAGCGTGGGCTGCCGTTGGGCGGTACGGGTGTCAGCGTGTTTTTAGGTTTGGGATCGGCCATGCGGCGATCGGTGCGCAAAGCGATGGCGTAAGAGTCTTTATACCAGTCGCTGGACGGGTAGTTGAAACCCAGTACGGCGGCGGCTTTCTGGGCTTCATCCGCCAGACCCAGCGCCGTATAGGCTTCCACCAAACGCTCCAGCGCTTCGGGCACGTGGCTGGTGGTGCTGTAGGTCGTCACGACGGTCTTAAAGCGGTTGATGGCGGCAAGGTAGTAGCGCGTGTTCAGGTAATAACGCCCCACGTCCATTTCCTTGGCGGCCAGATGGTCGCGCGTGAGATCGAGCTTCAGGCGCGCATCGCGGCCATAGGGCGTGGTCGGAAAGCGTGTCACCACGTCTTGCAGAGAGTCGAGGGCTTTACGCGTGTCTTCCTGATCGCGGCGCACGTCGGCGATCTGTTCGTAATAGCACAGCGCTTTCAGGTAATAGGCATAAGCGATGTCGCGGTTGCCTGGATGCACTGCGATGAAGCGGTCAAGGCGTGACACGGCATCGTCGTATTCGCTGGCATGATAGTGGGAATATGCCGACATCAACTTGGCGGTGGTCGCCCAGACGGAATAGGGATGCTGGCGTTCCACTTCGTCGAAATACTTAGCCGCTTCGGTGTAGCGGCCGTTGTCCAGATGCACCACAGCCTGGCTGTAGATTTCGTAAACCGTCTGGTCCTTGTAGGCGAGTTCCTTATCCTTGGAACAGGCGGCCAGCGCACCGATAGCCATAATGGCGATCAGAGGTGCTGCGAGGCAGCGGCGGAGGACAGGCAACGAGAAACGGCTAAGGCCCATGAGTCTTCAGACAGAAAAGGGTGGAAGCAAACGCGGCTTTAATAAAGTCCGGCCTGCCAATGAGGGCGCAGTATATCACCGGCAGCCGCCCTGTCACGGGCTCGCAGGCAAGCCAAGATGGGGCGAAAATCACGCCCAATTCAAGTTGTTACGGAAAGCTGATCTGTGCCCGGGATGACGCGAGGTGATTACGCGAAGGCGACGCGGCTGGGCCGTTCGATCCAGGAGTTCACCGCTGGTTCGTCCTGCCACATTTCGACCATCTCCCAGCACGTCCGGTCCGCGTAAACCTGGCGCATCAGGCGGGCGGTATCGGCATGGCTGGAGCACCGCCCCGTGAAGTGGGCGATGATGGGATGGCCGGCCAGGTAAAGGTCACCAATGGCATCCAGAGCCTTGTGGCGCACGAACTCATTCTCGTGGCGCAGACCCTCGTTGTTCAGGACACGGTCGCCATCGACGACAATCGCATTGGTTAGGCTGCCGCCGCGCGCAAGGCCGGCTTCGCGCAGAGCGGTGACATCCGACAGAAGGCCGAAGGTGCGCGCACGGCTGAGTTCGTCGCGATAGGTTTCCGGATCGACCGTGAACGAGCACGCTTGGCGGCCGATGGCCGAGGCGTGAAAGTCGATATGGAAATCCACGCGCAGGCCGTCGTGCCAGGGCGCCAGCGCCACATACTTGTTGCCATTGGCGTAGGAGCGGGGCTTCAGGATGCGCAACGCGCGGCGCGGCGCGTCTTGCTCGATCACGCCGGCGCACTCGATCAGGAAGATAAAGGGCTCGGCGCTGCCGTCCATGGCCGGTACTTCCGGGCCGTTCAACTCGACAACGACGTTATCGACGGCCATGCCGTAAAGCGCGGACATCAAATGCTCGACCGTGGCGACACTGATGCCGTTGTTGTCGGCCAGCACCGTGCACATGCGAGAGTCGGCGACGCGGTCCCAGCGGGCTTTGATTGTGGCGCCGCCACCAATCAGATCGACACGCTTAAAGACAACGCCCGTGTTCGGCGCTGCGGGATGAAGCTTCATCGCGACGCGCACGCCGCTATGCAAACCTACGCCGGTACAGCCTATGGATGTCTTCAATGTTTTTTGAAAGACGGGGCGGCGCTGTTCTACAGATGTGGAGTTACCAATGGGCGCGCCAAAGGCGCCTTGGGGGGTGCTAGCGTCAAAAGTCATTCTTCACCGATCTTTCTACTGGCGCCTGCTACAAGCATTGCACATGCCCGTCTCAGAGCCTGGTTCGGTAGCAATCCCCCGATCACCGTATTCAACAACTATTTTTACAAATTGTTCTCCTTTGACAAGGAAAAAATTATTCAAACACAACATTTTGCCGGGCTTTTAAGGTCTTAGGGCCAACCCACCTGGCCTCTCTCCACCAACAGAAGAGTGCAGTTTTGAGCTATAAAGGCATAATATATTTATGCCTATTCATGTAAAAAGGGATAGTTCATCGCAGGAAAACGCCCTTTTTAGGCGATATGCGACTCATTCGCTGGACACGGTAAGCGCGAAGGACGGCCCAGTTCCCGGCAGCTCAAAAGCGGCCGGCGCAATCGAAACGGGCGGTCGCCCGGGTTTGCCCCGCTATGAGGTTGAATGCCTGCCGCGAAGACTCGGGGTGGGCACTATCTGTGCTTGAAGGCCGCTTTGCGCTTTTCCACGAAGGCGGCCATGCCTTCCTTTTGGTCCGCGATGGCAAAGGTGGCATGGAACATGCGCCGCTCGAAGTGCACCCCTTCGGCCAGCGTGGTCTCATAGGCGCGGTTGACGGCTTCCTTGGCCATCATGACCACGGGCAGCGAGAGATCGGCGATTTTCTGCGCGGTCTTCACGGCTTCCGCCACCAGATCGGCGGCGGGTACCACGCGGCTGACCAAGCCGCTGCGCTCCGCCTCGGCGGCGTCCATCTGGCGCGCCGTCAGCACCATCTCCATGGCTTTCGATTTGCCGACGTAGCGCGTCAGGCGCTGCGTGCCTCCCGCGCCGGGAATGATGCCCAGCGTGATCTCCGGCTGGCCGAACTTCGCCGTGTCGGCGGCAATGATGAAGTCGCACATCATGGCCATCTCGCAGCCGCCGCCCAGTGCAAAGCCGGCCACCGCCGCGATCACCGGCTTGCGGCACTTGGTCACGCGCTCCCAGCCGACGGTGATGAAATCCTGCAGGTAGACATCCATGAAATCGAAGCCGGCCATCTCCTTGATGTCGGCGCCGGCCGCAAAAGCTTTCTCGCTGCCGGTGATGACAATGCAGCGCACGTCCGGGTCGCTCTCGTAGGCATCCAGGGCCGCGGCCATGTCCTTCACGAGGCCAGCCGAAAGGGCATTCAGCGCCTTGGGCCGGTTGAGTGTGATGAGGCCAACGTTGCCGCGCGTTTCAACCAGGATGTTTTCGTAAGTCATGACTGTTCACCGCTTCAGGAAAGGAAGGCGCAGGTTAGGCGGTCATCCGGTCCAGCGCAATCGCAGTGCACAAAAAGAAGAAGGCCCGCACCTTGCGGTGCGGGCCTTCCGGTCTGGCTTATATATAAGTGTTAGTTGGCCCAGTTAATTGGCCTGACGGCGCAGGAAAGCCGGGATTTCCAACTCATCTTCCGAATGAGAGGCGATCGGGCGGTCCTGCGGTCCGACGGAGATATTCAATCCCCGTTCAACCTTGGCCTGGGGTTGGGGCGCGGCCGGGGCTTCTTCGACCCGCGGCTTGGCGGTCAGGCTGCGGTAGCGGTCGAACAGGCGGATACGGTTGGGCTCTTGGCGCGGCGGCAAAGCAGCGGCCAGAGTCTGCTCGGCGGCCGAGGCCACCGGCTCCAGCGGCAGTTCCGGCTTAGCTTCCACCTTCGCTTCGACTCTGTACTCCATGCGGGGTTCCGCACGGGGTTCCATACGAGGTTCAATGGGCGGACGCGGGATGAACGTATCGCGCGGCCGCTCGATACCAGGGGCCATGGTGCTGAAGGGCGAGATCGAAGGCTGACGCGCCGGTGCCGCCATCGGCGCGCGGGCCACAGCTTCAGCCACGGCGGCGGCTTGAGATTGCGGCTGCAGAGCCATGACCGGGGCCATGACCGGAGCCGGGGCTGGAGCGGGTGCCGCGGCGATAGGCGCCGGAGCTTCCACTTCAGTCATCGGCGCAAGCATCGAGGCCGGCGGAGCCGCATGGGCGATCTCGGCCTTCACGGCTGCAGCCATTTCCAGCAGAGCTTGCTCTTCAGCTTCCAGATCCATGGTGCCGGTCGCGGGCGCCAGGGTCGGGCCGCCGAAGCCAAAGCCGCCGAAGGTCGGCTGCGTTGGTGCCGCGACCGTCGGGCGAGCCGTCGGGGCTGCCGAACGGACTTCCGGGATGCGGCGGGTGGCGGTACGCACTTCCGTGCGGGCCGGAGCCTGCATCGGGCGTGGTTGTTCGGCAGCTTCCGTTTCGATGCCGGTGGCAACAACCGAGACGCGGATCTTGCCTTCCAGGCTTTCGTCGAAGCACGAGCCGAAGATGATGTGCGCATCGGACTCGACTTCATCACGGATACGGTTCGCCGCTTCATCGACTTCGAACAGCGTGATGTCGTTGCCGCCCGTGATGTTGATGAGCACGCCCTTGGCGCCGCGCATGGAGCTTTCTTCCAACAGCGGATTGGCGATGGCGGCTTCGGCTGCGTCGAGCGCGCGGCGGTCGCCGGAAGCTTCGCCCGTGCCCATCATGGCGCGGCCCATGGCCTGCATGACGGTACGCACATCGGCGAAGTCCAGGTTGATCATGCCCGGCATCGTCATCAGGTCGGTGACACTGCGCACGCCGCCGTGAAGCACATCGTCGGCCATCTTGAAGGCATCGGCGAAGGTGGTCTTCTCGTTGGCGACACGGAACAGGTTCTGGTTCGGAATGACGATGAGCGTGTCGACGTACTGCGACAGCTCTTCGATGCCGGCTTCGGCCATGCGCATGCGGTGCGCGCCTTCGAAGTGGAACGGCTTGGTCACAACACCGACCGTGAGCACTTTCAGTTCACGCGCCACGCGAGCGATGACGGGTGCCGCACCGGTGCCCGTGCCGCCGCCCATGCCGGCGGTGATGAAGGCCATGTGCGCGCCTTCCAATTCACGGCTGATGATCTCAAGCGCTTCTTCAGCGGCATAACGGCCGATGTCGGGACGCGCACCCGCGCCGAGGCCTTGCGTGGTATCGCGGCCCAGCTGGATGCGGCGGTCAGTGCGCGAGGAGGCGAGGGCCTGCGCGTCGGTATTGGCGACGACGAAGTCCACGCCTTCCATGGCACTCTGGATCATGTTGTTGACGGCATTGCCACCGGCGCCGCCGACGCCGATCACGGTGATGCGCGGCTTCAGTTGCGCCTCAATGGTCGTCTTGGGGATGCTGATATTGATGGTCATTTTTGTTCTCCGGATTTTTCTAAGCTCGTTGCAACGGTCTTATATTTTATGGTTCGAAGGTTTCTTCGGGATCGTTGGCGGGCAGGCGGACCGGTCGACTCAGTCGTATGCCCTTCGATTCTTGGTTGGTCTCTCCCCATTAGAAATTCTCCCGCAGCCACGAACCGATCCGGCCGAAGCTGTGTTTGCTTTTGGCGGCCGCCATGGCCGCATGGTCTGGTTTAGCCACGTGTTCGCGTAGGCCGTAACGGAGCAGGCCGACGGCGGTGGCGAACGCCGGGCCGGATAGTGAGTCGGGTAAACCGCGGATCATCCTGGGGCGGCCAAGACGTACTTGTTTATCGAGCACCAGCTCGGCCAGATCGCGCACGCCTTCCAGCTGGCTGCCGCCGCCCGTGAGCACGACACGCCGGCCCGCCATCTTGGCGAAGCCGGAGGCTTCCAGGTGGTTGCGCACGAGTTCCAGTGTCTCTTCCACGCGCGCCTGAACGATCTGCACCAGCAGCGACTTCGGCACTTCGTTGGCGCTCTCTTCGTCTTCTTCACCGACGAGGGGAACCTTGAGCAGTTCGCGGGAATCGCCCGGCGCCTGCATGACGCTGCCGTAAATTGTCTTCAGGCGCTCGGCTTTGGCAACCGGTGTGGACAGGCCCTTGGCGATATCGCCGGTGATGTGGTTGCCGCCCAAGGGCAGCGTATCCACGTAGACCACCTGGCTTTCCATGAAGACCGCGATGGAGGTGGTGCCACCGCCCATGTCGATGACGGTCACACCCAGATCCTTCTCGTCATCGACGAGACAGGCGAGGCCGGAGGCGTAAGGGGTGACCACGCGCTCCTCGATATCCAGGTCGCAGCGGTCGATGACGGAATTGAGATTACGCGCCGGGCCCATGGCGGCGGTGACGAGGTGGATGTTCACCCCCAGCTTGTCGCCGTACATGCCGCGCGGATCGAGGATGCCGTTGCCGCCGTCGATGGAATAGCCCGTCGGGATGCAGTGGATCAGTTCGCGGTCCGTGGCGTCGTACTGGGCGCTGCCATGATCGAGCACGCGGCGCACGTCGGTATCGCGGATCTGATGGCCCGAGACCGCCAGTTCCACATCCACGCGCGTGGACTGCGGCGTACCGCAGGACATGTTCAGGAACACCTTGTCGATGCGGCTGTTGCTCATCTGCTCGGCGGCATCGACGGCGGCGCGCACGGAGGCTTCCGCTTCGTCGAGGTTGGTGATCTGGCCCGAGCGCATGCCGCGCGAGCGATGATGGCCCACGCCGGTGACGTGGAAATCATCGCCCCCGTTTTCCTGAGCGCCCATCTGAGCGATGATGCAGGCAACTTTGGTAGTACCCACATCGAGGGCGGCGATCGAACTGTTGCGCGGAATTGGCTTAGCCATCTGTGGAACTCCTCTGTCGCATACCGAAAATTGCAGTCATGGTCCGTCCTCAGATGTTTTGTTTAGGGCCCGCACTTGCGGCGGACTTCTTTTTGGCAGGCAGCGGCTCTTGGCCCGGCTCCTTGTGCACGCGCACGACAAGCCGGTCTTCCAGACGCAGATCGATGAAATCGAGATCGCGTTCGAGAATCTTGTGGTCGCGTTCCAATGTGGCGAGGCGCGTCCAGGCTCCGGCCATGTCTTCTTCCGGTAGGCGCACGGCGATACCGCCCTCAAAGGAGTCGAGATAGATGTTCCAGCGGCGGTCTCCGACACGCACGGCGGCGCGGACGCGCTGCGCGAGATCATTCTCGGCGCGCAGGACGTCGAACAGATCGGCGACGTGCGCCGGTGCATCGGGGCCAACAATGAGCGGCAGGGATTGATCGGCGGTGGGCACATCGACGATGGATTTGCCGTCGCAATCAACGAGCGTATAGCGCTTACCGCGTTGCCACAGCGCATAGGGCGTGCGCTCTTCGATCATGATGTGCACGGCGTCGGGCAGGCGGCGCTCGACCTTGGCGGTCTTCACCCACGGCAGCGCTTCGACCGCGGTGCGTGCTTGCGCGACGTCGATGGATAGAATGGGTGCGCCGCGCTCGATGTCGAGAGCAGCCAGTAGTTCTTCGCGCGGTGTCTTGTCACGGCCTTCAACCGTCAGCGCGTTGAGGCGCATGCCAAGGCTGGCACTGGTATCGACCATGGAACCATGTGCGTTGGTCAGTGTCGTGCCCACGGATGTGCCGAGGTTGGTGAATTTGAGCGCGGCACCTGTACCCACAACGGCAAGGCACACGCCCGTCCAGGCGAGGGCCTTACGCGATACGCTCACAAATTCTACTAGGCGTCGCATTGCGCGTTCTCCACCATCCAAACCATCAGGTCTTCAAAGCTCAGGCCAACATGGGCCGCTTGTTCGGGTACCAGCGACGTGGGCGTAAGTCCCGGCTGGGTGTTGACTTCGAGCATGAAGAATTCATCGCCATCGAGGCGCAGGTCGGCGCGGCTCACGCCGCGGCAGCCCAGCGCCTTGTGTGCTTTTAGCGACAGTTCCATGGCGCGTTCGTATTGGCCGCGCGGGAGTTTGGCCGGCAGGATGTGGGCCGAGCCGCCTTTGGCGTACTTGGCTTCATAATCGTAGAAGTCGCGCGCGGTCGTGATTTCGGTGACAGCCAGGGCTCTATCGCCCATGACCGCTACGGTCACTTCGCGGCCTGGGATAAAGCGTTCGGCCATGATGAGGTCATCGGCGGCAAGGCCCAGGTCATCAAGCGGCGGGCGGTTGTCGCCGGGGCGCACGATCTTCACGCCGACACTAGAGCCTTCGTTCACGGGCTTCAGTACATAGGGGCGGTCCATAACGTCGCCGCGCTCGGCTTCCGCGACCGTCACCACGCGCTCTTCGGCAACAGAAATTCCAGCAGCGGCAAACATGCGCTTGGCCGCGGGCTTGTCCATGGCGACGGCGGAGGCGAGGCGGCCGGAGTTGGTGTAGGGCAGGGCCATCATGTCCAGGAGGCCCTGGATGCAACCGTCCTCGCCGTAACGGCCGTGCAGGGCATTGAAGACCACGTCGGGCTTCGCGGCGGCGATCGCCGACACCAGTGCAGGGATATCGCGGGCAACATCGATGAAGCTCACATCGAACCCCTTAGCCTTCAGCGCGCGTTCTGCCGCGCGGCCCGAGACCAGCGACACGTCTCTTTCTTTTGAAAAGCCGCCGCCGAGCACGGCGATGCGACGAATGGACGTGGGGCGCGTCATGAACGTGCCCCTTTGCTCAAGGCGTCGTCGGAATTCTTGCTCACGCCGATGCGGCGGATTTCCCAGACCAGATCAACGGCGAATTGTTCCTGCACGCGCGCGCGCGCGGTTTCGCCCAGAGTTTCTAAATCTTCCGCCGTGGCGGTGCCGGTGTTGATGAGGAAGTTGGTGTGTTTCGGCGACACTTGCGCACCGCCCATGGTCAGCCCGCGGCATCCAGCAGCATCAATCAGCTTCCAGGCGCGATTGCCCGGCGGGTTGGCGAAGGTCGAACCGCCCGTGCGCGCCTGCGTCGGCTGGCTTTGCTCGCGCTCGCTGCGGATCGTCCGCATGCGTGCCGCGATCTCGTGGCGGTCGCCGGGTGTGCCCGTCAATTCCGCGCCGATGAAGATCCAGTCTTCCGGCACGTCGGAATGGCGATAGGTGAATCCCATGTCGGCGGCCGAGAGTTTGTGTATTTCGCCAGCAGCATCCAGCGCTGTGGCTGAGGTGAAGATGTCCTTGGTCTCTCGCTCGTAAGCGCCTGCGTTCATGCGCAGGGCGCCGCCGATGGTGCCGGGGATGCCGGTCAAGAATTCCATACCGGCGATACCGGCATCGCGCGCGGCTGTTGCGACAGTCGCGTCAATCGCGCCTGCGCCGCAGCGGATCGTCAAACCATCCACAGCAATAATGTTGAAGGCCTTGCCCAGGTGGATCACTACACCCGGCACGCCGCCGTCACGCACCAGAAGGTTTGAACCGAGCCCAATGACAGCCACAGGAACATCCGCTGGGCGGCTCTTCAGGAACGCGCCCAAGTCTTCGGCATCGGCGGGCGTGAACAACACCTCCGCCGGCCCGCCCACGCGAAACCACGTCATCTTGCCCAAGTCCGCCATGGCGTCGTAACGGCCGCGTACCCGCGGCAGCCGCGCTTCCAGGTCAGACATGCTGTGGCGGGCAGCCATCATGCGCGCTTTCCACCAGTGGGATTATTTGTTGGGACTTTGCGGATCGCGCCGAGATCGGCCGGCAGAGCATGGGCCCAGGCCGTGATGTTGCCGGCACCCAGGCACACCACGATATCTCCGGGCTTGGCGATATCATCGATGACGGCCGCCAGGTGCTTTGGCGACATCAGCGCGGTCACGGCCGGATGGCCAGAAGCGTGCAGGCCGTTGATGAGAGCGTCACGGTCCACGCCGGTGATGGGCGCTTCGCCCGCCGGATAAACGTCGGCCACGATCACATGGTCGGCGTCGTTGAAGCACTGGCAGAACTCCGCGAACAGCGATTGAAGGCGGGTGTAGCGGTGCGGTTGCATGACGGCGATCACGCGCCCTTGCGTGGCGGTACGCGCGGCCTTCAATACGGCGGCAATTTCGACCGGATGATGGCCGTAGTCGTCGATGATGGTAATGCCGTCCACTTCGCCCACTTTGGTGAAGCGGCGCTTCACGCCCTTGAAGCGGGCGAGGCCGTCGCGGATCACATCATCCGAGAGGCCCATCTCAGCGGCGACACTCACGGTCGCCAAAGCGTTCAGCACGTTGTGCTGGCCATACATGGAAAGGTGCAAGCCCTCGATCACGCGGGCACCACCGGTGACGCGGTCGGCAATGGCGGCGTCGAACCGCACGCCGTTCATATCCAGCACCACGTTCATGCCGCGCACCATGGCGGCGGGCGACAAGCCGTAGGTGATGATCTTGCGGTCGGTGAGGTGCGGCAGCAGCGATTGCACTTCGGGGTGGTCGATGCACATGGCAGCGAAGCCGTAGAAGGGGATTGATTCCACAAACGTGCGGAAGGCGGCTTTCACCTTCGAGAAGTCGCCGTAGAAATCCATGTGCTCGGGATCGATGTTCGTCACCACGGCGATGGTTGCGGGCAGGCGCGTGAAGGTGCCGTCGGACTCATCGGCCTCCACCACCATCCAGTCGCCGGCGCCCAGGCGCGCATTCGTGCCGTAAGCATTGATGATGCCGCCGTTGATGACGGTGGGGTCGAGGCTGCCGGCGTCCAAAACGCTCGCGATCAGCGAGGTCGTCGTTGTCTTGCCGTGTGTGCCGCCGATGGCCACGGACCATTTCAGCCGCATCAACTCCGCTAGCATCTCTGCGCGGCGCACGATGGGCAGCATGCCCTTGCGGGCCGCCACCACTTCCGGGTTATCGGGCTTCACGGCGGAAGATGTGACGATGACGCGCGCATCACCCAGGTTCTCGCTACGATGGCCCACCTCGATGCGCATGCCGAGGCCGCGCAAACGATCCACATTGGCGTTCTGGGCGATATCGCTGCCCTGCACCTGATAGCCGAGGTTATGCATCACCTCGGCGATACCGGACATGCCGATCCCGCCGATGCCGACGAAGTGGATGATGCCGATGTCGAGCGGCATGGACTGCATCAGACGATTCCCCGTTTCATGGTGTGGGTGGAAATGGGCCCGGACGTGCGCGCCGGGGCGCGAGCGCCGTTTTCGCCACGGATCAATCCTGTGACGACATCGGCGAGACGTTGAGCGGCATCGGGCACAGCAAAAGTCATTGCCGCTGTTGCGGCATCGCCGAGGCTCGTGGGTGTGCTCGCGAATTGCGTCAACAGCCGCGCGAGCGCATCCGGTGTGAAGTGTGGCTGGCGCAGGACCCAGGCACCGCCCGCATGCGCCAAGGCATCGGCATTGGCGCTCTGGTGGTCGTCGGCGGCAAAAGGATATGGCACCAGCAGGCTCGGACGGCCAATGACCGTGGCTTCCGCGACGGTGGATGCGCCCGAACGCGCGACGAGCAGATGGGCATGCGCCAGAAGCTCCGGCACGTTGTCGAAAAAGTGGCGCAGCTGCACGTGCGCACCGGAATCGTGATAGGCGTCCTGCGTGCGCTCCATCTCTTCAGGGCGGCACTGTTGCGAGATTTCCAAACGCTTGCGCAAAGCATCCGGCAGCAGCTTTACGGCGGCGGGAACCACATCGCTGAATACGCGAGCACCCTGGCTGCCGCCTAGGATCAAAAGCCGGAAGGGACCATCGGTGGTCGGCACGGCATAGGGCGCGCCGCGCAGAGCCGCGACACCAGAACGCACAGGCATTCCCGTGCGCACGATAACCGCACCCGCTGGCGCAGGCCGCGCGAGATCGATGGAGAGACATACGCAGTTCACGCGGCGCGCCAGCAGACGGTTGGCGCGGCCCAGGATGGCGTTCTGCTCATGTACGATCGCCGGAATGCCAAGCTGTGTGGCCGCCAGCACGGTCGGTGCGGAAGCGTAACCGCCAAAGCCGACCACCGCTGCGGGTTTGATCTCGCTCAGCAGCTTACGCGCTTGCAGCAAGCCGATGCCGAGCGTGATGACGCCTTTCGCGATTCCAACGACGCCGCGCCCCGTCAAACCCTGGCCGCTGATGTGGTGTGTGTCGATGAGGCCGAGTGTGCCGGTGTAACCCGTGCCGCGCGCATCGGTGATCAGAGCAAGCCGGTGACCTTGCGCGAGCAGCTCTTGCGCCAGCGCTTCAGCGGGGAATACGTGCCCGCCGGTACCGCCGGCCGCCAGAACGATCAGGTGTCCTGTATGACGTGGGGCGATCATTGCGTGCGCCCCTCCGTGTCTCGGCGTCGGCGTGTCAGCGCCAGCAGCATGCCCATACCCACACCCAAGGCAACCAGTGACGACCCGCCGTAGGAGATGAAGGGCAAGGTCATGCCCTTGGTGGGCATCATGTGCAGGCTAGACGCCATGTTGATCATGGCTTGCAGGCCGAACTGAACAGCCAAACCGCCGACAGCCAGCAGCACGAAGAGATTTTCCTCGCGCGTCATCTTGGTCAGCGAGCGGATCACGATGAAGGCAAACAGCGCCACGATCAGCAGGCACAAGAGAACGCCGAACTCTTCACCGGCGACGGCGAAGATGAAATCGGTGTGTGCGTCGGGCAGGGCTTCTTTCACGCGGCCTTCACCGGGGCC
Organism: Fidelibacterota bacterium; assembly: GCA_947481595.1. Classification (GTDB taxonomy): domain Bacteria; phylum Pseudomonadota; class Alphaproteobacteria; order Rhodospirillales; family Rhodospirillaceae; genus SHVO01. Next base: position 14,331 of record CANKHC010000055.1, read on the forward strand.
GCGCCCGAAAAGGCCGCCCTGCTCAAAGGCGCGCAGGGCCTGGGTTACCTGGTACGAATCGCCACTGGCCGGATCAAGGAAGCGGTCCACGCGGCTGGCCACGTGCGGGAACACAAAGTAGGCGCCGACGATGCCGGCAAGGCCGATGCAGGCAATGAGGATGACGTAGATAATTGGCAAGCCGGCGATGAAGAACTGCGCGCACCACACCGTGGTCACGACGAGTGTCATGCCGACGTCCGGCTGGCTCAAGAGGCAAGCCATCACGCACAGCAGCATGCCGAGGGCGATATAGTTGCCGGGAAACTCTTCGCGCAGTTTGTGTTCCGAGAACATCCAGGCTGAAACCACGGCGAAGAAGGGCTTCACGAATTCCGAAGGTTGGCCCAGCGCGATGGGTCCGATGTTCAGCCATCGCTTGGCGCCGTTGACGTCCGAACCCATCAGCAACGTCATGAGCACAAGGAAGAACGAGACCGCGAAACCCACGGCGGCGAAGCGGCGGATCTGCAAAGGTGCAGCCAGAGAGATGGCGAACATTACCGCCAGCGCGATGGGCAGGAAGGCCATTTGTTTGCGCACGAAGTGGAAAGCGTCCGCGCCGATGCGCCCCGCCGCCGGCGGACCGGCAGCGAGGTTCAGGAAAATGCCGATGCCCACGAGCAGGATGGTCGCGGTCAACATCCACTTGTCCACGGTCCACCACCAGCGGCCCACGGTGCTCACATCGGTGCGTGTGATTGTTCTTGCGGTCATGAGGCTCTCATGTTTTGGGGCGCGGTTTGGGGCCAGAGTTTCAAGACCGTGTCGCGGAAGACGTCGCCGCGATGCTCGAAGCTCTTGAACATGTCGAAGGAGGCGCAAGCGGGCGACAGCAAGACCGTCGCTTGCGGCAGTTTCTCGGCCAGCGCCATATTGCCGGCTGCGGCAACGGCAGCTTCCAGGCTTTCAAACAGAGAGAGAGGCACTTTGCCTTTGAGCACGCTGGCGAAATCGCTGGCAGCTTGGCCGATCAGGAAGGCATGGCGCACACGTCCGAACAGCGGCGCGAGCGGCGCGATGCCGCCTTCCTTGGGCAAGCCGCCGGCGATCCAATAAATGTTGTCGTAGCAAACCAGCGCTTTCTCGGTGGCGTCGGCGTTGGTGGCTTTGCTGTCGTTGACGAAGGCAGCGTTGTTCACGACGGCGACCAGTTCCTGGCGGTGCTTCAAACCGGGGAACGTTTTCAGGCCGGCGGCAATGGCGTCGATGGAAAGGCCCTGCGACAGCGCGGCTGCTGCTGCTGCTGCTGCGTTCTGCCAGTTATGCGCGCCGGGCAGGCGCGCGACCGTGCGCAGGTCCAGAATGGTCCGCGGTGCGCCCGCGGTGGCGTCGATCAGCACACCGTCCGTCACATAAACACCGCCGGACACGGCCTGCTTTACAGAAATAGGAATGACACGGTGCGTTCCGTCTTTGCGCAACGCTTCGCAAATGGCCGCGCAATGTTCATCATCGATGCCAATGATGGCCGCGCGGTGGCCGCGCTGGCCGACAAAGACACGCTTCTTGGCCGCGATATAACCGTCCATGCCGCCGTGACGGTCGAGATGGTCCGGCGTGATGTTCAACAGCACAGCCGTATCGGCAGCCAGATGCGGCACCAATTCCAGCTGATAGGACGACAGCTCCAGCACATAAGTGCCGTCTTTAGCCAGTGGTTCAAGATCGAGCGCCGGGATACCAAGGTTGCCGCCCACGGCGGTCTTGCGTCCGGCTTGCTGAAACAGATGCGCGGTCAAGGATGTGGTGGTCGATTTGCCGTTGGTGCCGGTGATGGCGACAACGGTTGCCGCGGGTTGCGCTTCCAGCAACAGATCCACGTCGCAGACCAGCGGCACATGCGCGGCGCGCGCCTTGGCGGCCAGCGGATGCACGCGCGGGAAGCCGTGCGGCACGCCTGGGCTCCAGATCACAGCCGCCACGTCCGCTAGATTGTCGTTGAAAGCCGGAAAGCCCTTTGCGGTGGCTTCATCCAGCGAGGCCTTCTTGTCGTCCCACACCTCGATCTTGGCACCGCCCGCGCGCAGAGACGCCGCCGCCGACAGGCCGGATTTCCCCAGGCCCATGACGACAACGCGTTTGCCGGCGTAGTGTGGTGTCGGAACCATACTCGAACTACCTCAACTTCAATGTCGCAAGGCCGGCCACCGCCAGGATGAAGGCGATGATCCAGAAGCGGATGACCACGGTGGATTCCGCCCAGCCTTTTTCTTCGTAGTGGTGATGCAGCGGCGCCATGCGGAAGACGCGCTTGCCGGTGAGCTTGTAAGACGCCACCTGCACGATGACCGAAATAGTCTCCAGCACGAACAACCCGCCGACGATGGCGAGCACGATCTCGTGTTTGGTGACGACGGCGACGGAACCAA
>CANKHC010000056.1 GCA_947481595.1 Fidelibacterota bacterium
GGCATGGTCCAGCCGGGCACGAGGCGCGGCACGTTCTTGCAGATGATCGGCTCGCGGAAGATGGTGCCGCCCAGGATGTTGCGGATCGTGCCGTTGGGCGATTTCCACATCTTCTTGAGATTGAATTCCTTCACGCGCGCTTCATCGGGGGTGATGGTCGCGCACTTCACGCCGACGCCGTACTGCTTGATGGCGTTCGCGGAATCGATGGTGACCTGGTCGTTGGTCTTGTCGCGGTACTCAACCCCGAGGTCGAAATATTTCAGATCGACGTCCAAATACGGCAGGATCAGCTTGTCCTTGATGAACTGCCAGATAATGCGCGTCATCTCGTCGCCGTCGAGGTCGACGAGGGGGGTCTTTACCTTGATTTTGGCCATGAGCGTTCCCTTCCAGCGGGCCGGCGGAAGGCCGCCCCATACGGTTATTTCAGTCCAGAGTGCAGTGAAATTGCCCCGGGTTTGAGCCCGGAAAGTAGTCGATCACGCCTGCGCCGCGCAAGCCGGGAATCCGGACCTTTTTAAGCCTCTTTCGGGGCGGAAACCTTGAACGAAACCGGTAATTTGGGCGCCGCCAGTTCGGCCTCGGCGGTGGGGATGACGTCAGCCGCGTGCGCCACCACCGTGATCAGATTCTCGTGGCCTGGGTGAGCGAAACCGGCCTTGATCGTGCCGGCCAAGAGTTGAAGCAGCGGGTCCCAGTATCCCTGCGTATTGAGGATGATGATGGGCTTGTTGTGCAGATGAAGCTGGCGCCAGGTGATGATCTCAAGCATCTCGTCCATGGTGCCGACACCGCCGGGCAAAATGACAAAAGCATCGGAGCGCTCGAACATCATGCGTTTGCGGGTGTGCATGTCGGGCACTACCAGCATCTCGGTCGCCGCCCGGTGAGCCAGTTCCTTGTCTCGGAGGAAGGTGGGGATGACGCCGATGACCTTGCCGCCGCCGGCCAGAACGGTATCGGCGAGGACTCCCATCAACCCCACGCGCCCGCCCCCGAAAACCAGGGCGGTGCCGTGTCCGGCCATGTCCTGCGCGAGCCGGGTCGCTTCAATGGCGTAAACCGGGTCTAAACCGGGCTGGGAGCCGCAAAAGGCGCATAAGGATGTCAGTTTGGGGGCAGGGAGGGTCATGAGGCGGACATATTTCGGTCAATAAGGGCCTTTAGATTGGGTTCAGTAACGGAGGTGTGAGCCCCCGGTGCCCCGATGCTCTTGCCACCCCGGGCGCTTCTTTGTAAAGGATTGGTTCGATATCCCAGTTTCGGCCCTTTTTTGGAAGATTTGGAGGACACCCTATGAGCCGTCTGACTCAATTCGCTGCCGGCATTGCTGTTGCCGCCCTGGCCGCGCTGCCCTTGGCCGCGCAGGCCTCCGACCCAACCGACATCATCGACTATCGCAAGCACGTCATGAAGACGCTCGGCGAGCAGACCGCCATGATGAACGCCATGCTGCAAAAGAAGGTACCGGACGAGAACTTCGCCGTGCATGCCCAAGTCCTGGCGATCGCGGCCTCGACGGCGCTGATGGCCTTCAAGGAAAACGTCGAAGGCGGCGAAGCGAAGCCCGACGTCTGGGCGAAATGGCCCGACTTCGAAAAGCGCATGAAGGAATTGGCGGCCAACACCGCCGAACTCGCCACGGTCGCCAAGGCTGGCGGCGCGGCGGCTGCCGCCCCCAAGATGGCCGGTGCTTTGACCTGCCGCGGGTGCCACGAAACTTACCGCCTGCAGAAGAAGTAAATCGCTTTTGAGGGCCCGCTCCCACCGGAGCGGGCTCTTTCGCTTCGTAAGCCGTTGGTAACAAAGGGTGCAAACGGAGCGCATTACGGGGAAAGTCCAGGGGAATGCCCTTGCTTGGGCGGCCTAGTCTCAGTAAACCTTGGGCAACCCGATCCTAATAAACGACATATTTGCGGGCCAAATTGGCAGGCAGGTATGGCTTCAATCACTGGAGGTTTTTGAGATGACTCGTTTTACGAAGTTCGCGGTCGCGCTGGCCGTCGTGGTGAGCGCCCTGCCGTTCGTCGCCAAGGCTGACGACAAGGACGTGATCGATTATCGCCAACACATCATGAAGACCCTGGACGAGCAGGTCGCCTCCATCGGCATGATCGTCTCGACCCAGATCGAAGGTGACAACCTCGTCGCTCACGTGCAGGCCATCGCTCTGACGGCGTCGACCGCACTGAAGAGCTTCGAGCCGAAGGTCGCCGGCGGTGACTCCAAGCCGGAAGTCTGGGCCCAGTGGGACGACTTCTCGAAGAAGATGAAAGAATTCTCGACCCGCACCGCGGCGCTGGTGGAAACCGCAAAGACCGGCGGCGCCAATGCCGTCAATGAAGCGATGGTCGACGCGCTGACCTGCAAGGGCTGCCACGACATCTACCGCGTCAAGAAGTAACTCTTGCTGAATTGCGAGAGGCAACGCCCGTCCAGGCTTGTGACGGGCGTTCGCTTTTTTAAGCTCAGCATCTTAAGCATTTTAACCGCAATCTGAAAAACGGCCGCCTCATGAAGCAGCGCATCACTCTCCGCAATATTGGCTTTGGTCTTGGCCTGATGGCCGCAACGGCGTTGACCGCCGTGGCGCTCAGGGCCGCCGAACCGGAAGCGGCCCCCGCCGCCGCGCCGGCCGAAGCTGCGCCCGCTGCCGAAGCGCCTGCTGCCCCGGCTGTCGATCCGATCGTTGCGCGCGGCGAATACCTGGCGCAAGTGGGCAACTGCATCAGCTGCCACACGCGTGAGGGCGGCGAGCCCTTCGCCGGCGGCCTTGCGTTCAACACGCCCTACAGCTTCCTGGGCCAGATCCACTCGACCAACATCACGCCCGATGCCGAAACCGGCATCGGCACCTGGACCGAAGAGCAATTCATCCGCGCCATGCACACCGGTGTCGCCGCCGACGGCAGCCATCTGTTTCCGGCATTCCCGTATACGGCTTTCACGCTGGTCAGCGACGACGACGTCAAGGCGATCTGGGCGTATCTCAAGACCGTGAAGCCGGTGAAGGCCGAGCGGCCGTCCAACGGCATGGCGTTCGCCATGCGCTTTCCGATGATGTTCTGGAACGCCATGTTCTTCAAGGAAGGCCGCTATCTGGCCGACGAAAAGCAATCGGCTGAATGGAACCGCGGCGCTTACCTGACCGAAGGCCTTGGCCACTGCAGCGCCTGCCACACGCCGCGCAATATCGCCCTCGCCGAAAAGCAGGACATGAAATACGCCGGCACCGTCACGCCGCCCGACCGCGTTGAAGAGGGCAAGGCGCGTCCATGGACCGCCGTGAACCTGACTCAGGCCAAGAGCGGCCTCGGTCCCTGGTCGGCCGATCAGATCCAGCGCTATCTCAAGAGCGGGCACAACAACCGCGCCGGTATCTTCGGGCCGATGAACGAAGTCATCGTCAACAGCCTGCAGCATCTGACCACCGAAGATGCCAAAGCCATGGCGGTCTACATCAAGAGCCTGCCGGCCTTGGGCGAAAGCCCGAAGCAGACGATCACCGAAGCCGAGAAGACCGCAGGGGCCGCGCTCTACAAGACCCATTGCGACGAGTGCCACATCGGCTCAGGCCGCGGCGCTTTCATGAAGGCCCCGCCGGTCGCCGGCAGCGCCATCGTTCAAGCGGAGCACCCGGCATCGCTGATCAACGTCATTCTGTACGGCGCCAAGGTCGGCAAAGGCAGCCCGCTGCCCTTCGGCGCCTGGGAAGACATGCCGTCCTTCCAGAGCAAGATGAATGACGACGAGATCGCGACCTTGTCCAACTACCTGCGCACGGAGTGGGACAACCTGGGCGGCCGCGTCACGGCCGCCGACGTTGCCAAGCAGCGTTAGGTCAAGCAGCGCTAACTTTCCAAGGGACAACATGACACCGGCCGGGGCCCATACCCCGGCCGTTTGCTTTCTGGGCTGAACCCGGCATAAATATCGCCGGGGACTGTCATGGCTAAATCTGCGCTGCTTTATCTCGTGCCGCTTTTGCTGACGCCGGTGCTCGCCGGCGCCGTCCGCCTGTTGGGAGGGCCAGAACGTGGCGCGCGCGTGGCCGGCATGGCGGTAGTGCCGGCTTTTGCGCTGGGGTGGGTTCTCATCGTTCGGCCCGCCTGGGCGCCGGTCGACGACATCAGCCGCATCGGTCACATCGCCCTCGGCACCACGCTGCTGGGGCTGCTGCTCGACCTGATCGCGGCCGGGCGCTTCTGGCGCGCGGTTGGCGCCGCCGGCACCGTGCTGGTCTGCGCCTGGGGCAGCTACACCGACACCTTGGCGCTGCCGACGGCGGCAGCGCCCCTGCTGCCGGTCGCCCTCCTTGCTGCGGTGGCCTTCGTCATCCTGGCGCGGCTCGATGCGGTGCGGGGCGAGGGGGCGACACCGCTGATCCTCATGGCGATGGCTGGGTTCGGAATCTTCTTCATGGCGCGCGTGGTCGGCGATACCACCGTGGCGGCCTCCGCCTTGATCCTGGCGCTGGCAGTGCTGGGCTTTGTCCTGCCGCAAGCGATTGCGTCATTGCCGGTGGGCAACAGCATTATCTTGGGGGGCGGCAGCGTCCTCCTGGCCGTCACCTGGGCCCTGGCGCACAACCACCCCCAGACCCGGCTGGCCCTTTTGCTGGTGCCGATGATCTTCTTCGCCGAGGGCACAGCCAAGCGCGTGCCCTTGCCGGAAGCACGGATCAGCGGCGTGCTTTACCCCCTGCTGCTGGCGGTCCTGGCCGGCCTGCCCCTGGTGCTGGCGGTTCTGGTTACATATGCGACGGTCAACAGCGCCATCGAATAGCCGCCTTATTTCTGCCCCGGATGTGGGCGAGGCTTGCCTATATCCGGTGCGGCCTGAGTTGCATGACCCGCCTGAATTGCGTAAACCTGTTGTGAACCTATCGCGATTATAAGGGCTTGATGGAACAGGACATCCAACCGCGTAGCTCGATCACGGCGAACCGGCCCCTGATGGTGGCCATCGTCGGCGTATTGGTCGTGGCCGCCGCCTTTGTCATCAACTACACCCTGCAAAACCCGAATTTCCTGGGCGGCGACAAGCCTGCCCAGATCGTCACCGGGCCGGGGGCGCCCAGCTTCGACGTCGTGCGCATCGATCCAAAAGGCAACATGGTCATGGCCGGCCGCGCCCAACCCGGCGCCGTCGTGGTCATCATGGACGGCGACAAGGAAATTGGCCGCGTCACCGCCGACAACCGCGGTGAGTGGGTCTATCTGCCGACAACGCCGGTGACCCCCGGCACGCGTCAGTTCTCGCTGAAGGCGACGGTCGACGGCAAGGAACTGTCCTCGGAACGCGTCGTGGTCATGTCGGTGCCGGAGCGTAATGGAGAAATCCTGATCGTCGAGCAGGCGCGCAACGGCGGACGCACACGCGTCCTTCAAGGTCCCAACGCGCCAGGTTCGGGCGCGCTCAAGGTCGAAGCCGTGGACTACGCCGCTGATGGTACGTTCAACGTCAGCGGCAAAGCCGACCCCGGCAGCACCGTGCAGGTTTATCTCGACAACGAGTTCATAGGCCGCGCGACCGCAGACACCAACGGCGCTTGGGAAGTCTCCCCCAAGACCAAAGCCAAAGCCGGCAAACATGCTATCCGCGCCGACCAGCTGGGCCTCAACAACAACGTGATCGCGCGCCTCGAGCTGCCCTTCAATCTCGATCCTGCCCAGGCCAACCTCGGCCCGGGTGCGGTGACCATCGTTTACGGCAACAGCCTGTGGCGCATCGCGAGGCGGGCCTACGGTGAAGGCACCGCTTACAGCCTGATCTACGAAGCCAACAAGGACTCGATCAAGGACGCCAACTTGATCTACCCCGGCCAGGTCTTCAACCTGCCCCCGAACAACCGCCCCTAATTCCGGCCGAGAACAGCGCTGCCCGTGACGCGTGTGAATGCGCGCCCTGACCGCTTTCGCCTGATTTTTTCCCCCGCCGGTGTTATGACAGATGAGCCGGACCGCATCGCACGCGCCGGCGTTTCGGATTCGTGAGGTTTAGACGTGGTTTCGATCAACGCCAGCTCCGGGGAAATGAAGTCCGCCACCATTGGTTGGCGCGACTACCTGCTGCCGCCCTTGCATCCCGAGGGCCCCGGGTTTGTCGCCATTTTTGCCCTGGCCGCGCTGGTGCTGTGGTGGATCTGGACGCCCTTGGGCCTGATCGGCCTGGCGCTGACCGTCTGGTGCTTTTTCTTCTTCCGCGACCCCGACCGCATCACCCCGACCCGCCCCGGGCTGGTGATCAGCCCCGCCGACGGCGTGGTGCAGCTTATTGGCCCGGTCACCCCGCCCGCCGAACTTGGCCTGGGCGTGGAACCGCTGCTGCGCGTCAGCGTTTTCATGAGTGTGTTTGATTGCCATGTGAACCGAGCGCCGATTTCGGGCGCGATCATCAAGGACGAATACACGCCCGGAAAGTTCGTCAATGCCACCTTGGATAAGGCGAGCGAGGACAACGAACGTCAGTCCCTGGTCATCCGCACGCCCGAGGGCCGCGACTTCGCGGTGGTGCAGATCGCAGGGCTGGTGGCGCGGCGCATCCGCTGCGACGTGCGCGAGGGCCAGCATGTGCTCACCGGCCAAAGGTTTGGGATGATCCGCTTCGGCAGCCGTCTGGATGTCTACCTGCCGCGCGGTGTAGTGCCTCTGGTCTCGGTGGGTCAAAAAGCCGTGGCCGGTGAAACGGTGCTGGCCGATGTGAATTCGAGCGAAGGCCCGCGCGAGGGTGAGATTCGCTAAACAGGAAATTTTTTTGGTCGCATTTTCTGCCGTGATCCGGCGACCACTTCACGGGAAAATGCTTATCGGGGGCGAAGGAGCGTGCGATGAACGAGCAGTCACGCGGTCTGCGCGAACCTGAAGATGACGACGATCCGCTCGATCTGCCGCGCCGGCGGCGCTTCGGCGGCGGTGTCATGGGCGGGGCGGCACGCCGGCGCCTGAAAAGCCTGTCGTTCAACCGCATCTTCCCCAACGTTCTCACGCTGCTGGCGCTGTGCGCCGGCCTCACCGCGATCCGCTACGGCTTCAACGGCCAGTGGGACCGCGCCGCCGCGGCGGTGGTGCTCGCGGCGATGCTGGACGGCGTCGACGGACGCGTGGCGCGCATGCTGCGCGGGACCACCAAATTCGGCGCCGAACTCGATTCCCTCGCTGATGCCATCAGCTTCGGCGTCGCCCCCGCGCTGTTGATGTACTTGTGGGTCATGCACGACGCCGGCAGCCTGGGCTGGGCGGTGTGCCTGCTGCACGCCGTGTGCTGCGTGCTGCGCCTGGCGCGCTTTAACACCATGATCGACGTCGAACTGCCCGCTTGGGCGCACAACTACTTCACCGGCGTGCCGTCGCCGGGCGGGGCCGGTATCGCCATCCTGCCGCTGATCGCCTGGCTGCATGCGGGCAATGAAGTCTTCATGTCCCCGGTGGTTGTCGGTGCGTTCCTGCTGACCTCTTCGATCCTTATGATCAGCCAGGTGCCGGTCTATTCCGGCAAGCGTATGCGCCTGAAGCCGCAGTGGGTCATCCCGATGATGGGTTTCATCGCCGCCATCGCGGCCTTCCTGGTGACCGATCCTTGGCTGACGCTGAGCCTCATCGGCGGGGCCTACCTGCTTTTGGTGCCTGTCAGCTACTGGTCTTTCAGGCGCTTGAAGCGCAACGCCGAAGCCGCTCCGCCACCTGCTCCCGCTGTATAGACACTCCGGCCCTTACTCGGCCGGAGCGCCCGCCGTCATTGGATGCGTGCTGGTGCGGTTGTGTTCTGTCGCCATCAGCAGATAGACCGCCGGTACGACGAAGATCGTGAACAACGTGCCGATCGAGATGCCGGTGGAGATCACCAGGCCGATGGAGAAGCGCGCCGCCGCTCCGGCACCGGTGGCAAACACCAACGGGAATACCCCGAACACCATGGCCGCGGTGGTCATCAGGATCGGGCGCAGGCGGATGCTGGCTGCGGTCTCGATGGCTTCGGCCTTGGTCTTGCCGAGTTTTTGCTGCTCGTTGGCGAATTCCACCAGCAGAATGCCGTGTTTGCTGATGAGGCCCATCAGGGTCACCAGCCCGACCTGCGAATAGATGTTGAGCGTTGCCCCGCCGATGCCGAGGTTGATGAAGATCAAGGCGCCGGCGATCGACATCGGCACCGAGACCAGGATGATCACCGGGTCACGGAAGCTTTCAAATAGCGCCGCCAGTGCCAGGTAGATCACGATCAGCGCGAAACCGAAGGTGAGGGCGAACCCGCTCGATTCCTGGATGAACTGGCGGCTCGGGCCGCCGTAATCGATGAAATAGCCCGCCGGCAAGGTGCGCGCGGCCAGCCCCTGCAGGTATTCGATCGCCACACCCAGCGATACGCCCGGCATCTGCACGCCGCTGATGGTGGCGGCGGAGAGCTGCTGGAAGTGGTTGATGGCCTCCGGCATGGTCTTGGTCGAAATGGACGCAATGGTCGACAGCGGCACGGTCGAGCCGCTGGGCACGCGGATGTGGTAGTCGAGCAGCTGGTCGGTGTTCAGGCGCGAGCTTTGCTGCACCTGGGGAATGACTTTGTACGAACGACCCTCGAGGCTGAAGTAGTTGGTGTAGCCGCCGCCCAGCATCGCCGACATGGCGTTGCCGACATCGGCCATGGTCAGGCCCAGCTGCGCGGCCTTGTCGCGGTCGATGTCGATGCTCGACTGCGGCCGGTTGATCTTCAGGTCCGAGGACAGGAACATGAACATGCCGCTCTTGAGCGCTTCCTGCAGGAAGGCTTGGCTGACCTCGTTGAGCTGGCTGAAGTTCTGGGTGGTGCCGAGCGAGAACTGCACCGGCAGGCCAAAGGCGCCCGGCAGCGTCGGCGGCGCGAACACCGCGAGCTGCGACGCCGGCACCATGTTGAAGTCCTGCTGCATGCGCGCCTGAAGCTGGGCGGCCGAGGCGTCGCGCTCCTCCCACGGCTTGAGGATCATGCCCATCATGGTCTGGCCGGGGAACTCCATCTGGAAGGCAGCATCGACTTCGGGATACTTCTTGGCGATGTCGCGCATCTGCTGGCCATAGAGCAGGCGCTGGTCGAGGGTGGCGTTGGTGGTCGGCGCGCCGAAGGCGGCCAGGAAGCCTTCGTCCTCGGCCGGCGCCAGTTCCTTCTGCGTCCCGGCATACAGGAAGTAGATGCTGCCCAGGATGATGGCTGCGAACACCAGGGTCACGGAGACGGTCTGCAGGCTGGCGTGCAGCCAACGCATATAGCCGCGGTGGACCTGTTCGAAGCGGCGGTCGATCTGGGCGATCAGCTTGTTCTCCCAACCGCTGGCGGCGACGCCATGGGGGCGCAGCATACGCGCGCACATCATCGGCGATAGCGTGAGCGCCACCACCGCCGAGATCGTCACCGCGCCGACGACGGTGAGCGCGAATTCGCGGAACAGGGTGCCCGTCAGGCCGACCTGGAACGCCACCGGCACGTAGACCGCCACCAGCACGACGGTCATGGCGATGATCGGGCCGCCCAGTTCGCGCGCGGCGATGATCGAAGCTTCGAAGGGTTCTACACCCTCCTCGATGTGGCGGGTGACGTTCTCGACCACGATGATGGCGTCATCGACCACAAGGCCGATCGCCAGCACAAGGGCCAGCAGCGTGAGCAGATTGATCGAGAAGCCCAGCGCCAGCATAAAACCGAGCGCACCGACGAGCGACAGCGGCATCGCGATGACCGGGATGAAGACGGCGCGCGGGCTGCCCATGAAGGCAAAAACCACCAAGGTGACGATGATCAGGGCCTCGGCCAGGGTGAAGATCACCTCGCGGATGGCGGCATCGACGAATTTTGATGCGTCGTAGGCGATGCTGCCGGAAAGCCCCGCCGGCAGCTGCGCTTCAATCTCGGGGAACATGGTCTTGATGGCCCCGGAAACGTCGAGCAGGTTGGCGCCGGGCGCCACGTTGATGGCGATGCCGACGGTCTTCTGGCCGTTGAAATTGAAGTCGGTCTCGTAGTCCTCGGCGCCGAGCGTGACCTTGGCGACATCCTTGAGGCGGACGATGGCGTCGCCATCACTTTTGATCGCCAGGTTCTCGAACTCCTCCACCGAATGCACGCCGGTCGAGGCGGTCAACGAGGTCTGCACCATCGAGCCTTTGGTGTTGCCAATGCCGGAGATGTAGTCGTTCTGCAGCAGGCGCGCTTGCACGTCTGCGGCGGTCAGGCCCACCGCGGCCAAGCGTTCGGGGTCGAGCCAGGCGCGCATGGCGAAGTTCTGGCCGCCAAGGATTTCCGCCTTCTGCACGCCGTCGATGACCTGCAGCTTGGGCTGCACCACGCGGACGATGTAGTCGGTGACCTTGTTGATCGGCAGAACCTCACTCGAGAAGCCGATGTACATGGCGGCGGTGGCATTGAAACCGATGCCGATGGTGATCACCGGCTGCTGCGACTGCGGTGGCAGGTTGTTGCGCACGGCGCTGACCTTGGCGCTGATTTCGGTGAGCGCGCGGTTAGCGTCGTAGTTCAGGCGCAGGTTGACGCTGATCGTCGACAGGCCGCTGCGGCTGTAAGACGCAATGTAGTCGATGCCGTTGGCCTCGGCGATGGCGTTCTCCAGCGGCGTCGAGATGAAGCCCGCGACCACATCGGGGTCGGCGCCGTAGTAGGCCGTGGTGACGGTGATCACGCCGGTCTCGGTGTGCGGGTACTGCTGCACCGGCAGCGACGCGAACGCGCGCAGGCCCAACACCAGGATCGCCAAGCTGACGACCATGGAAAGAACCGGCCGATTGACGAAGATGTCTGTGAACTTCATAGCCCGATGTCCCGAATGTGAATTCCCGGATGCGCCTTAGATTGCGCCTTAATTGTCGATCGGCGTGGGTTTGGGGTTGTTGCTCGGCTGGACGGCGTTGTTGATGATCAGCGGCGTTTCGTTCTGCAGCTTGGTGCCGCCGGCGGTGATCACGGTGTCGCCTTCCTTCACGCCTTCGAGCACGGCGACCTGATCGCCGCGTGTCGGCCCGGTGACGATGAAGGTCTGGCGCGCCTTGTACTTGGGCTTGCCTTGCTCGTCCTTGCCGTTCTCCTCGGCGATGAACACCGTGTCGCCGTAAGGATTATAGGTGATGGCGGTCTGCGGCAGGGTGATATAGCGCTGCGCCGCGCCGGTATCGATGTCGACGTTCACCGACGTGCCGGGCAACAGCTTCTCGGTGGGGTTGGGCAGTGTCGCGCGCACCAGCACGTTGCGGCTGCTGGACTCGACTTTGGGATTGATGGCGGTGATTGCACCGGCGACGCCGGTCGGGGAGTCGTTGTCGATCCTGATCATCGCTTTCTGGCCGACGTCGACGCGCCCCACCTGCTGTGCGGGCAAGTAGAAGTCGGCGTAGATCGGGTCCAGCGCCTGCAGGGTGACGATGGCCGTGCCGGGCTGGATGTACTGGCCGACGTCAACCATGCGCACGCCGAGCTTGCCGGCGAAAGGCGCACGCACGACCTTCTTGGCGAGGATGGCGCGCTGCTGTTCGACGGCGGCACGCGCGTTCTTGAGGTTGGCGGAGTCGACGTCGAGCGAGGCCTGAGATATGGCCTTCGCCTCGAACTGCCTGCGGTTGCGCTCAAAGGTGCTTGCGGCGAGCTGGGCCGAGGCGTCGAGCGCGTTCAGGCGCGCCTCCTCGTCGCCCGAGCGCAGCCGCGCGAGCACGGTGCCGGCTTTCACTTCGTCGCCTTCCTTGAACAGGATCTCATCAACGATGCCGGGAACTTCGAGCGCCAGGTCGGCGCCGCGCACGGCCTTCAGGCTGCCTACGGCCGAGATGTTAGGCTGCCAGTTGTCGTACCGCGCGCGCATGGTCGAGACCGACTGCGGCGGCGCGCCCTGCGAGGCAAAGAACTTCTTGATCATCACGCCCTTGAAGACGCCGAAGCCGAAGATCAGCCCGAGAACCACGCCGACCGAGGCCAGCATGATCACCATGCGTTTTGTCGTCTTATTCATCGTCTTATTCCTCTGAGCCTATTTGGCGCCTGCTTGAACAGCGGCAACGGTTTGGGCGTTTTCGATCTGGGCTTGTTGCGGCGGAGCCTCGCGGTTCCACCAACCGCCGCCGAGCGCGATGAACAGCGCTGCGGTGTCGGTGTAGCGTGCACTTTGCGCCTGCACGAGTGCGATGCGGGTCTGCTGGTAGGTGCGCTGCGCGTCGAGCAGAGTCAGGAAGCTTGTCGCACCCGACTGGAAGCGGTTCTGCGCGATGGTGAGGTTCTCGGCAGCCGCGCGCTCGGCGTCGAGCTGCGCCTGCACGGCGCTGGCATCGATCTGCAGGGCCTGCAGCACATCAGCGACGTTCTGGAAGGCGCCCAGCACCGTGCCGCGGTACTGCGCGGCGGCGGCATCGAAGGCGGCGATGGCGGCCCTGCGGCGGTTGCGCAGCTCGCCGCCGTGGAAGATTGGCTGGGTGAGGCCGGCGGCCAGGCCCCACACGGTTGAGCCGCCGCCGCTGATCAGCGTCTCGAAGGAGGACGCGGAGCGGCCATAGTTGGCGTTGATGCTGATCTGCGGCAGCATGAGCCCCGTCGCCACGCCGATCTGCGCATTGGCGGCGTGCATGTAGGCTTCGGCGGCGCGGATGTCGGGGCGCTGCACGACTAGCTGGGAGGGCAGACTGACCGGCAAATTCTCAGGAAGGCGCAGCTCTGCCAGGTCGAACTGCGAGATCAGTGGATCGTTGGGAAAGCGGCCGGCCAGCGCCAGCAATTGGTTGCCGGTCTGGGCCAGGGCGCGCTCGATCGGCGGCAGCTGTGCGCGGGTCTGGGCCACGCCGGTCTGCTGCGTCAGCACGTCGGCTTCGGCGATGCCGCCGAGTTCAAGCTGGCGGCGCAGCACGCCCAACTGTTGCTCCTGCGCATCCAAGATGGTGCGCGTGGCTTCGAATTGAGCGCGCAAGGCGGCCTGCTGCACGGCCGCGATCACGATGTTGGAGGTCAGCGTCAGGTGCGCGGCTTCGAGCTGGAACTGCGCCTGTTCGGCTTGCGCGCGCGTGGTCTCGAGCGCGCGGCGCGAGGTGCCCCACAGATCGATAGCGTAGGAGAGCTGCAGCGAAGCCGAGGTGATGGTGAACGGCGGAATGGTGACCGCCGAGCCGCTGCCGAAGTTGGCGTAGCTTTGCTGGCGCGCGGCGTTGACCTGGCCGTCAATGGCCGGGAACAGGATGCTGCGCTGGGCAGCGAGCAAGGCCTGCGCCTGGCGCAGCGACGCCTCGGCGCTTTGCAGCGTCGGATTGTTGGCCAGCGCGTGGTCGATCAGCGCATTGAGCTGTGGGGACTGGAACAGCGTCCACCACTGCGCCGAAATACCGTCGTCGACGCGGAAATTCTGCACAGGCCCGCCGTCGACCGCCACGGTGGAGGCCGGCAATGGCTCGCGCGTGAAGCCCGCGCTGGGCGCCACGTCAGGACGCTCGAAGTCAGGGCCAATAGTGCAGCCCGCGAGCAGCGCAACGACGGCGGCGGTGCAACCTGTGTTGGAAATGATTTTCGCCAAGGACACGGTTCAAACCCTCAACGGCTTTTGGTTCGCAATTTGGATCGCAGGCTAGCGGTTCCGAGCCCGTCGCAGGCGCGAAGGGTATCATCGTTCGACGGAATGGAAGCGGACGCCCCAACCTTCTGCCCGAGATCCGAATGTCCCCTCGGGCGCGCGGCATAAACCATTCTGAACAATGCCGATATCTGTACAGAAGCCAGCGGGTTTCTATCGGAACGGGGCTTTCCGTTCAACCTCGATTGCTGCAATGCGGCTATTCTCAAATGAACGTGAACGGAGTCCGTAAATCCCTGGGAAGTCTGGGTTTTTACAGAAGTGTTACAGCCCGCGCTAAAGGCCGCGGGGCCGCCCGTCCTTGCTCGCGCGTTTGCTCGAAACCTTGCGTTGGGACGGCAGCTGCGAAGCCACCCTTTGCTGGGGTTTGCGGGCTCCAGGGCGCGGCTCCCCGCTGTCCTCTTGGCCGAGGGTTTCACCCGAGGCCTCGCCGCCGTATTCGAGCTGGAGCATCTCCAGCCGGCGGATCTCGTCGCGCAGGCGGGCGGCGAGCTCGAACTCCAGGTCGGCGGCGGCGGCGCGCATCTTCTTGTCGAGATCGTCGATGGTGGCCTTGAGGTTGTGGCCGATGAGATGCGGTTCCTCGGCCAGCCCGGTATCGACGGTGACGCGGTCTTGTTCGTAGACGCTCTCAAGCACGTCACTGATCCGCGAGCGCACGGACTCCGGCGTGATGCCGTTGGCGACGTTGAAGGCCTGCTGCTTCTCGCGGCGGCGGTTGGTTTCGCGGATGGCGGCTTCGAGCGACCCGGTCATCTTGTCGGCGTAGAGGATGACGCGGCCGTCGAGATTGCGCGCCGCACGGCCGATGGTCTGGATCAGCGAGCGTTCGGAGCGCAGGAAACCTTCCTTGTCGGCATCCA
Organism: Fidelibacterota bacterium; assembly: GCA_947481595.1. Classification (GTDB taxonomy): domain Bacteria; phylum Pseudomonadota; class Alphaproteobacteria; order Rhodospirillales; family Rhodospirillaceae; genus SHVO01. The sequence goes on from CANKHC010000056.1 coordinate 14,446, forward strand.
GGATCGCGACCAGACCGCATTCAGGAATGTCGAGACCTTCGCGCAAGAGGTTGATGCCGATCAGGACATCGAAGGCGCCTAGTCTCAAGTCGCGAATGATTTCGATGCGCTCGAGAGTTTCGATGTCCGAGTGCATATAACGCACGCGCAGGCCGTGTTCGTGCAGATATTCCGTCAGGTCCTCGGCCATGCGCTTGGTTAGCGTGGTGCACAGAACGCGCATGCCTTTTGCCACGGTGACCTTGCATTCGGCCAGCAGGTCGTCCACTTGCTTGTCGGCGGGGCGAATGATGCACACCGGGTCGATCAGGCCGGTGGGGCGGATGAGCTGTTCAGTGAAGGTGCCACCGGTGCGTTCCATCTCCCAGTTGCCCGGCGTGGCCGAGACAAACACCGTATCGGGGCGCATCACTTCCCATTCCTCGAATTTCAGCGGGCGGTTGTCGATGCATGACGGCAAACGGAAGCCGTATTCCGCCAGCGTCGACTTGCGATTGAAGTCGCCTTTGAACATGCCGCCGATTTGCGGCACGGCGACGTGGCTTTCATCGACGAAAAGAAGCGCGTCTTCCGGCAGGTATTCAAACAGAGTGGGCGGGGGCTCGCCGGCGTTGCGGCCGGTGAGGAAACGCGAGTAGTTCTCGATGCTTTTGCAATGCCCGGTGGTCTCAAGCATTTCCAGATCGAACATGGCGCGCTGTTCGAGGCGCTGGGCTTCGAGCAGTTTGCCTTGTTCGTGAAATTGGGCGAGGCGCTGCTTCAGCTCGGCTTTGATGCCAACCATGGCCTGGGAAAGCGCCGGGCGCGGCGTGACGTAATGGCTGCTGGGGTAAACCACTTCTTCTTTGAGCGATGCGGTTTTCTCGCCGGTGAGCGGATCGAACTCATGGATGAATTCGATATCGTCACCGAACAGGGATACCCGCCACGCGCGGTCCTCATAGTGCGCCGGGAAAATCTCGACCACGTCGCCGCGCACCCGAAAGGTGCCGCGGTGGAAGTCCATGTCGTTGCGCTTGTACTGCAGCGCCACGAGCTGCTTGACCAACTCGGCCCGCGGAAACACCGCGCCCTCCTTGAGCGAGATGGTCATGCGTGCGTAGGACTCCACCGAGCCGATACCGTAGATGCAGCTCACTGAGGCGACGATGATGGTGTCGCGGCGCTCCAGGATCGAGCGCGTCGCCGCATGGCGCATGCGGTCGATCTGCTCGTTGATGCTGGAGTCTTTCTCGATGTAGGTGTCGGTCCTCGGGACGTAAGCTTCCGGCTGGTAGTAATCGTAGTAGGAGACGAAGTACTCGACCGCGTTCTCCGGGAAGAACGACTTCATCTCCTGGTAGAGCTGGGCCGCCAGAGTCTTGTTGGGGGCCAGGATCAGCGCCGGACGTCCCAAGCGCTGGATGACGTGCGCCATGGTGAAGGTCTTACCGGAACCGGTGACGCCGAGCAGAACCTGGTCCCGTTCCTTGCCTTCCAGGCCCTTTGTAAGCTCCTCAATGGCTTTGGGTTGGTCGCCAGCGGGCGTGAAGCTGCTGACCAGCTTGAAATTGGCGCGCGGGCCGGCGGGCGGCTTGGCGTACAGGGGGACAAAGACCATGGGCCCTAATCTAGGATACCCGTGGAGCCGCTGCCACTCTGTGGAAAACCTGCCCGGAACCGTTGCGGGACATGCTTCGCGGTCGTATTGTCCCGCCGCCAAAGGAGGAATTTTCCTCTTGGATGAATGGAGTTTCTGCCGTGTCGATTCTCGCCAAGCGCCTTGATGCCGTAAAACCCTCGCCGACCATCGCGGTGACCACCAAAGCCGCCGAGCTGAAGGCTAAGGGCCTGGACGTCATCGGCCTCGGCGCCGGCGAGCCGGATTTCGACACGCCCGAGCACATCCGCGAAGCCGGCAAGAAGGCCATCGATACGGGCATGACGCGCTATACGCCGACGAATGGCATTCCGGCTCTGCGCAAAGCCATCGCCGACAAATTCAAACGCGAGAACGGCCTCACCTACACGCCTGA
>CANKHC010000057.1 GCA_947481595.1 Fidelibacterota bacterium
TGCAAGGCCTGATGACCGGCAATCCGCTGGTGTTCAAGGGCCAGCATGCCATCAACCTCGCCATCGCCATTGGCATCGTCGTGCTGATCGCGATGTTCATGCAGAACGAGGACCACTATTACTTCTACGGCATCATGGCGCTGAGCTTTCTCCTGGGCTTCCTCCTGATCCTGCCCATCGGCGGCGCCGATATGCCGGTCGTGGTCTCGATGCTGAACAGCTACTCAGGCTGGGCGGCGGCGGGCATCGGCTTCACGCTGCAGAACAGTCTCTTGATCATCGTCGGTGCGCTGGTCGGCTCCTCGGGTGCGATCCTGTCCTACATTATGTGTAAGGGCATGAACCGCTCGATCTTCAACGTCATCCTCGGCGGCTTCGGCGGCGACGCTGCCGCGGCGGCGGGCGGGCCGAAGAAAGAAGCGCGGCCGCACAAGGCCGGTTCTGCCGACGATGCGTCCTTCATCATGAAGAACGCCAGCAAAGTGATCATCGTGCCCGGCTACGGCATGGCGGTGGCCCAAGCCCAGCATGCGCTGCGCGAAATGGCCGATAAACTGAAACGCGCGGGCGTCGAGGTGAAGTACGCCATTCACCCGGTGGCGGGCCGCATGCCCGGCCACATGAACGTGCTGCTGGCCGAAGCCAACGTGCCTTACGACGAGGTTTTTGAACTCGAAGAGATCAACCACGAGTTCTCGACGGCTGACGCGGTCTATGTGCTGGGAGCGAACGACGTCACCAACCCGGTCGCCAAGACCGACCCGACGAGCCCGATTTACGGCATGCCGATCCTGGACGTCGAGAAGGCCAAAACTGTGCTGTTCGTGAAGCGCTCCATGGCGACCGGCTATGCCGGTGTGGATAATGAGTTGTTCTACCGCGACAACACCATGATGCTGCTCGGGGACGCCAAAAAGATGACCGAGGAGATTGTCGGAGGGCTGGACTAAGTGAGAGGCCTTACGAGCCTTGCTGCAGCGGCTCTGTGCCTGTGGGCGTCACAGGCTTCTGCACGCACGATTCTGTTCATCGGCAACAGCTTTACCTTCGGCGCCCATTCGGCGGCGCATTTCTACCAGAGCGAAACGGTGTTTGACCTCAATCCGCCCGACAAAACGGGGCGGACGGTGGGCGGCGTTCCGGCGATCTTCAAGGCTTTCACCGTTGAAGCCGGGCTCGAGAACTACGACGTCAGCATCGAGACCGTCGGCGGCCAGGGCTTCGACTATCATCTCGCCGAGAAACGCGCACTGATCGACAAGCCCTGGGACGTGGTGGTCGGTCACGGCTTCTCGACACTCGATCGCGATCATCCAGGGGATCCCAAGCTACTCGTCTCCACAGCGAAGCAGATGTCGGATCTGCTTGCAGCGCGCAATCCAGCGGTCAAATTCTATCTGCTGGCGACCTGGAGCCGGGCCGATATGACCTACCCTGAGGGCGCGCCCTGGCACGGCAAGCCGATCACGCAGATGGGCAAGGATATTGCCGTAGCCTACGACCTCGCCGCGAAAGGGGCGCCGCGCATCGCCGGTGTTGTGCCGCTGGGCCTCGCCTGGAACACGGCGATGGAAACCGGCCTTGCCGACGACAATCCCTATGACGATCTCGGCGCCAGCAAGATCAACCTCTGGGCCTACGACCACTATCACGCCAGCGTCTTTGGATATTATCTCGAGGCGCTGATGGACTTCGGGCAGATTACCGGACGCGATCCGCAGTCGCTGGAGAAGGTGGACCATGTGGCGGAAGACCTGGGCATTTCACCGGCCCAGGCGAAATCACTGCAGAAGCTCGCGCACGACACCCTGGCCGCGCGCGGCGTCTCACTGACCATGCCAAAGTAAAAACCCCGGAGTTTCCTCCGGGGTTTTTTGTCATTTCATTCTCAGGATATTGACCTGGTCGCTGGCGGGGTCGGTCAGCTTGCGCATGTCCGCCACTTCTTTGGCGGTGACAGCTTCGGCTTTATTTCCCCAGCCTTTGCGGATGAAGGTCACGACGTCGGCGACCTCCTGGTCCGAGAGCAGCACGCGGTACTGCGGCATCTTGTAGGCATCGGGCATGCCGTCGACGACGACGCGGGCCGAGCCGTTGAGCACGACGTTGATGAGCGACGCCGCACTCGGGTCCACGGTCACGGGATTGCCTGCCAGCGGCGGCAGATAGGGCGCGTGGCCGGCGCCGTTCATCAGGTGGCAGCTCTGGCACTGCTGCGCATAAACCAGGGCACCGGTGGACTCGAACTCGCGCGCCTGCAGGTTTTTGGCGGTGGTCGCGTCGTAGGCATAAGGCGCGGTGGTGCCTTCACGGCTGCCGGGCACGGCTTTCAGGTACGTCGCCATCGCTGTGATATCGGCATCGGTCATGAACTGGGTCGAGTTGTTGATGACCTCGGTCATGGTGCCGAAGGCGGTGCCGTATTTGTTGTGGCCGGTTTTAAGGAACTCTTCGAGCTCGCCTTGCGTCCAACGGCCGAGGCCGGTGTTGACGTCGCCGCGCAGGTTCGAGGCCGACCAATTGTCCAAGGGGGCGCCCACGAGGAAATCGCCGTCGTCTTCGTCGTAGCCCTGTTCGTTGAAAGCCAGACCGCGCGGTGTATGGCAGGCGCCACAGTGGCCGAGGCCCTGCACCAGATAGGCGCCGCGGTTCCAGGCGGCATCCTTGCCGGAGACGTTCTCGTAGCGGTCGTCGTTGGCGAACACGAAGTTCCAGATGGCGATGGGCCAGCGGATGTTGAGGGGCGAGGGGATCTCGCTCGGTTTGTTGGCGACATTGGCGGCGGGCACGCTCTTCATGAAGAAGTCGTACATCGCCCGCATGTCTTCTTCGCTGGCCTTGGCGTAGGAGGGATAGGGCATGGCCGGATACAGCCGGTGGCCGTCCTTGGCAACGCCGAAGCGCACGGCCTGGTCGAAGTCTTCAAAAGTGTAGTCGCCGATGCCGGTGGTTTTATCGGGGGTGATGTTAGTGGCGTAGATGGCGCCCAAGGGTGTGGCCATCTTCAGGCCGCCCGAGAACGCCGGCGCGCCGGGGATCGAGTGGCAAGCCACGCAATTGGCGAGACGGGCGACATATTCGCCCCGGTCGGCCGGCGCATCGGCTGCCGCCGCGCTGCACACCTGTCCCAAGAGAACAAAGCCCGCAGCTGCGAGCAATCCGCCAAACTTACCCATCTTCATGGCTCCCCTCCGAGCGCGTGAATGCGACGAAAGAATATTAGGGGCAAGGGGTTGGAAGTGCCAACGCAATCCACGATATATCTAAATGGATATATCGCCATTCGTGACAATAAAAAGCCCCGGAACCGCGCGGGCTCCGGGGCGCAAGGTGGGCCGGTGAAAGAGTCACCGGCCTTGGACAGACTCAAGGATCGTTACGGCGTCACCAAACGGCGGCGATAGGACTGCGCCGCCTGACGGATGTAGCGCGCCAGGCCGCGGCGCGTGTTCTCGCGATAGGACGTCGCGCTTTGCTGCGGCTTCGGCGCGCGGCCGGGGAAAGCGATCCGGCGGCAAGCTTCCTCGGCCTCGGCGGGCGAGCGGTAGAGTTTGCGGTCCAGTCCGGAAAAATCCCGCCCGGCGGAATAGAAGCGGAAACTGTTGCCTTCCTTCACCACCAGGCCGGCGGCATCACCCGCCAGCTCGATGACGTAACCATGATCTTCATCCATCACGCACTCCAAAACTTCGATGTCTTCTCCAGCTCGGCTAACCAGAATGTCAGCCGTAACATCGAAGGGATGCGCTGGCCTGGATCAAACGGGCGCCAGGCAAACGGCTTAGGCTTTTAATTGTTCCGTTCATGGCGGGCTCCGGTGTGGAGGCCCCACTTTGGCGGCGTCCGGGAGGCGGGTCAGGCGTTTTCTACGTATTCCCTATTGAATTAATAGAGAAATGGCAGGCCGTTCTCCGCCGGTGGGATAAAGAAGAGGAAAATCCTAGGCGGCTGAGACGGCGGCGCGTTTGCCGTGGAGGGGTTCCACCGCTTTGGCCAAGCATTGGTCCAGCTCACTCTGCCAGAACGGCTTGGCGAGCCGGTGCAGGGCGAGGTTTGAGCCGGCCGGAAGCTCGGCATAGCCCGAGGCCAGAATGATGGGCATGTTCGGGCGGCGTTCGCGTACGGCTTCGGCCAGTTGATAGCCGGTCATTCCCGGCATGGCCTGGTCGGTGATCAAGAGATCGACCGGCTGTTTGGCCAAGATCTCCAAAGCCTCGCGCCCGGACATCGCCGTGAACACACGGTGTCCCAGGTCCTCGAGCATGGCGGAGGTGTTCATCAGAATGAGGGCGTCGTCGTCCACAGCGAGGATGGTCAGCGCTGTGGTTGTCGGAGTCTCTGGTGCCGCTGGAGCCGCGGCGGCGGCGATGGCCGGCGTCTTCGTTGCGCGCAGCCACAGTTCGGCCGTCGTGCCTTCGCCCACCTTGCTTTTGAGGATCAGGCGCCCGCCGGATTGCTCGGAGACGCCGTGCACCATCGATAAGCCGAGGCCTGTGCCTTTGCCGGCACCCTTTGTCGTAAAGAACGGTTCTGTCGCGCGCTTCAACGTGTCCGCGCTCATGCCTTCACCGGCGTCAATCACCGAGAGGCAGACATAGTTGCCTGGCTCCAGCTTGCTGGCGTGGCCGGGACCGACGATCTCTTCGCGTGCGCTGATGACCAAGGGGCCGCCTTTCGGCATCGCGTCGCGGGCGTTGACCGCCAGGTTCAGCAGAGCCAATTCGAGCTGGTTGGCATCGCCCAGGACCTGGGACAGAGACAAGGGAAAGCGCGTCTCGATGGCGATGCTGGGGCCGAGCGAACGCTCCAGCATTTCGGTCATGCCGCGGACCATGTCTGGGATGTCGAGGGCGACGAGGTTGAGGTCTTGGCGGCGCGCGAATGCCAGCATGCGTTTAGTCAAGGCCGCACCGCGTTCCGCACCTTGGGTGGCATTGTCGATGAGGGCGTGCAGCTTTGGCTCGTTGGGCAGGCGTTTGCGGATCAGCTCGAGGCTGGAGAGAATTGCCGTCAGAACATTGTTGAAATCGTGGGCGACGCCGCCAGTCAACTGGCCGATGGCTTCGATTTTCTGTGACTGGAAGAGGGCTTCGCGCGCTTCTTCGAGGGCGCGCTGGGTGTTCCGCCGTTCCGTGATGTCGCGCGTGATCTTGGCATACCCGATCAGCTTGCCGTCGTCATCGCGGATCGGGTCGATGACCACGTGGGCCCAAAAGCGCGAGCCGTCCTTGCGCAGGCGCAAGGCTTCCTTTTCAAAGCGCCCTTCGGCCGCTGCGGTGGTCAGCGCGCGATTGGGTTCGCCGGCGTTGCGGTCTTCGTCGGTATAAAAACGCGAGAAGTGCTGGCCGACGATCTCCTCGGCGCTGTATCCCTTGATGCGTGCGGCGCCGGCGTTCCAGTTGCTGACGATGCCGTTGGGGTCGAGCATGTAGATGGCGTAGTCGGTGACGCCCTGGACGAGGCGCGTGAATCGCTCTTCCGATTGCCGTAGGGCTTCCTGTTGTATGCGCTTTTCGGTGAGGTCGCGGGTGATCTTGGCAAAACCAACCAAGTCGCCGTTCGGCGCGCGAATGGCGTCGATGACGACGTGCGCCCAAAAGCGCGTGCCGTCCTTGCGCGCCCGCCAACCTTCGCCTTCAAAGCGGCCTTCGCGAGAGGCGATCTCCAGATTGCGCTGCGGCAACGCGGCGCGTTGATCTTCGGCGGTGTAGAACTTGCCGTAGTGATGGCCGATGATCTCGACCGGAGTATATCCTTTGAAGCGCTGCGCGCCGGCATTCCAACTGGCAACGGTACCGTCGGGGTCCAGCATGTAAATCGCGTAGTCGCTGACGGCTTCCACCAGAATGCGGTAGCGCTCGTCGTCCTTGATGGGCGGCCTACGGCCCTGGTTTTGCGTCATTCTTCCAATGTGTCACTTAAGACCCCAAACCGCCACGTCCAACACCTTCAAATGACATACTAATTTATGAAATAGCGCTCAGAAATCAGCGCGCGGCGGCAGGATTCGTAACGTCAACGGGTGGCTATTGTTCCGACGCGGTGTGGATTAGTTCTTCGCGAAATAGGCATTGACCTTCGAGCGTTGCGCCCCGGCGAGGGCAACGCAGTGATCGATGCTCTCCAGCGTGGCATCGAACACGCGGGCGCCGCCGACCAGCGAACGGACGCGGGTGCGGAAGAAATCGCGGTAGTCGTCGCGCAGGGCCTGGTCGCAGAAGCGTCCGCCCATGCCGGCCAAGCCGCTGCGGCCGAAGTAGGGCATGGCCGCCTTGATGGGCTCGTAGTTTTTTTTGAACCAAGTCCAGGCCGCCCGCACGTTGTCCAGTTCCGACATCGATCCGAAGACGATCTCCGGCAGTTCGTTGGCGCGCAGGTCCTTCGACAAGGCGAGGTCGCGCACGCGCGCGGCGATGTCGGGATCGGTCGAACGTGTCAGCGCGCCCAGCAGCCGCGCGCGCACCGTTCCGTCGCGCTCGGTTGTCAGGAGCGCAAAGATGGCATCGACCACCGGCGCGCCGGTGTCTTTCACGGCCACAGTCAGAGCCTCGTCGGCGAGATCAGCGTCGACGGCGTCGGTGTGCAGCTTGCCGTCTGTTCCCACGCCGACATAGGCAGCGCCTCGGCGTCCGAGCTCGCCGCGTGTGGGCTGGGTACGGCCTTCGACCGCCACCATGGTCACGGCCGGACCGCGCAGGAGGGTGGCTTCCGCTGGATTGGCGCGCGCGAAGGCAGTGGTGTTGTCGAGCCCGACTTTGTCGAACAAGGGCTGATACAGCTCGGCGATGTATTTCTCCACCACCGGCTTGGAGCGCGGGGTCGCCAGGGTGTTCTTGATCCAGATCAGGCGCGGCGTCAGGGCGCTGGCGGCATCCCAGGTGATGTTGCCGCCGTTGCGCGCCATCAGCAGTTTGGCGTTGTCGAGAAATTCATCCAGGTCCAAATCACCCGAACTCACGCCGGCTTCGAGACTGTCGAGAACCGCGAGCATTTCCGTGTCGGTGAGCGCGTCGACGGCTTTCGCCAGCGCCCGCCAAGAGTCGCGGTTGAAGCCGAAGCGGTAGTAGCCGGCGCCATCGGCATTGGGCATGACCCAGGTCGGGCAGGAATTGACCGCGATGGTGCTGGCCTTCTCCTCGACCAGTTTGCAGACTTTCTCGCGCCCGGCTCCCGTGCCGTAAGCGACGCACAGGGGGATCTTCCAGGTTTGATTGCGCGCGACTTGCCCGGCCTTGGGACGGTAGCGGCTTTGCTTCAGCGAAATCGTGTTGCCCTTGGCGCCGCAGGCGACGATGACGTCGACCAGTGGCACGCCCGGCTGATTCAGGAAGGTGGCGAAGGCGGCGGGGCCTTTGCTGTCGTTATTGGCGTCGGCGATCGCTTTGAGGAAATCCGCCGCCGTGGCGCTGCCGAAGGCGCGGCGTTGCAAATGGAGCTGCACGCCTTTGCGGAAAGCTTCCACGCCGTAATAGTGCTCGAACATCGAGAGCACGCCGCCACCCTTTTCGTAGGTGATCGAGTCAAAGGCGTTGTCGATGTCGTCGTTGGACTCGATGGGCTGGGCGATGCGCCGCGAGCTGCTTTTGCTGTCCGCGGCCATGGCGGAAATCGCGCCGCGCAAGGGCGCGCGGTCATAGCCGCCTTGCGGATCGAAACCGGCGGCAACCTTGTCGCTCATCCAGGTGGCGAAGGATTCATTGAGCCAGATGTCGTTCCACCACACCGGCGTCACCAGATCGCCCACCCATTGATGCGCCATCTCATGGGCATGTACGCCGACGTAGCGGCGCTTCTGGGACATTGAGGGCACGTCGTCCATCAGCAGGAGGCCTTCGCGATAGACGATGGCGCCGGCGTTCTCCATCGCACCCGCCGAGAAGTCCGGTGCGGCGATGATGTCGAGCTTGTCGAAGGGATAGGCGATGCCGAAGTAGTCCTCGAGAGCCAAGAACAGCGGCGCCGTATTTTCGATCGCATACTTCAGGCGCGGCCCCTTGCCGCGCGTGGCGATGCCGCGCAAAGGGATTGCGTGTGGGCGTACGGCGCTTGGCGGTATTGCGCGCCCTTCCACGACATCGAACGGACCCACCGCCACCGCCACCAGATAGGTCGGCAGGGGCTTGGTGGTGGTGAAGCGGACGCGCTTCAGGCCACCGTCCAGCACCTCGGTTGTCGTCGCGGCACCGTTGGAAATCGCGCTATCGCCCGCGGGGACGGTGAGGGAGGTGTCATAGGGTGTCTTGAAACGCGGGTCGTCGAAACCGGGAAAGGCCACGCGCGCCGAAATCGGCTCCATCTGGCTGAAGATATAAGGCGTGCCGGCATCGTCGGCGCGGTAGATGCCTTCCAAGCGCTTGTTGAACGGGGCGGCGTAGGAAATCGTGATGAGCACCTTGGGCCCTTGAGCCGGGCGGGCCAGCGTCAGTTTGGCGACGCCGTCGCTGTCGGGAATTTCGCTCCAGGTGGCGGGAATGACGGCGCCCCCGGCGTCAGTGACACTGGCTGTCGCGACCGTCAGCTCGCGCCCGTGCATCCAGATCACGCTGGCCGGCTGCTTCAGCGTGACGTCGATGGCCACCGTGCCGCTGAAAGTCTCCTCGGTCGGGATGATCTTCAAATCGAGGGTGTAGTGCGCCGGAATGGCGTCATCCGACAGCTGGCCGGAGGGATAGCTCTCGGCGGCGCCGGCAGGTGGTGCCAGCAGCGCGAGGACGATGAAGATGACTGGAAACATGGTGCTAACCCCCCGAAGAGGAAGTTTACGTCGTGCGCGCACTGGGCCAAACAAGTAAAATCACCCACACCTCGCGGAACCTGGGGCCAAATGGCGCACATCTTCCTCGCTGACGGGCGCAGCTGCCGTTTGCGGTTATTCCCGCGGGCGAAGCATCAGTCCCGCCGGCGCAAGGCCGCACCGCAACCGGCCTTGTCGCTGTTCGCGCCGCCCGACGACGAAGACCTTAACGACACAGCCGCCGAGCGCCTGGCCGCAAAGGTGGCCGAGCTTTGCCTGCGCAATCGCAACAACAGCATCATCCTCGACCGGATGCCGGCGCTAGGCTTGCGCGACTGGTGGCTGGTTTCAGAAAGCCTGTTTCAGTCCGTTTGGAATCTGCGCTGCGGGCGCGCCGCTGACAGAAGCATTACCTCTTACGACGTCTTTTATTTTTCCGAGGATCCGTCGTGGGAAGCTGAAGACCAGGTGATCCGCGACGCGGCAGCGCTGTTTGCCGACTTGCCGGTTGCCGTGCGGCTGCGCAACCAGGCGCGCGCGCATTTTTGGTTCCCCGAAAAATTCGGCGCCGCCTATCCGCCGCTGACCACGGCGGGCGAGGGGATCCTGCGCCTGCCGTGTTCCGCGCAAGCCCTCGGCATGAAGCGCACCGGGCAGGAGTACATAGATGTGTACGCGCCGTTCGGCTTGGGTGACGTGTGGGACATCATCGCCCGGCCCAACCGAGCCCTGCCGCTTGCGCATATCTATGCCGAGCAGACCAGCGGCTGGCGCATGGAGTGGGATAAACTACATATTTATCAATGGGTTGATGAGGAGAATCGGCGCCGGCGTAAGCCCTGAGGCCGCGCTAGCAAGCGCGCGCGCATGGTGGTACACGGATGCCGCCCAAAAAAAGGCGCCGGGCCGCGTGCCCCAAAGAAGCAGCGCCATCGTTACGTTCACAGGCAATGACAGACCCTTCGACTTTGCACGACGCCCCGGCCAACGGGGCGCATAAGGCGCCTTCGCTCGCGGCCTTGATGGTCGGCGCCATCGGTGTGGTGTACGGCGACATCGGCACCAGCCCGCTTTACGCCATCAAAGAAGTTTTCAACGGCACACACCCGTTGCCGGCTGACCACGACCACATCCTGGGTGTGCTCTCGCTGGTGTTCTGGTCGCTGCTGTTGATCATTTCCGGCAAATACCTGTTGCTGTTGATGCGCGCCGACAACAAGGGGCAGGGCGGCAGTCTGGGATTGCTGGCGCTTGCCGCCGGCGTGACCTCCAAGAGCTGGTTCGCCCCCATTGTCGTCATCCTGGGTATTTCGGCCGGCGCGCTGTTCTACGGCGACAGCATGATCACGCCGGCGAGTTCGGTCTTGAGCGCGGTGGAAGGCCTCGAGGTCGCGCTGCCGGGTCTGTCGGTCTACGTCATCCCGATCACGCTCGTCGTTCTTGTACTTCTGTTCATGATGCAGCGGCGCGGCTCCACGGTGATGGGACGGCTGTTCGGGCCGGTCATGATTCTCTGGTTCCTGGCCATCGCCGTAATCGGCGTCCTGCAGATCATGGAAGCGCCGCGCGTTTTGGCAGCGGTCAATCCGATCTATGCGGTCCACTTCTTCCTCAACTACAAGCTCACCGCTTTCTTGGCGTTGGGATCCGTCGTGCTCGTGTTGACGGGCGGTGAGGCACTTTACGCGGACATGGGGCATTTCGGTATTCGCCCGATCCGCCGCGCGTGGTTCTTGCTCGTGCTGCCGGCTCTGTTGCTCAACTACTTCGGACAGGGCGCCTTGCTGCTCACCACACCTGATGCCGTCAGCAATCCGTTTTTCTTGATGGTGCCGTCCTGGGCGGTCTTCCCGATGGTCGGGCTCTCGACCATGGCCACCGTCATTGCGTCACAAGCCGTTATCACCGGCGCCTATTCCATCACCCGACAGGCCATGCAGCTCGGGTTCTTGCCGCGTATGGCCACGATCCATACCTCGGAATCGGAATCCGGCCAGATCTACATTCCTTTCGTGAACTGGCTGCTGTTGGCCTCGGTCGTTGCGCTGGTGCTGGGCTTCCAGACGTCCACCAGTCTCGCGGCGGCTTACGGCATCGCGGTGACCGGGACGATGTTGATCGCCTCCATCCAGTTGACCATCGTCATGTTTGGTCTGTGGCGCTGGAACCCCTGGATCGCCGGCACCATTGCCGCTTTCTTGCTGATCGTTGATTTGGCTTACTTCGCCGCCAACCTGACGAAGATCACCCACGGCGGCTGGTTCCCGCTCGCCATCGGCGCGGGCATCGTGGTTTTCCTGACGACGTGGAAGAAGGGCCGTGAGCTGCTCTTTGCACGTCGGCAAGAGGAGGCCATGCCGGTCGATGTCTTTCTGGGTTCCCTCAATCCCAGTGTGACGCGCGTTCCCGGGACGTCGGTGTTCCTCTCCGGCACGACGGAAGGCATTCCGCATGCGCTCCTGCACAACTTGAAGCACAACCGCGTCGTGCACGAGCGTGTGGTGTTCTTGACCGTCATCACCGAAGAAGTGCCGCATGTTGCGGATGCCCAACGGCTGGAAGTGCAGCACCTGGGGCGGCGCTTCTACCGCTTCATCCTGCGCTACGGCTACATGGATGAAACCGACGTGCCGCTCGCGCTGAAAGCCGCAGCCCGCCTCAACTTCGAATTCAACGATATGGAGACGTCGTTCTTCCTGGGCCGCGAAACCGTCATGCCCAGCCGCAGGCCAGGCATGGCGTTGTGGCGGGAACATCTGTTCGCCTGGATGATGCGTTCGGCAACGAGTGCCATGGATTTCTTCAAGCTGCCGCCCAACCGCGTCGTCGAGATGGGCACGCAGGTCGAGATTTAGCGGAGAGCGAGACCCATGCGCAGGGCGGTGAAGCGGAAGCCGGGGATGTGCTCGGTGCGCTTGCCTTCCGGCACCCAGCCGCGGGCGCGGTAGAACGCCACGGCGTTCTCGTTGGCCGCCAGCACTTCGAGCTGCGCTTTGTTGCTGCCGGCCTGTTTCATCTGGCCGATAGCGTTGTCGTAGAGCGCCGAACCGATGCCGCAGCCTTGATAGGCCGGGTGCACGTAGAGCATCCAAATCACGCCGGCGGGGTTGACGCCAACCGCGCCCACGATCTGGTCATCCTGAATCGCCACGCGCACGCTGGTCCATTCGCCGGCGACAAAACCGGCGAGGCGGCTGGAGTGCGCCACCTTGGCCAGGGAATCTCCGGGCAAGAGGTCGCGGTTGGCAGCGAGCCAGGCCTCGCGCACCAGGGCGGCGATGGGCTCGGCATCGTTGGCTTCGGCGGGACGGACGTGAAGTGCGCTCACATGATTCTTCCAGGCAGACTCCCCAGAAGGTACGGAGGCGAAGTTTCGGCGGAGTTAACGCGCGTTTGTAAAAGCAAAACGGAGCAACCTTGCGATTGCTCCGTTTTGAATTCAGATCGCCTCGGGGAAGACTAGAAGCCTTCGCGCTCCAGGCGCTTGCGCTCCATCTTACGGGCGCGGCGCACGGCTTCGGCCTTTTCGCGGGCCTTGCGCTCGGACGGCTTCTCGTAGGATTTACGGAGCTTCATTTCACGGAAGATACCTTCGCGCTGCATCTTCTTCTTGAGGGCCTTCAGGGCCTGGTCGACGTTGTTGTCGCGGACGATGACTTGAACCAAGGGTCTTCCTCGTGAATGTCTGTGCAATTTAAAAGGCGCGCGGGGTCATTCCGGCGCCTTCATTCGGGCGGGGGTATATCACGGGTGTAGGGGCTTGGGAAGCGGCCTTTTAGGCTGTTTTCAGCACTTTAGCCCGGGAATTGCTCACTTTTCTGGGATTGGTGCAGCCCTGCCACAACCCGGGCGCGGCGGCCGGTATGGCGCCCCGGGAGCCCGCCTTATATATAGGTTCTAAAGTTAGCGAAGGACCCCGTTTTTCCATGGCTGTTTTACCGATTGCCCGCATGGGCGCCGACGTCCTCAAGGCCCGTGCCCTCGAGGTCCCCGATCCCAAGGACCCGGAGCTGCAAGCCTTCGTCCAGGACATGCTCGACACCATGCAGGACGCGCGCGGCGTAGGGCTCGCCGCGCCCCAGGTCTCGCGCGCCCAGCGCATCGTGATTTTCTTTGTGCCGGCCGCCCGCAACGGCGGGGTCGAGATCCCGCTCACCGTGATGATCAACCCGATCATCACGCCGCTGGATGCCGCCAAGAACGACGGTTATGAGGCCTGTCTGTCGGTGCCGGGACTGACCGGCTTGGTCCCGCGTTTCACGCACATCACCTACAGCTATCAAGACCTCTCGGGGGCCCGGGTCGAACGGGAGGCTCACGGCTTCCATGCCCGTGTGGTGCAGCATGAGTGCGACCACCTCGACGGCCTCCTCTATCCCCAACGCATGGCCGATATGACGACGCTGGCCTTCGCCGACGTCTTGGAGAGCGAAGCCGCGGCCAAGGGCGAAGAGATCGAGCTGGACGAAGAGGGCAAATGACCAAGCCCACTGATACCAAAATTGCCGACGCCAAGATCCGGGACCGCGACGCCGTGATTCAGGCGGCGCTGCCGCATGTGCCCTTTGACGGGTGGACGCGCAAAGTCCTGGCGACCGCTGCCGAGAATGCCGGCCTGGGCGCTGATGCCGCCGGCCGGCTGTTCCCGGGGGGCGTGAAGGATGCGGTCGCCCATTTCATGGATATGGCCGATCGGCTGATGCTCGAAGACCTGGACCGTCTGGACCTCGCCGCCATGAAGGTGCGCACCCGGATCGCGACGGCGGTGAAGCTTCGGCTGGAACGCTGGACGGGACACCGCGAGGCCATCCGCCGTGCCCTGGCCCTGACCCCGCTGCCGGCCTTCGCGGGAGGTGCCCTGCGGGGCGGGTACAAGACCGTCGATGCGATCTGGCGGGCGGCCGGCGACAAGGCGACGGATTTTAACTTCTATACCAAGCGCGGGCTGCTGGCGGTGGTCTACGGCAGTACGGTGATGTTTTGGCTGAACGACCGCTCCGAGGGCAGCGCCGCCACCTGGGCGTTCCTCGACCGGCGGATCGAGGAGGTCATGCAGTTCCCCAAGTTCAAGGCGCGGGTGACGGAGCGTCTGAAATTCCTGCCCGATCCCATGCGTATTTTGGAGCGGGTAGCGGGCTTGCGCGGGGCCGCGAAGCGGAGCTCGTAAAGCGCCGCTCACGTAAAATCTGAGATTCAAGATTATCTTTTGCAATCAACGGATCGCGCGTTATACCTCACGCGCAATTCAAGCCGGATCAGGAGCCTTCCATGAAAGCCACAAAGTCGAAGTCGCAGCGCAGCCGCGCCAACAAGCGTAAGGGCAAGGCCCGCGCCAAGCAGAAGCGCCGCCGCGCCCGCTCGAACAAGGAAGTCTAGCTTTTCTTAGAAGTGACGACGTTGACGTGGCCCATCTTGCGGCCCGCGCGCGCTTCTTTTTTTCCATAGAGATGGATATGGGCGGCTGGATCGGTCAGGTACCGATCCAGGTCGTTCACGTCTGCGCCGACCAGATTGCGCATGACCACGTCGGCGTGACGCATGGGCGCGGCCAAGGGTAGCCCAGCGACCGCGCGAACCATCTGCTCGAACTGGTCGGTGCCGCAGGCGTCCTGGGTCCAGTGGCCTGAGTTATGGGGCCGGGGCGCCATCTCGTTGCAGAGGATGCGGTTGTCCGGGGTGACGAACATCTCCACGGCGAGCAGGCCAACCATGTCGAGAGCTTCGGCGGCGCGGGTGGCGATGGAGACCGCCTCCGACGCCGTGGCCGGCGGGACGCGTGCCGGTACGGTCGAGGTCGCCAGCATGTGGTTGGCGTGGACGTTTTCCGAGGGTTCGAAGCAGACGATTTTGCCGTCTTGACCCCGGGAGGCGATCACCGAGATCTCACATTTGAAATCGACGAAGCCTTCGAGAATGGCAAACGCGCCGTTGGCCTTTGGCGCATGCCCGCCAGTGATGGCCTGCCAGGCGGCTTCGGCGTCCGAGGCGGCGCGGATCTTGGCCTGGCCCTTGCCGTCGTAGCCGAGGCGGGCGGTCTTCAGGACCGCCGGGGGTTTGACCTGGGCGAGGGCTGTCTTGAGCTCCGCCAGGGAATTGACCGCTGCCCAGGCCGGCGTCGCGGCGCCGATGGAGGCGAAGAACTGCTTCTCCCGGGTGCGGTCCTGGCAGACTTCAAGGGCGCGCCAGGAGGGGCGGACCTGCGTATGGGAGGCCAGGTAAGCCGCCGAGGCGGCGGGGACGTTTTCGAACTCGAAGGTCACCACATCGACGGCGTCGGCGAAGGCCCCGAGGGCGGCCTCGTCCTCGTAGGCGGCAACGGTAGAGTCGGTGGCGACCTGTTCGGCGGGGCTGTCGGCTTCCGGACCGAAGACGTGCGTCCGGTAGCCCATGCGCGCGGCGGCAAGCGCCAGCATGCGGCCGAGCTGGCCGTTGCCGAGGATTCCGATGGTGGCGCCGGGCGCAAGCCGCTGCATAAGGATTTAGGCCGGACGCTTGCTGACGCTGGCGGTCTGAGCTTCACGCCACGTCGCAAGACGTTTCTCCAAGGCCTTGTCCTGAAGTGATAAAATAGCCGTGGCTAAGAGGGCCGCATTTTTGGCCCCGGCTTTGCCGATGGCGAGCGTGCCGACTGGAATGCCGCCCGGCATCTGGGCGATAGACAGGAGGCTATCCAATCCCTGGAGGGTCTTGCTCTCGACGGGGACGCCGAGGACCGGAAGGATGGTCATCGCCGCCGTCATGCCGGGAAGGTGGGCGGCGCCGCCCGCGCCGGCGACAATCACCTGGATGCCGCGATCTTCGGCGTCAGCGGCGTATTTGTAGAGGCGGTCAGGGGTGCGGTGGGCCGAGACCACACGCGCTTCAAAGGGGACCTTCAGTTCGACAAGCATCGCCGCGGTGTGGCGCATGGTCTCCCAGTCGGAGGTGCTTCCCATGATGATGCCGACCAGGGGCTTTTTGCCGAAAGAGGTCGGCGTGCTGTCGGTTTTGGTGGAGCGGGCGGCTTTGGATTTCGCCGTCTTGCCCATGTAGGTCCCCCGGGGCGCGAAAGACGCCGACTGTAAACGACCGGTCCCGCCAAGCCAAGTAGGGGCACGCCCACGGAGCGGGATAAAGCCTTGAGTTCCCAGCGAAAGGGACCGGCTTAAGGTTTCGCAAACCGGCGCCTGTTAAACCTTGAGGCTGGAAAAGTCCGCGAAGGCCGTGTGCGCGATGCCGGATATCAACCAACAGGACAATGTCGCGCTGGTGCAGCGCCGTCTGGATGGCCAAGGCCAGGGCAAGGAGGCGCCGCTTCCGCGCGGGCAACAGCCGCCCAAGAAGGTGACGGCGACCTATCAAGAAGTCGCCAAGTCCAAACCGCTAGACGACCGCATCACCATCTTAGGGATTCCGGTCGAACAGATCACCCCCGAGACCCAGGCGGCGCTGGCCGGCCTGGTCTCCGAAATCAATCACCTGCGCAACGTCGTACGCCGTCACGAGCGCGCATTGGAAAA
>CANKHC010000058.1 GCA_947481595.1 Fidelibacterota bacterium
ATGCGATTCTCTCCCTGGATGAGTCGAATACGGCCCGTGATTGGCCGACCTTTGTTTGAAAGGTTCGCGAGAATAGCCCCAAATTGTGGCCTGTCCAAGGCGTTCAGGCGCGAGGCGCTAGAAGATTCAATGACATGCGGTGCATGTCGGATCCTTTGACACCGCCGGCGGTAGCGGGAGGCCTAAGGAGGCTAAGTCAGATTCGTGAAAGAGAATGGCGCGCCCGGAAAGACTCGAACTTCCAACCTTCTGATCCGTAGTCAGATGCTCTATCCAATTGAGCTACGGGCGCGCGAGGTCGCGGATGTACCGCTGGGTTCCCCGGAAAACGGAAAAAGCTGGCGGAAACCGCCACTTCCCGATCCGCAGGGAGGCCTGGGATACTAAGATCGCCCCCTCGATGCAAGGAAAACAATTGGAAATCCTTGTGCTTGCCCGGACGCATATCAATGCGCTTGTCGGAGACGCCGGCCGTATCGCGGCTTGTTCTGGGCGCAAGGCTCGCGTAAAGTCGTGCGACGACTGGGGTGTTCCTAAATTTTGGAGTGTCGCCAAGCCTTTGGGGGTCGTTTCTCAGGCTTGTTATCGGGGCAGATCGGGAAATCGCGAGGGGCTGCGCGCCTTACCGGTCGAGGAATGTGAGTGGTCAGGATGCAGGTACAGGGGCTGTCCGGGCAATATCCGGAACAAGGCATTCGCGTGAGAATTCATGAGTTAAAGGACCGCGCCACGCGCGGCTGGTAGCCGCCGGCAACCACGCTTGCCCTGGTCCTGGCCTTAAGCGCCTGTTCGTCTATGGCGCCCCTCGGCATGAGTAGTGCAACCGCCGCCGAGCAAAAGCCTGCGCAGCTGGCCGCCGCCGCCGAGGTGCAGAGCGCGCCAGTGGCACCGACCACCAGTAAATTCGGGCCCACCGCCGTGGGCCAAAAAGCCGCCCAGCTGCGCACCGATTTCGACAAGCTCAAGACCAACACCGTCCAGCGCAGTCAGCAGCTCGAGACCATCCGCAACCAAACGGTTTCGAATGTGAACGCCTATCACACCCGCGTCGGCGCGATCCGCTCGCGCCTGCAGATGGGATCGACCCCGGGTAACCCGGAACTGCTCGCCGAATGGAATCAGGCGCAGAGCCAGCTGACCCAGATCGACGCCGATATCGCGACACTCAACCAGTTGTCGGTCAACGTCTCCGCCGATGCCGGTTCGTCGTCGTTCATCTTAGAGAACATCCGTGCGGCCTATCAGCTTTCGGGCGCGCTCGAGGAAGATCACCGCCAGCTGCGCCTGCTCGAAGACGAGGTCAACCAGAACGCTATCGTCATCGATCGCGCCCTGCTCAACCTCAACAGCGAGATCAGCCGCCAGCAGCAGTACGTCACCAGCGAGCGCACCTCGCTTGTTCAGCTCGCCTCCGACATCAACTCCGGCCAGTCCTACGGCAACAACCCGCAGCGCCGCGTTGCCATCACCGCGGCCCCGCGCCCGGTGGCTTCGGTGACGCCGCAGTCCTTCGCCGACAAAAAGCCGTTGGTCGTAATCCGCTTCGACAAAGCCGATGTGGTCTATGAGCCGGCACTGTACCAGGCCTTGAGCCGCGCACTTGAGCGCCGCCCCGATGCGACGTTTGACTTGGTGGCGGTATCGCCCAACGACGCGGGCCAAGCGGCCGCGCGCCGCGACGCCGACACCGTGTTCCGCTCGATGACCAACATGGGTCTGCCGGCGGAACGCGTCGCCATGGCCGCGATGGCGCAAGCCACCGCCGCGACGCCGGAAGTGCACATCTACGTGCACTGAGCCTCCGGGCTTCTCTTTGAGGATTTAAATCGCGACGTTGTCGATGAGACGCGTGCGCCCCATGTGCGCCGCCGCCAGCAGGCGTGCGGGTGTCACGCGGACGGTGAGCGGCGCCAGCGTTTCACCGTGGCGGACTTCGACGTAGTCGACGCTGGCGAACCCGGCGGCAAGCAAATCCGCGCGCGCCGCCATTGTGGCTTGAGCGATGTCGCCACCGGCGGCAATCGCCGCCGCCGCCGTGGTGATGATTTTATAAAGCGCCGGCGCCTGCGCGCGTTCCTCGGGCGTGAGATAGGCGTTGCGCGAGGACATGGCGAGACCGTCGGTCTCGCGCACTGTCGGCACACCGATGATGTCGACGGGGATATTGAGGTCAGACACCAGGCGGCGGATCACCATCAGCTGCTGGTAGTCCTTCTCGCCGAACAGCGCGATGTCGGGCAGCACTTGCAGAAGAAGTTTCGTCACCACCGTCGCGACGCCGTCGAAGTGGCCGGGGCGGTGGGCACCGTCCAGCTGTTCGCTGATGCCGGCAACACTCACGCCCGTCGCGAAGCCGTTCGGGTACATCGCCGCCACATCCGGCGCGAACAGGAGATGCACACCGCCGGTGTTCAGCATCTCGAAGTCGTCGTGCTCACGCCGGGGGTAGGCGGTGAAGTCTTCCTTGGGTCCGAACTGCTTGGGATTGACGAAGATGGTCGCGACCACGCGGTCGGCCATTTTCTGCGCGCGGTCCATCAAGGTCATGTGACCCTTGTGAAGCGCGCCCATCGTCGGCACAAGAGCGACCGAGCGGCCCTCGCGCCGCCAGGCCTGGATGCGCCGGCGCAGGCTCTCCACGTCGCGGACCGCGACCAACGCTCCTGCATATGTGCTTGCCATCGCCTCAGCTACTTTGTGGTTTTGCTCTTCTTGCCCTTCGCGGCCCCATCCGCCGTGAAGCAGTGTTCCATGGTCGGGAATTTTCCAGCGCGCACGTCGGCGGCGTAGGCCGCGACGGCCTTGTTCATTTCGCGCCCGAGCTCCGCGTAGCGTTTGACGAACTTAGGCAGGAAGAGATCGAACAGGCCGGTGAGATCGTCGAGGACCAACACTTGTCCGTCGCAGGCGGGCGACGCACCGATGCCAATGGTCGGCACGGGCACGGCTTTGGTGATGGCGCGCGAGAGAGGTTCCAGGGTTTTTTCGATGACGATGGCGAAGGCACCAGCCTTGGCTACGGCTTTGGCGTCGTCCATGACTTTCTTGGCCTCGGCCGAGCTGCGCCCTTGCGTGCGAAAACCACCAAATGTGTTGACGGACTGCGGTGTTAGGCCCACGTGCCCCACCACCGGAATCCCGCGCGTCACGAGAAAGGCAATTGTCTCCGCCATCTCCACGCCGCCTTCGAGTTTTACAGCAGCACAGCCGGTTTCCGCCATGATGCGTGCCGCCGACTTGAAGGCCTCCGCCGGCGAAGATTGGTAGGTCGCAAACGGCAGATCGACCACGACGCAAGCGCGCCTTGAGGCGCGTACCACAGCGCCGCCATGGGCGACCATCATATCGAGCGTGACCGCGAGCGTGGATTCCATGCCGTAGAAAGTCATGCCCATCGAATCGCCGACGAGAATAGCGTCAACGTGGGCATCCAAGGCGCGCGCTGTCGGCGCCGAGTAGGCCGTCAGCCACACCTGCGGTGTGCCGCCTTTGCGAGCGAGATCGCGCACGGTCAGGCGTTTGGTCGGTGTTTGCGGAACGGTGCTCACGCAGATCCTCGCAAAGAAATGACAGACAAGATGTAGCGCATTTGGAGCGTCTCAGTCACGCGCACGGTAGTACCAGAGCACGGCACCGATGGCCGCGATGAGTACGATCATGCCCAGGATCTCCGAACCGCTCACCGTCCACTCCGTGCGTCATACCGGTAGGCGCACGACAAAGCACGTTCCTTCGGGGCCCGTCCAGAGCAACATGATGTCCCCACCCTGCACGCGCATCAGTTCGCGGGCGATGGGCAGGCCCAAACCGAACCCACCGGCGCGCGTCGAGCCGGCGAAGGGCACAAATAGATTGTCGCGCGCTTTCTGAACAAGGCCTGGACCGTTGTCAGTGACGTGCAGCGTGAGATAGCCGCCGTCCTCGACCGCCTTGATTTCGGCGGTGCCGGCACCTGCTTCGTCGGCGTTGCGCAGCAGGTTCTCGAAGGTGCGGTGCATGAGATCGAGATCGCCGCTGAAGGTGACGTCGGGCAAGGCCGCGATCCTGACCACGCTCGTGCGCATGACCCGCTGCACGGACTCCCGGATCTCTTCCATTAGTGTCGGCAGATGGAGCGGCTGCTTGCGGACCAGCGGCAAGCCTTCCTTGGCGAAGCGCATGGTGGTTGTGGAGAGTTGCACGGCGCGGTCGACGGCGCGCACCATGCCCGCCGTCAGGCGCTTAACCTCGGGGTCGGGCAAAGCTTCAAGCCGTTCGGATTCCAGCATGGCGGTGGCGAGGATGTTCTTGAGGTCGTGGGAGATCTTGGTGACCGCCGTGCCGACACCGGCCAAGCGCTCCTTCTGCAAGAGCGCCTCACGCAGTTCATGCTGCATGGTGGCGAGCGTGCGCTCGGCCACGCCCACTTCGTCCTTGCGCGCCGAAGGATAAATCACGCTGCGCGGATCTTCGGGGGCGTTCTGGAATCCGGTCATGCTCGCAGTCAGCTTGCGCAGAGGCCGCACGGCGAGCCACTGCAGCGCGATGTAGACCAGCGCGGCGGTGGAGGTAGAGATGAACAGACTGACGGCGATGAAATAGCGCAGGGTATAATCCCACATCTCGCTGCGCAGGGGCCGCTCGTCGAAGACCGCGTCAACCAGCACCGCCGGGTTGGAAGGGCTGACCCCGGTGACGATGACGGCGTAGCTGTTGCGGCGGAACATGGTGGCGATGGCTTCGACCATTTCGTCCCAGACCATCTCGCGGCGCAGGTCGAAGGCCAGCGGCACCTGCGACGGGATCCCCGGGGCATAGGTGCGCGCCGGCAGGTCGGGGCGGTGCACGGTCATGCCGAGGATGCGCCCTTGCGACAAAAGATTGTCGCGCAGGAGCAAATCGATCTTGCCGGTTTCTTTGGCGAGCACGTCCAAGGTTGTGAAGATCAAATGGGCGGTGCCGAGCTTGGTGGTGAGATAGGACGTGCGGTAACGCGCCATGACCGGCGGGAACATGACGATTTCGGCGACCATGACGAAAGCGACGGTCAGCAGAAGCAGGCGCGTCGACAGCCTTGAGGCCAGCGGCAGGGCGCTCGGCGCCAGTTTGGCGCGGGCCGAGGCATCTTGCGGGGTCGCAATCAGGTCGGCGGAGGTGTCGGGCATGGTGGCCCAAGTCTACCCCGGGCCGAATCGGGCCCCAACCCCGCTTGGGTGGAGGGTCCCCTGGGAGGGGGCTTTTTTTGGTCCCAAAAGGGGTGCTAAATCGCTGAAATCCGCCATTTTTTGGGGGGGACGGCGGGCTGGCCGCATTGACTTTGCCGCCCCCCGCCCTTATACAGCCCCCGCTTCTACGAACCGGCACCCCCGCGCGGGTGTCTTCTTTTTTTGAATTACTGGAGTGAGTGACGTGAAACGCACCTATCAGCCGAGCAAACTCGTGCGCAAGCGCCGTCACGGCTTCCGTTCCCGCATGGCGACCGTTGGCGGCCGTAAAGTGCTGTCCAACCGCCGCGCCAAGGGCCGCAAGCGCCTCTCGGCTTAGGCCGTACGCGTTAGCGCGCCAGCGGACGGCTTGCCGCCCGCTTCTATCACCGGATGGATCGCCATGGCCTGGGACACGGAGCAAGCCTCATCGAAGCTCTCCGGCCCTGCTCCTGTTCGTGGGCGAGTCTGGAGCACGCTGTTGAACCGGAGCGATTTCCTGCGCCTCGCGGGCGGTCAGCGCCGTTCGACACCTGCCTTCACCGTGCAGGCAGCCCCTCGTGATGGGGATCATTCCGCCTTGCGCATTGGATTTACCGCCAGCCGTAAGGTCGGCAATGCCGTGGCGCGTAATCGTGCGAAACGCCGCCTGCGGGCCTTGGCCGACCGTGTGATGACGGAGGCCGCCAACCCTGCTCTCGACTACGTTCTGGTCGCCCGGACCGAGGCAGTCGCGCGCGATTTCGCCGTGATGGAACGCGAACTGCGCCAGGCGTTACAGAAGATCGGCGAAGGGAAAGCGAAAGCGTGAAGACGTTTCTCAAGCTCCCGGCTTTGCTTTTACGTCTGCTGATCCGCGCCTATCAGCTCGTTGTCGCGCCGCTTTTGGGGCCGCGCTGCCGCTTTTACCCGAGCTGCTCGCACTATGGCCTGGAAGCGGTCACGCGCTTTGGGGCTCTGGGCGGCGGTTGGCTTGCGCTGAAGCGCATCTTGCGCTGCCATCCCTGGAACGAGGGTGGCTTCGACCCCGTGCCTCACGAATTGCTGATACCGAGGCTTAACTTGACGCGAGGGAGCAAGGCCCATAGCTCTTGCTGCGCCGCGCCACAGGCTCACTCAATTTCACATAACGTGTAATGGATAATCGCAACACAGTCCTCGCCATCGCGCTCTCGTTGGTCATCCTTCTCGGATGGGAGTATTTCTTCGCGCCCAAAGCGCCGCCGCCGGGCGACGTCCCGCCTGCGGCCGGAGTCACCGCGCCGGCCACACCTGGCACCGCGGCGACCACCGCGCCGATCGCTGCACCCGCCACGGCCGCACCGCAAGCCGAAGCCGCGCCGGCCGTGTCCGCCAAACGCGTCAAGATCGCGACTCCGTTCCTGCAAGGCACGCTCTCTCTCACCGGCGCACGTTTTGACGACATCACCTTGGTGACCTACCGCGAGACCCTCGATCCGGCGAGCCCGCCGATCATGCTGCTCGCACCGGCCAATGCGCCGAAACCCTATTACACCGAGTGGGGCTGGATCGCCTCCGACAGCGGCGTCGCCCTGCCGGGTGCTACGACGGAATGGTCGACGGCAACGCCGGACTCAGCGCTGACCGAAACCACGCCGCTGGTGCTGACCTGGGACAATGGCCAAGGCCTGGTCTTCACGCGCACCATCCGCGCCGACAAGCAGTATCTGTTCACCGTCGAGCAGAGCGTCGCCAACATGAGCGAGCGTGCGGTGACGCTGTACCCCTACGCCGCCGTGGTGCGCCTCGACAGCCATAGCAGCGGCGGGCTGGGCCTGTCGTTCGAAGGGCCCATCGGCGCCTTCAACAATCAGTCGAAAGAAATCAAATACGCCGATCTCAAGAAGAAAGGCCGCGAGACCGTTGAGTCGGTCGGTGGCTGGATCGGCTTTTCAGATCACTACTGGCTCTCTGCCGTAGCCTTCGATCCCGCCGTCAAGATTTCGGGCAGCTTCAATTATTCCGACCAAGCGGGCCGCGACCGTTTTCAGACCGACCTGCGCGCCGATGCCATCACTGTGGCACCCGGCGAAACCAAGTCGGTCCTCGGCTATGTCTTCGCCGGCGCCAAGGAATTGGGCCTTCTCGACACCTACACCCAGACTCCGGGCCTGATGCAGTTCGACCGTGCCATCGACTTCGGCTGGTACTGGTTCCTGACGATCCCGTTCTTCCACATCCTGCGCTGGCTGAATCTGGCGCTGGGCAATTTCGGTCTGGCGATTCTGGGCCTCGCCTTGATGGTGCGCTTGTTGATGTTCCCGATTGCCAACAAGCAATACAAGACGATGAACAAGATGAAGAAGCTGACGCCGGAGATGAAGCGTCTGCAGGAGCGCTACAAGGACGACCGGACGAAGCTGAACCAGGAGCTGATGGAGCTTTATAAGCGCGAGAAGGCCAATCCCCTGGCCGGCTGTTTGCCGATCCTGGTGCAGATCCCGGTGTTTTACGCGCTCTATAAGGTGCTGTCGGTGACCATCGAAATGCGCCACGCGCCGTTCTATGGCTGGATCCACGACCTCTCGGCGCCCGATCCGACCAGCATCCTCAATCTTTTCGGCTTGCTGCCATACGATATCCCGTCGTTCCTGCATTACATCAGCATCGGCGCCTGGCCGCTGATCATGGGCGTCACGATGTTCCTGCAGCAGAAGTTGTCGCCGCAGCCGGCCGATCAGATGCAGGCGCGCATCATGATGCTGATGCCGATCATCATCACCTTCGTCCTGGCGCCCTATGCCGCCGGTCTCGTGATCTACTGGGCCTGGAGCAACACGTTGGGCATCCTGCAGCAGTCGATCTTGCTCAAGAAGGACCGGACCGCGGAGGCTCCCAAGGCGGCCACCTAATGGCCGAGACCACGCTCAACCCGGACTTCAAGCCCGAGGTCGTGGAAACCGGCCGCCGCCTGTTCGCGCAGAACTGCGAATTCATGCGCGGCGTTCTCAAGCTCGAGGACATGCCCGAGTCCGGCATTCCGGAAATCACCTTTGCCGGGCGCTCCAACGTCGGCAAGTCGAGCCTGATCAACGCCCTGACCGGCCGCAAGACCCTGGCCCGCACCTCGGTCACGCCCGGACGCACCCAGGAAATCAATTTCTTCGATTTGGGACACCGGCTGTTCGTCTCCGACCTGCCCGGCTATGGCTTCGCCCAGGCGCCCAAGGACAAGGTCGAGTCATGGACCGACTTCATCAAACTCTATCTGAAAGGCCGGCCGAATCTGCGCCGGGCGATGGTGCTGATCGATGCCCGCCACGGCCTTAAGGACGTCGACCGCGACATCATGAAGCTGATGGACAAATCCGCGGTGAACTACCAGATCATCCTGACCAAGGCCGACAAGGTGAAGCCGGGGCCGCTGGAGGCCATGCGGGCCGCCATCGCCAAGGAAATCACCGAATACGTCGCCGCCCATCCCGACGTGCTCGTGACCAGTTCCGAGGACGGATTTGGCATCGCCAGCGTGCGAGCCGCCTTGTCAGAGCTGGCCTTGCCAGAGTAGGAAGTGCGGGCTCTTTAGGAACGACAATGGCCGACAAGACCGATCAAGATATCTGGCTGGAAAAGGCCGGCGTCCTCGCCGAAGCGCTGCCGTTCATGCGCGAACATTCGGGCGAGACGGTCTGCGTGAAATACGGCGGACATGCCATGGGCGACGACAAGGTCGCCGAACGTTTCGCGCGTGACATCGTGCTGCTCAAGCAGGTGGGCATCAACCCCATCGTGGTGCACGGCGGCGGCCCCCAGATCGGCGCCATGCTCGACCGCCTGAAGATCAAAAGCGAATTCATCGACGGCCTGCGCGTCACCGACGCGGCGACTGTCGAAATCGTGGAAATGGTGCTGTCGGGATCCATCAACAAGCAGATCGTCTCGGCCATCAACAAAGCCGGCGGCTTTGCGGTCGGCATGTCGGGCAAGGACGGGAACCTGATCAAGGCGCGCAAGCTGCGCCGCTCAAAGAAAGATCCGGGCTCGAACATCGAGAAGATCCTCGACCTCGGTTTTGTCGGCGAGCCTTATGAGATCAATCCGCACATCCTCGACACCTTTGAAGAGTCCGATATCATCCCCGTCATCGCCCCCATCGGCATCGGCCCGAACGGCGAGACCTTCAACATCAATGCCGACACCGTCGCCGGCGCCATCGCCGGTGCCGCGGGAGCCTCGCGCCTGTTGATGCTGACCGACGTTGCCGGCGTCCTGGATGACACCGGCCGCCTGATCAAGGAGATGACGATCGAGCGCGCCAAGACGCTGATCCAGTCAGGCACGATCTCGGGCGGCATGATCCCGAAGGTTGAGACCTGCCTGGAAGCCGTCGAACTCGGCGTCGAAGGTGCGGTGATCATCGACGGCCGCGTGCCTCATGCCGTGCTGCTCGAGCTGTTCACGCCGGGCGGCGCAGGTACTCTGATCCGTGCCCGCTGAGACTCCCGGGCCCATCGACGCCTGGATCTTCGATCTCGACAACACCCTGTATCCCGCTAGCGCCAATCTGTTCCCGCAGATCGACCGGCGCATCCGGTCTTACGTCGCCCATCAATTGAAGATGACGCTGGACGACGCCTTCATCCTGCAGAAGCGCTATTACCGCGAATTCGGCACGACATTGCGCGGCCTGATGCTCAACCATAAAGTCGAGCCCGATGCCTTCCTCGACTATGTGCACGACATCGATCACTCGGTGCTGGGGCGCGACGCGCGCCTCGACGCCGTTCTGGCCGCCCTGCCGGGACGCAAATTCGTCTACACCAACGGTTCTGAGCGCCATGCGTCGAGCGTCATGGACCGGCTGGGCGTGGCCAAACATTTCAGCGGCATCTTCGATATTTCGGCCAGCCGCTATATCCCCAAACCCGATCCCGCGCCCTACGCGGAACTCGTAGCGCTCCATGGAATCGAGGCCAGCCGTGCGGCGATGTTCGAGGACATCCACGTCAACTTGAAGCCGGCGCACGCGCTGGGCATGACCACGGTGTGGGTGCGACATGCGGAGAACCCCGCCCCTGCGGGCGAGGACCTGAGCCACTGTCACCACATCACGGAAGATTTGGTGGGATGGCTGGAAACGCGGATTCCGAAAAACCCCTAAGCCGGCGACGCGGCCTTGTTGCGTGCCAGATCCTTGAACATATCGAGCTGCCATTCGAGTTCGGCCTCAGTGCAGTCGAAACCGCCGCCGGCGCGCGGGCGGATCACCGCGTCGGGTGTGACGCGCGCGACTTTCAGTTGGAGCTGCACGGCGTCTTCGGCGCTGAAGTCACCGGCCCAGGCGATGGCCAGCATGCCTTTGGCGCTGGCGGTACGCACCACCTCGGCCACGGCGTTCACGGGCAGGTCGGCGAGGCGCGCGAGAGCGGCAACTACCAGGGGTGTCGCGCCGTCGCCCGCGCCACCCAGCACGAACTGCGGCGTGAGCTTGCCGTTGCCGGCCAGCGTGTCGGCCTGGCGTTCAGCGATGCGCAAGGCTTCGGGGTTCAGGGCAGCATGAGGGTCGTCGGGTGCCAAGCCCTTGCCCTCGTCGCGGCGCAATTTGTCGCGCACCATTTTGCCGAGTGCGGCGACCGTCTCCGGGTTGATGTCGGCGCGGGCCGAGAGCTTTTGAATAAACGAGTCGGCCACGAACTCGGCGATGCGCAAGGCAGCGCGCGAACTCAAGCCGGGGCGATGCACCAGGGGTTCGTGCCAGCTCGCCTGGCGCGGGGCGGCGTCGATGATGGCATCTAAGGTTTCTTCGCGGATCTGGGCACTCGGGTTCTTAAGCAAAGACGTGATGGCATCGACGTTGCCGGTGCCGACAATGGCGTTGGAGACTTCTTCGCCGACGTTGATACGCCGCGAGATCGCCGCCAGCTGCGCGGTCATGGGGCTGGCCTCGATGATCGCCTGCAGGTCTTCATCGGTCAGCACCGGCGAGAACTCGAGCACCGGGTTGGCGACGGAGGCTTCGGTGTCCATGGCCAGCATGAGGACAATGTCATGAGGCGCGTCGGGCAAGGCCTTGAGCGCTTCGGCGAGGGCCTTGCGCACGCGCGGCAACTGATCGCGCGCGAGCAGATTGAGAACTTGATGGATCGTGCGCCAGGCCGTGGCCTGTTGATCCTGGGTCAGTCCGGGCACGAGACGGCCCACGCGGTCGGCGAGATCGACGCGCACATCGTCGTCGGAATCCTTGGCGAGGACCAGCGAGGCCTTCAGCGGTGTCGCATGATTGACGGCGATGGCGCGGCGCACGGTGGTGTCGGGATCGCGGGCGAGGAAGTAAAGGATCTCAGGTTCGAGATCATCGCGCCCGGCCAAGGTCAGGCGCACGCCGGGATCGGGATGATCGAGCAACGCGCGCGCCTGTTCGTAGGTCACCTTCTGTCCGGTGATTCCCAACATATGAACCAAGCGGTCTTTGGCGGGGGTCATGGGTGCCACACCGCTCATGCTGGAGCTATGACGGGAACGGCCGGCGGATCAGCGATGGTATAGGCCCCTTTGCCGTGGCGTTTGGCGTGATACATGGCGGCATCGGCGCGCGCCAGCAAACCGTCGAGGTCTTCTTCCGCGTGCGGATCCCAGGCCGCGATGCCAATCGACATGCCGATGGGACGATCGGCACTGCCCGACAGGTGCACGAGGCCCCTGATGCGTTCAAGGAACTGGCTAGCGCGGGTCTTCGCGATGGTGAGGTCGGCGGCGTTGAGCCAGACCGCGAATTCGTCGCCACCCAGGCGCGCGATGGCGTCGGTGGGACGCGTCTGCTGCACCAGAATGTCGCGGATTTTCATGAGCAGGTTGTCGCCGGCCTGGTGGCCGTGCATGTCGTTCACGGCCTTGAAGTTGTCGAGGTCGACATAGAGCAAGACGCCATTGCCGCCGTCGCGCTTCAAGCGGTGCAGGAAGCGCTTCAAGGCCTCCATGAACGCGCCGCGGTTGAGCAAGCCGGTGAGCGCGTCGGTGCGCGAGATGCGCAGCACATGTTCATGGTGGGTGAACTGCTCGATGGTGATGCCCACCTGGTTGGCGATGTCGCCGATCAGCAGGCGGTCATCGTCGCTCCAGGCGCCGCGGTCGACCGGGCGCCACAGCACCACCGCGCCGTTGGACTCGCTTTGGTAGCGCGCGGGTGCGGCGAGCACCTGGCGGTCGCCGAGCAGCAGTTCGACCGCGCCCGCACCGCCCGCGATAGTGTTGAGCACAGGGGCAGCCTGGGCTGCATTGAGATCGCCATAACGCGCGGCGAGCTGGAAGCCGGGAGTCGCACCCGCGACCGGCGGCGCCGCGGGATCGACCGCCAGGTTGCGGAAGATATGACAGTGTTCGGCGCCGAGACCTTTGGCGAGGGCTTCGGCCGCGACGTTCAACATCGCCTCGGGATCGACCTCGTCGCGGAAGGCGCGCACGATGCGGGTCAGCACGCGCTCGCGGTTACGTACGCGGGTCAAAGTCGCTTCACGGTCGCGGGTTTCGGTGACATCGCGGCAGACACCGCGCGCGCCGAGCCAGGTGCCGTCCTTGGACGTGAGCGGCATCGCCGAAACCACCACACAGGCGGAGCGCCCGTCGGCACGGCGCAGCCACGCTTCCTCGGCTTCGATACGCCGGCGCGTGAGGAAAGGAACGTCGCCGCCCCCCATGGAGTCGGCGACCATCAGCCCAATGGGGTCGAGCGCCATCAGTCCGTCGGCCGTGTAGCCCAAGGCGCCGCGCGGCGGCACGAAGGTGAAACGCCGGTCGGGCCCGGTTTCCCAGGCGAAGTCGGTGGAGATGTCGATGAAATCCTTGTAGCGCCGGCGGCTGTCCACCAGGGCCAAGCGCAAGCTCGTATCGAGGGTCAGATCGCGCACGAACATCAGCGTGCCGCGGCCTTCGCTGAGCGGCACCAGGGTGACTTGCAGATTCTGCAGACGCTCACCGGCGCCGATATCGACCATGTCGACCAAGGCGCGTTCGGCGAGCTTCGACTTCGCCGCGGCAGCCGAAAGTTTGGCGACATCTTCGACCGAAAGCCTGGCGGCATATTCGGTGGCCACGGGATTGGCAGGCTCGATGCGTCCGTCAGCGGTGACGCAGAAGACGGCTTCTTCGTAGCGTTGCAAGGCGGCCGCCGAGACGCCCAAAGGCTGCGGCTCGGGTAGCGGTGATGAAGCGGCGCGATCCAGCGCCATGGTGGTAGTCCCCCGCGTCAGACCTGCCGGACCGTTCTGGGCCAGCAGTCGTTTCGAGTAAAATGTATCCTATTCCTTGGCCGCGTCAGTAGCGAATCTGTCGTAAACAACATGTGCTGTCAGTGCCATAGCGTTGACTCGCCGAGGGGGGAGGCTATGTTCGGGCCCAAATACACGTCCTTGTCGCGTACCCGTGGAAATATCTATGGAAATCAATGAATTAAAGTCAGCCGTCACCGCCGCCTGGGAGGCCCGCGAGGGCCTGAATACCGCCAGCACCGGTGCGGCGCGGGCGGCCGTGGACACGGCCCTGGACTGGCTCGACTCCGGCAAGGTGCGCGTCGCCGAAAAGAAGGACGGGCGCTGGGCGGTGAACGAGTGGCTGAAGAAAGCCGTCCTCTTGTCCTTCCGCCTGAACGACAACGTCGTGGTGCCGGGCACTGCCGGCTCCAACTGGTTCGACAAGGTGCCGTCGAAGTTCGAAGGTTGGGGCGAGAACCGCTTCCGCGAGGCTGGCTTCCGCGCCGTGCCCGGCTGTGTCGCACGCCGCTCGGCCTACATCGCGCGCAGCGTCGTGTTGATGCCGTCTTTCGTCAACGTCGGCGCCTATGTCGACAGCGGAGCGATGGTGGACACCTGGGCCACAGTCGGCTCCTGCGCTCAGATCGGCAAGAACGTACATCTCTCAGGCGGTGTCGGCATTGGCGGCGTGCTGGAGCCCCTGCAGGCAGCCCCCGTGATCATCGAGGACAACTGTTTCATCGGTGCCCGCTCGGAAGTGGTCGAAGGTGTGATCATCGAGGAAGGCGCCGTGCTGGCCATGGGGGTGTTCATCAGCTCGACCACCAAGATCATCGACCGCACCACGGGCGAAGTATTTGTCGGTCGGGTGCCGGCCTACAGCGTCGTCGTACCTGGGTCGTTGCCCGGCAAGGCGCTGCCCGACGGCAGCCCGGGACCGAGCCTTTCTTGCGCCGTCATCGTCAAGCGCGTCGATGCGCAGACGCGCTCCAAGACCGCCATCAACGAATTGCTGAGAGAGTAAGGCCACCGTGAGTCAGGACCCCGCATCGCTGACCGACGGCCTTGAGCTTGCGCGCGCCTTGATCCGCAGGCCCAGTGTAACGCCGCGCGACGAAGGTGCGCTCGACGTCCTGCAAAGTGCTTTGCAAAGCCTGGGCTTCAAATGCGAACGCATGTTCTTCAGTGCAGAGGATGCGCCTGGCGTCGATAACCTCTATGCGCGCCTGGGCACTGAGGCGCCGAACTTCTGCTTTGCCGGCCATACCGATGTGGTCCCGGTCGGCGACGGCTGGACAGTTGATCCCTTTGGCGCGCCGGTGATCGATGGCCATCTCTATGGCCGCGGTGCGGCTGATATGAAAAGCGCCATCGCTGCTTTTGTCGCCGCCGCCGCGCGGTTTCTCAAAGACCGCGGCAAGCCCAAGGGTTCCATCAGCCTGCTGATCACCGGCGACGAAGAAGGCGATGCCATCAACGGCACGGTCAAGATGCTCGAACGCCTGAAGGCGCGCGGCGAGAAGCTGGATGTCTGCGTCGTCGGCGAGCCGACCAATCCCAACAGACTTGGCGACATGATCAAGATCGGCCGACGCGGCAGCTTGACCGCCAAGCTCGCGGTCTACGGCACGCAAGGCCACAGCGCGTACCCGCACCTCGCCGACAACCCAATCCCGCGGCTGATGAAGATGCTGACCGCCATCAGCGAAAAGCCCTTGGACGAGGGCTCAGCCCACTTCCAGGCCTCGACGCTGGCGATCACCACCGTCGATGTCGGCAACTCGGCTACCAACGTCATCCCAGCGGTGGCGCGCGCGGGCTTCAACATCCGCTTCAACGATCTGCATTCGGGCGCGTCGCTGACCACCTGGCTGCGCCGGACCTTCGACGAACTGGCCGTGGGACACTACGAGTTGGCCGCGCGCATTTCGGGCGAGTCCTTCCTCACCCCGCCAGGCCAACTCAGCAGTTTGGTCTCCGAGTCCGTCAAGGCTGTGCTGGGGACCACACCGGAACTCTCGACCACCGGCGGCACATCGGACGCGCGCTTCATCAAGGATGCCTGCCCGGTCTGCGAATTCGGCATGGTCGGCCAGTCGATGCACAAGGCCGATGAACGCTGCGCCCTCGTCGACCTCGAAAACCTGACAGCGATCTACACGCGCGTGCTCGCACGCTATTTCGCAGCCGCATGATCTCCACGCGAGACTTCGCCCGCGCGCTCACCGGCATCGGCCTGCTCTACAAATTCGACGCGCGCGCCTGGGGTGTCTTCGATAAATCACCCCAGGGCTTCTGGAGCGCTTTCGTCGTCGCGGTGATCTTGGCGCCGCTACAGCTCACCCATGAGTTCGTGACCTTTGATCCGGCCAAGACAACGCTGGCCTTTATGCCCTATGCCATCGTCCAGGTGCTGTCCTACGTCCTGATGTGGACGTTGTTTCCCTTTGCCATGATGTATATCGCGCGCCTTCTGGGACGCACGCCGCGCTATTTCTGGTATCTCGTGCCCTATATCTGGATGCAGCTGCCGATCAGTCTGGGCTTGTATTCGGTGGCCGTGCTGAACGATTTCGCACTACTGCCTGACGTCGTCGTCGCCGTGGTCAACCCGCTGGCGCTGGTGGCCTTCGCGGTCTACGGCACTTATGTCGCAGGTCTTGGTCTACAGATCACGACGGGGACTGCAGTGGGTTTGGTCGTGTTGGACTACGTCCTGACGCAGCTGGCGCTGACGCTGATCACGCAGATCTAATATTCACGCTTAGTATTTAACGTGCGTGAGGTAGAGCCCGTCGGGCGGCGCGGTCGGTCCAGCGGCGGCGCGGTCGCGGGCTTCG
>CANKHC010000059.1 GCA_947481595.1 Fidelibacterota bacterium
CAGGGATCTTCAAGGACTTCGCCCCCGACGTCGTGACCACCGACATCCTGGCCGCACCGTGGCTCGACCTCGTCGCCGACGCGCAAGCGCTGCCTTTCGCGTCCGCCAGCTTCGACAACATCGTGATGTTCGACGTCCTCCACCACATCGAATTCCCGCCGCGGTTTTTGCGCGAAGCCGCACGCACCTTGCGCCCCGGCGGACGCATCATCATGGTCGAGCCCGGGATCTCACCAGTAAGCTGGGTGTTTTACAAACTCCTGCACCCCGAGCCGGTGATCATGTCTGGCGATCCTTTGGCCGACGGCACACCGCAGAAAGGCCGCGATGCCTTCGCCGCCAACCAGGCGATCCCGTCGAATCTCGTCGGTCGCGACCGTCACCGCCTGCACACCGCTTTCCCTGAATTCACCGTGACCCGGGCGCAGTGGCTGAGCCTGTTCGCCTACCCGCTCTCGGGCGGGTACAAGCCCTGGAGTCTGATCCCCGCTGGCCTGGTGGCACCCGTGCTTGCGCTGGAGAACGCGCTGTCGCCGCTCCTCGGCCGCCTGTTGGGATTCCGCCTGCTGGCGGTTATTGAGAAAGCGGCACGATAGCGCGCTTGCCGTCCCAGTCGCGGGGACCGGCTCCGGCCGTCAGGAAATCGAGCGTCGCGCCCTTGGGCTGGAGGAACCCCAGCGCCACCGCCACCGCACCCGGTGGGCGTGTGGCATAGGTCAGCGTATAAAGCCGCAAGGGCCGTTCGGGTGTCGGACTAGGGCCGGCGAGGAAACCCGCATCGGCATTGCCCAAAATATTCCCGTTCGCATCGACGAGATGGCCGAAAAGCCGCCAGGGATCGGGTCCGTTGGCGAGGTTCGAGTCGAACCACAGGGACACCTGGAAAGAACCATTGGCATCTTGCGATGCGGCCGCACGCAAGGTGCGCGATGGTGGTGCATCGGCGGCAGCCTGGAATGGGACATCGAGTGGAACCGCGCCGCGCGCAGCAAGCTCGTCGGCCGACCACCAGCGCGGCGGATTGGCCTCGCGGTAGGAAGCCGGCAAGTTGTATTCGGTCTCGAGCCGCGCCACAGCCGCCTCGAAGCGCGCCCGGTCGGTGATGCGCAACAGCTTGACCCGCGTCTCGGACACCACCGTAACACCATCATCCTCGCCGAGACGGGCGAACCAGGCATTGAACAGGCGGATCAGCGCCGGAAAATCGGCGACCTCGTGCGACGCCAGAGCACTGGCATCGGTCGCAGCAAGAATGCAGATGTAGTCGCAGCGCAAAAGGTCCTCGATGCGCACGGTGGACAGGCGCTGCCAATCGGTGGGGATCAGGGACGTCACCTGCGGCATATCGGCGCGCGTGAGCTTGGTGAAGTCCCAAACCGACTGAAGATTGCGCAAGGGCGCATCGGTGCCCGCGAGATAAACCGAAGCGGTTTTCTGCTGCGCGGCAAGCAAACTCGCCAAAAGATCCTCCGCCTGTTTGTTCTCGGCGGCGTAGTCGCTGGCGTGCAGGTTGATGCCCAGCGCGCGTTGCACCGGCGTGGCAGCACCGGTGAATAAAAGAAGCGTGGTGACAAGCGCCGGGGCCGCGATCACACCGGCAACAGCGGATGACGCGCGAAAGCGCTCAAGCGCACCCAGCATGGCTGGCACGAGCAGGACAAAAGCCATCGCCGCAAAGGGCACGAAGTGGCGCACCTGGGAAATGTCGGTCTGGCCCACCCAGAACCACAGCCCCGCGGCAAGGATGATCAGCGCCGCGAGGCCCGCGGGGCGCGCGTCTCGCGCCGCGACGATGAAGCCGCCCAGCAATGCGAGCGGAAACACATACCCCATACTCGCGCGCACGATGGCGAGGAAGGTGGCGAAGGGAACCTCGCCGGTGTACTCGGCGGCGAGCACGTCGAGCGCGCGCTGGCCGAATTCGATATTGGCGGCGGAGAAATACTCCGAGAAGAACGCCAAGCCCGATGCCACAGCAAAGATGATCGCCGCTGCGATGACACTGCGCATCGCAAACCGGCGAAAGCGCCCGTCATAGGGTTTTGCGGCGCCGGCAAAGATCAGCCAGGCCACCCCCGTCAATCCCATCAGCGCCAGACCACTGGGTTTGATCCAGAGGGTAAAGGCCCCGGCCCCCGCGGCGAGAATGGCGAATAGGAGAGAACGGTTGTGCGAGCTGCGCACCACACAAGCCGCCGCAAAGGCAGCCACGCCTGCCGTGAATCCATCGACCAGGCCCCAGTTAGCGGTCAGCGGCAAGGTCTCATTGGACTGGAATTGATAGAGGATCGGCATGCCGGCCAGCGCCAAGGCCAGCGCTGCCAAAAACCAATTGCGGCGTGCAGGGTTTCCCGGCGCCCAGCAGGCGATGAACGGCGCCGCCGCCAGCAGCGCGATGGGAATGAACAGCGAGCGGAAATAAAACCAGTGATAGTCGTAGGACCAGCCGAAAGGGTAGGACATCAAGATCGAGCCCGGCGGGCGCACGGTCATCGGCAGGTTGAAGGGGTTGACCAGGCGGTGCTCATGCACCGCCGTCCAGAAGCCGAAGCCTTTCTGCACATAAGACAGCGCATCCCAGACCGGCGGCTCCGTCGCCGCCAGGGCCGCGAGCGCCAGGCCCACACCGACAATGCCCAGCCAGAGCAGGATCGCAGCCGGCGCGCCTTTGGGAGAGTCCATCATGAGCCTTTGGCGAGGTCGGCTTTCATCCAGGCCAGCATTTTCTCTAAGCCCGTCGTGAACGGCGTCACCGGCGCCCAGTCCAGGGCAGCCTTGGCGCGCGCGATGTCGAGCACACTGACCGGCACATCGAACGCGCGCCCCGGCGCATACCGCACATCGGGCTTGCGGCCCGTCACCTGCGCCAAGCCGGCGAGGATGTCGTTCAGGGAAATCCCCACACCCGAGCCGATGTTGAACACCCGCGCCTCGCCGCTGTACGTCGCGGCCTGGATCATCGCCGCGACCGCATCACCGATATAAACGTAATCGCGCACCACCGAACCATCGCCCCAGATCTCGATGGGCTCACCCCGCAGGATCTTGCCCATGAATACCGCGACCGCACCTTGCGCGGCTTGCGTGCGCTGGCGTTCGCCGAAGGGGTTCGACAGGCGCAGCACCGTGTAATCGAGTTTATGAAGCGCATGGAAAAGGTGCAGGTACTTCTCCACCGCCAGCTTGGTGATGCCGTAGGAGCTGATGGGATTAGTCGGGTGATCCTCCGGAATCGGCACTTGGCGCGGCACGCCGTAAACCGTCCCCCCTGAGGAGATGAACACCACCTTCTTCACCCCTGCCTTCACCGCCGCCTGCAGCATGCGGATGCTGCCTTCGACATTGGTGGCGACATCGAACACCGGATCGGCGTTGGAGGTCTGCGGCAAAGTCGTGGAGACCAAATGATAGACGACGTCGATCTCCTTGAGCGCACGCGCGACGTCCGCCTCATGGGTAAAGTCGCCCTCGGCCCATTCCACGCCGGGCGGCGAACTCAGCGCCGGCACATTCGCACGGTCAAAGGCGCGCACGGCAAAGCCCCGGCGCACCAGCGCATCGATCAGGTGCGAGCCGATGAAGCCCTTGCCGCCCAGCACCAGGGTTCTTGTGGGTCGGTTCATACTCATTCGGCTTGCCATATCCGCCGTTCGCTGTCGATTGCGATGTAGTCGGTCCCGCCCAGATGGCGTGAGGTGCCGGCCTCAAAGCCTGCCAGGGTGACGGTTACGCTGCGCCCATCCTGGGTTTCGATGACGAGTTCGGCCCTGGCGCGGGCAAGGCCCGGCGGCGCCTTGATGACATACCCGAACGCATGGCCTTTCACCGGGGCACCCCCGCGCGCGAGCCCGTCGCGCACGTCGGCGCGCGGAAGGAACCGCGTGCATTCGCCTCTCACCGTACCGCCGGCCCGCAGGGTGATCCGCGCCGGGGTGGTTCCGTCCATCACCGCCCAGCCCGACAGCACCCCGCGTTCATCACCCAGAACCAGCGGCGCGAAGCGCGGTACATCCGCCCGTGCATGTGCCGGGGGCGGCGCGCGATAAAGAGCTTCGAGCTCTTCGACGTACTGCACCGTCGACTTGGGTGGGCGGCAGCCGGCGCTGAGCGCGGGCAGCAGGGCCGCGTCTTCGCTCAATCGGCGCAGGCTGGCGGCCAGCGCCGCGACGTCGCCCGGTGGAAAAATCAGTCCATTGACGCCGTCGATGACATTCTCCGACAAGCCCGGGAAGTCCGAAGCGATCACCGGTCGCTTGGCGGCCAGCGCCGAATACACCACCAGCGGTGCGTTTTCGTACCACAGCGAGGGAACCACCAGCACATGCAGGCCTGTGAGTACGCGCCCGATCTCGCCATTGGGGAAGGTGCCGCGGAAGGTGATGTCGGGCGAGCCCGCGGCGCGGTGCTCGAGATCGGCGAAATAGTCCGGGAAGTCGGCGGGGTTGCCGTAAATATCGAGCTTGGCGCTGCCCGGCGGCAACTGCTTGAAAGCGTCGATGAGGACGTGCGCGCCCTTGTGCTTTGCCAGCGTACCGATGAATCCGATCACCAGCGGTTCACCGGGCGCGCGCACCGGCGGCTCTACCCCGTAACCCGCTGTCTCGATCCCATAAGCCGAGTTGACGATGATGGCCGGATCGACGCCATTGGCCGTCAGCGTCCGGGTCATCAGCTTGGTGGGCGACAGCACGCGGTTAAGGCCGTTGACGCGCTCCACCAGGTACGGCCTTCGCCGCGACATGGCGGCGACATCGCGCGCGTGCGGGTAGTTCGGCAAGACCCCCTTCACCGTCAGCATGGTGCCGAGTTCGACCAGCGCCGTGGGGATCATCTTCGCGACCGCCTTCACCCGGGGCCCGCGCGTCAGCTCGGCGACGTGTTTGACGCAGTTGCCGCCGTAAGGTGTCGGTCCCGGACACATCCGCCCGCCGTCGAGCAGCAGCTGCGACGTCGGGCAAATCGTCCAGAAGTCCGTGGGCGTATAGAACGCAGGGATACCGGCCGCCGCCGCCACATCCATCACAGCCCCGCCGAGCCGGCTCATGTGGAAGAGATGGACGACCTCCGGCTTGAACGTGGCCACCACGCGCGCGAAATATTGCGCGGCGAGGCGGTTGTCGTATTCGATCTCGGTGAGCACCTCCTGCTCGCCCATGGGCACATAGGCGTGATGAAAGCGGAAGACGCGCAAGCCCTCGTGATCGTATTCGTCGAAGCGCTCCGCGTCGTCGAGCTGGCGCTGCGCCGGGAACCCCGTCAACACAGCAACCTCATGGCCGCGCTTCAACAGCTCCTTGCCGACGCTGAGCGTCAGGACTTCAGTGCCGGAGAAGTAGTTGGGAAAAAACTGATGGACGGTCAGCAGGATGTGCATGACTTAGACGCCGTGCACGGCCCGCGCCGTGCCAGCCGCATCGTCGCGTGCCGCCTGAAGCTGGGCGCGGATCT
This sequence comes from Fidelibacterota bacterium, assembly GCA_947481595.1. Classification (GTDB taxonomy): domain Bacteria; phylum Pseudomonadota; class Alphaproteobacteria; order Rhodospirillales; family Rhodospirillaceae; genus SHVO01. Next base: position 5,449 of record CANKHC010000059.1, read on the forward strand.
TCAGGTAGTTGAGGACGGGCGTCTTGAAGATCAACGCCACCTTGCGGCCCCAGTCCTTCTCCGTGCGCGCGACATAAAAAATGTCGTCCAGCGTCGAGCGGAACCAGCCCGCGACCGCCACGCCCAAGCTTGGCACGGCGCGCAAGCCGAACTGGCTGATGAGCTTGCGGTGGCAAACATAGGTGCGCTTGTATTCGTATTCCACCGGGCGGTCGTGTGAATGCACCACGGCGGCAGCGGGCTCATACACGGTCTTGTATCCGCGCTTGAGCACCCGTTCGGCCCAGTCGATGTCCTCACCGAAATTGATGCGGCCGAACATCTCCTGTTCCCAAACCTCCTTACGGATGGCGGAGCAGACGTTGTCGAAATTGGAGAAGACGTACTTCTCCATGGGCTTCAGGGCCTCGTAAGCCGCGACATCCGGCAGGTGGTGGACGTCGCGGGTCATGCGCCCGGTCAGGTGGAGGTTTAGGTTGCGCGCGGTGATGACGTCGGCATCGGCATAGGGGATCTGGCGGGCATAGACCCCGGCGACCTTGTCCTCTTTCAACGCCGTGACCAGTTTCTCCAGCACCTGCGGGTGATCGGGCGTCGCGTCCTGCACCAGCAGCACGACGTAAGGGCTGGTGGTCTGGGCGACAGCGAAGTCGCGCGTCGCGCCGTGGTTGAACTCAGCCGGCGGAATGGTGAAGACCCGCGCTCCGGCGGCGCGCGCCAACGCAACAGTGTCGTCGGTCGAGCCTGAGTCCACGACAATGAACTCGACGTCCTTCCAGCAGGTCTGCGCCTTGAGGCCCGCGAGCACGCGTTCAAACAGCGCTCCCGCGTCCTTGGTCGGGATCACGAGGGAGCAGAAGGGCGCTTGCGTCATCAGTCGGGCTTTCCGCCGAGCTTTTGGCGGAGGCGCGCGCGCGTCGCGTGGAAGAATTGGCGCAGCAGGAAGCGCGGGCTAGCATGTTCGGCTTCGCGCGGGCGCGCCAGCGCGTCAAGCTCGTTCTGCTTGCGCTCCGCGCGCTCCGCCTCGGCGGCGCGCACTTTGTCCAAGGCGACGAGACGATCCTCGGCCGCCATCAATTCCTTCTCGCGGCCCATCAGGCGGCCGATGGTATTGTGGAGCTCGCCCTGGGCGGTGTCGCGTTCCGAGACAGCGCGCACCAGATGGCGGATGGCGCCGTCCAAATCACCGCGCAGACGGTGCGCCTCCTCGCCCTTGTTGTACACATCGAGGCGCAGGCGATGGACCGCATTCTCGTGGGCCATGAACTGGCTGACGTAGTCGACCTCGGAATCAAAAAGAAGATTGCCCGCGACTTTCGGCAACACCTTGCGCGAACAGACGGCAATGAAGGCCATGGCATTGATCGCGGAGCTCTCACTGTCCGGCGCCACCCCGTCGCCCAGCGAGACGCCCACACGCACATGCTGGCGCAGGATTTGGATGTGCGGAAAATGCGAGCTGAGGAGTTCGCTGAACTCAGCTTCGTTCATCTCGCGGATATGATAGGGGTTCGCGCCGTACAGCGCGGTGACGGCGGGGTTGGGCGTCGAGATGAGCAGCAGGCCGTCATCGGTGAGCAGGCGGGCGATGGACGCCACGGTCGCCTTTTGAGTCGCGTGATCGACGTGCTCGATCATCTCGAAGCAGCTGACCAGGTCGAAACTCTTGGCCGGCAGCGTCGCGCCAAGATCGGCATGGCGTTGGAAGTCGAGGTTGGCGGCGCGGTGGTTCTCAGCAGCCCACGCCAGAGCAGGCGCGTCGATGTCCAGCCCGGTGACGTGTGTGGCAACCTCAGCCATCAAAGCCGCGCCGTAGCCGGTGCCGCAGCCGAAATCGAGCACGCGTTTGCCGGTGGCCAGCGACTTGGCCAGCGCATAGCGCGGCATGTGTTCGTATTCGGCCAGCTTCGACCAGGTGCCCGGCACATAGCGCTCGCGCATGAACTCGGCGAAGGTGCTGCCGGAGGCGACCGCAAAAAGACCAGGACTGCTGTCAAGATCGCCCGAAGCCCCGCGAACATCAGACTCGGCGAAATGCAAACGCGCGAGCAACAACGACAGTGACTTCGCGGTGTAGTGCACCAGGTGCGAGGCTGGGTGGCGGAACTCCCAGGCGGCGGGGTTCGCGCGCGCGGCGCTGCTGCCGGCGTTGGGCGTGGTGATGATGACTCGCGTCTTGGGCGTGATCGCACCGATGGAAAACAATTGATAGAAGGTTGGATACGGCGAAGGCAGGTGCTCGATGACGTCGAGCAGCAGCACCACATCAAATTCATGCGGGATCAGTTCCGCGACACTCTCGACGATGTAGGCGGTTGCGCCCAAGCGTTCCTGGGCGATCTTACGAGCGTGGGCCGAAGGCTCGACGCCGAAACACTTCCACCCTTGCGCCGCCGCGACGGCCAGGTGTGTGCCGTAGCCGCAGCCGACATCGAGGATGGACAGGTTCGCGCGGCCGGCGAAGGGGGCCAGCACCGTGCCCATGAGGTCGGTCGACGTCTGGGCGTCGTAATTCTCGTAACCGCCTTTTTCCCCGCCTTCGAACCACGCCGCGCGGTCGTAATAGGCCTTCAGCGCCTCGGCATCGGGCGCGGGGTAGACATGGTCGGCGGTGCAGGCGGCACAGGTGAACACATCCTGGCCGTCAGCGAGGCACAGCAACGACAAACGCGAATCGAAGCAAACGGGACAGACGTGAGCCGCACTAACCATTGTGGCCGATCCACTCGATGGGATGGAGGAACTTGCCCCAGGTCGGATAGGGTGCCCGCACCGCAAACCGCATGGTCAAGTCGGTGAGGGCATAACACAGCGTATAGTCGGCCGAACAGGCGCCGATGGCAACGCGGTACTCGCCGGGGGCAAGGCTCAACGGCGCCAGGCGGATGACGCCCGACAGAGTGTCGCCGGGTTTCGCCGCCGGCCAATAGATGCCCTGGTCGCGGCTGGTCTGGCCTACCACCCAATCGCCGTCGGCGCGGTAGATGCTGATGTTGAAGACCACGGGGCCCAGCTCGGCCTTGGCCTGCAGCGTGAAGGCCACTTCGAGCGGCTCGCCCGGCGCGAAGGTGCTGCCTTTCAGCGTGGCAGATGTGAACACCGCCTTGCCGGTTTCCTGCTGCACCGGAAAAGCCGGCGCGGCCGTATCAGGCGCGTGGCCCATGAGGTCGGCGTAGTAGTCCTGCGACACCCGGATCGGATCGCCAACGCTGCGCAGCTGCCCTTGGTCGAGCCACACCACCCGCGAGCAAAGTAATTGGAGCGTGCTGATATCGTGGGTGACGAACAGCACGGTCACACCCGCCTTCACCAGCGCCTGGATTTTCTCCAGGCACTTGTTGCGGAAGGCGAGGTCGCCCACGGCAAGCGCCTCGTCGACGATCAGGATCTCCGGATCGACGTGGATGGCGATGGCAAAGGCTAAGCGCACGAACATGCCGCTGGAATAGGTCTTCACCGGCTCGTCGATGAAGGCGCGCAGTTCCGCAAAGTCCACAATGGCGTCGAAGCGCTGGGCGATCTGCTCCTGGCTCATCCCCAGAATGGCGGCGTTGAGGTAAGCGTTCTCACGCCCCGTGAATTCCGGATTGAAACCCGCCCCCAATTCCAACAGCGCAGCGACGCGCCCCGTAACCTTGATCGCGCCGGCGGTGGGTGTGGCCGTGCCGCAGATCAGCTGCAGCAGCGTCGATTTGCCGGCCCCGTTGCGGCCGATGATGCCCAGCACTTCGCCGCGCCTCACCTCCAGCGAAATGTCGCGCAGCGCCCAGAACTCGCGAAAGTACTTGCGGCGGCGGAAGATGCTTTGCAGCAGGCGATGGTGGGCGTGCGCATAGATCTGGTAGCACTTCGACAGGCCAGTCACGCTGATGACGGTTTCAGAGGACATCCGCGAATCCTTTGCGGGTCTTCTGGAAAAAAGCGAAACCGAACGCGGCAAAGACGACGGCGACCATCAAGTAGGTGGCATATGCTGTCCAATCCGGCAGGCGGCCCCAGATCAGGACCTCGCGCATTTGCACAACCGCCAACGTCAGCGGGTTGAGGAAAACATAAGCGCGCAGATTTTCAGGAAGCGCTTCCAACGGATAGAAGATCGGCGAGAGGAAGATCAGCGCAGAGGTGATGACGCCGACGATCTGGGCCACATCGCGCACAAAGACACCGAGCGCGGCCAGGAACCACGACAGGCCCATGGTCAACAACGCGATCGGGATGAGCATCACCGGCAGCAGGAAAGCTGTGACGGGCGGCAAGCCGAACAGAAGCACGTACACCAGGAGCCAGACGCCGAGGCTCACCAGCAAATGGAACGCGGCCGCGCCGAACGAAACCCAGGGCAGGATCTCGAGCGGAAACGCCACTTTCTTCACGAAGTTGACGTTGCCGACGATCAGCGAGGGGGCCCGCGTCAAACACTCCGCGAACAGCGCGAACACGATCAGACCGGCGAACAACACCAGGGCGTATTGCGAAGTAGAGGTGCTCTCCGAGGTCCAGCGCGCCTTGAAGATCCCCGAGAAGACGAAGGTGTAGACCGTGAGCATCAGCAGGGGGTTGAAGAACGACCACAAGAGCCCCAGGACCGAACCCTTGTAACGCCCTAGCGCATCGCGTTTGGCCAGCAGGCCGATCAGCGCCCGGTTGCGCCACAGGCTGGCGGCGATTTCGCCCGGGCCTGCGGGGGTGGCGGCCATCAGGAAAAGACCTCGGCGTCTTTGAGGCTGGACGCCTTGGCATCCTTGACTGAGAGGGTCGGCTCACCTTTGAGCGGCCACTTGATCGCCAGCGTCGGGTCATTCCAAGCCAATGAGCGCTCAAAAGCCGGGGCGTAATAGTCGGTGGCCTTGTAAAGCACTTCGGCGCTTTCCGAGAGCACCAGGAAGCCGTGGGCGAAGCCGCCCGGAATCCACAGCTCCCGCTTATTTTCCGCCGAAAGGATTTCGCCGTCCCATTGCCCGAAGGTCTTTGAGTCGCGGCGCAGGTCGACGGCGACATCAAAAATCTCGCCGGCGATGACGCGCACCAGTTTGCTCTGCGTCTGCTGCACTTGATAGTGCAGACCTCGCAGCACGCCCTTCAGCGAAGATGAATGGTTGTCCTGGACGAAGTCAGGTGTGAGGCCCGTGGCCTCCTGAAAGACCCGTCGGTTATAGCTCTCAAGAAAAAAGCCGCGGTCGTCGCCGAAGACTTTCGGCTCCAGCAGGATCAGGTCGGGGATTTTAAGACGCGTGGCCTTCATGGAAACAGCTGTTCCGTCAGCAAGCTTCTGAGATAGCGGCCGTAGTCGTTTTTGGCGAGTGGGGCTGCGAGCTGTTCGAGTTGGCCTGCGTCGATCCACTTCTGCCGGAACGCGATCTCCTCGGGGCAAGCGATCTTCATGCCCTGGCGGCGTTCGAGTGTGGCGATGAACTGGCTGGCATCGAGCAAAGAATCATGCGTGCCGGTGTCGAGCCAGGCATAGCCGCGGCGCATGATCTCGACCGACAGCGTGCCCTTGTCGAGATAGAGGCGGTTGAGGTCGGTGATCTCGAGCTCGCCGCGCGCGGAGGGCTTGAGCGCCTTGGCGTAAGGCACGACGTTCGCGTCATAGAAGTAAAGCCCCGTGACGGCATAGCTCGACTTGGGCACCTTGGGTTTTTCTTCCAGACTGATGGCTTTGCCGGTCCGGTCGAACTCGACCACGCCGTAACGCTCTGGGTCGTTGACGTGATAGGCGAAAACCGTCGCCCCGGATTTTTTCGCGTCCGCGTCGCGCAGCAGGCGCGGCAGGTCGTTGCCGTAAAAGATGTTGTCGCCCAGCACCAGCGCCGACGGCGAAGACCCTAAGAACTTGTCGCCGATGATGAACGCTTGGGCGAGGCCGTCGGGTGATGGCTGCACGGCGTAGGAGAAACTGACACCCCATTGTTTGCCGTCGCCCAGCAACTGCTGAAAGCGCGGGGTGTCCTGTGGGGTCGAGATGATCAGGATCTCGCGGATGCCGGCGAGCAGCAGCGTCGACAGCGAGTAGTAGATCATCGGCTTGTCGAAGACCGGCAGCAGCTGCTTGGAGACCACCAGCGTGGCGGGGTGCAGGCGCGTGCCCGCGCCGCCCGCGAGGATGATGCCTTTACGGGTGGTGGTCATGGCCGAGGTTCCAGTTCGTCGATGAGGCGGTCAAGGTCTGCGTCCCAGGCCGGCAAGTTTACGCCAAATGTAGAGCGCAGCTTATCGGTGTTCAGGCGCGAATTGGCAATGCGTTTGGCGGGTGTCGGGTACTCGGAGCTCGGGATAGCGGCGACGGACGTGGCCTTAAAGACGTGGCCTTTGGCGGCGGCGCGCTTGAGCAGCTTTTCGGCGTAGCCGTGCCAGGAGGTCTCGCCGGCCGCGGTGAGGTGATAGGTGCCAACGCGCCCCCCCGACAGGCGCGAGAGGCAGAGTGCAGTGACATCGGCGATCAATTCGGCGCTGGTGGGTGCCCCGATCTGGTCGTTGACCACGCGCAAGCCGTCGCGGGTCTTGGCGGCATTCAAGATGGTTCGGGGGAAGTTCTTGCCGCGCGCGGCATAGACCCAAGAGGTCCGGAGGATCAGGTGACGGCAACCCGAGGCACGCACCGCTTCCTCGCCCTCCCACTTGCTCTGGCCGTAGTGGCTGAGCGGTGCCGGCGCGTCGGTCTCGACGTAGGCGCCGGTCTTCGCGCCGTCAAAGATGTAGTCGGTGGAATAGTGGACGAGCAGAGCGTGGGTCCGCGCCGCTTCCGCCGCGAGCACGCCGGGTGCGGCGGCATTGATGCGCGTGGCAAGCTCGCGCTCGCTCTCGGCCTTGTCCACAGCGGTATAGGCGGCGGCATTGACGATGACGTCGGCTTGCGCGGCTCGCACCACCGCACTGAGACGCTCAAGATCGGCAAGGTCAGCCTCGGTGCGGGTCAGCGCGCGGACGTCGCCGAGGGTGGCGAGAGAGCGTCTCAGCTCCCAGCCGACCTGCCCGGTGGCACCGAGGATGAGGATCTTCATTGATACTGCTTCGCGACCCACTGGCGGTAAGCGCCGCTGGTGACGTTGCCGACCCAGGCCTGGTTATCGAGATACCAGCGCACGGTCTTCTTGATGCCGGTCTCGAAACTCTCGGCGGGCTTCCAGCCAAGCTCCTTGTGGATCTTGCTGGCATCGATGGCATAGCGGCGGTCGTGGCCGGGGCGATCTGGCACGAAGTTCATCAGCGTGCGGTAAGACGATTTATCAGCGCGCGGGCGTTCGGCGTCGAGGATATCGCACAGGGTATGCACGACGGTGAGGTTGGGCATCTCGTTCCAGCCGCCGATGTTGTAGGTCTCGCCCAGCCGGCCTTTGTCCAGCACCGCGCGGATGGCCGAGCAATGGTCGCCGACATAAAGCCAGTCGCGCACATTCATGCCGTCGCCGTAGATGGGCAGCTTCTTGCCCGCCAGCGCGTTGTGGATCATCAGCGGGATCAGCTTCTCGGGAAACTGATAAGGCCCATAGTTGTTCGAGCAATTGGTGGTGACGACCGGCAGTCCATAAGTGTGATGGTAAGCGCGCACCAGATGGTCCGAGGCCGCCTTCGATGCCGAATACGGGCTGTTGGGTTCATAGGCATTGCTCTCGCGGAACGCCGGATCGTTCGCCTTCAACGAGCCGTACACTTCGTCGGTCGAGACATGCAGAAAGCGGAACGCGGCTTTCTCCGCCTCGTTCAGCGTTGCGAGATAAGCGCGCGCGGCTTCGAGCAGCTGATAGGTGCCCAGGATATTGGTGTGGATGAACTCGCCGGGGCTGTGGATCGAACGGTCCACATGGGATTCCGCGGCGAAATTGACGATCGCGCGCGGGCGGTGCTGGTTCAGCGTCGCGAGCGCGGTATCGTAGTTTCCGATGTCGCCCTCGACGAAGACATGGCTGTTGTTGCCCTTCAGGCTCGCCAGGCTCTCGAGATTGCCGGCGTACGTCAGCTTGTCGTAATTGACGACGGGCTCGCCCCCCGCCGCCAGCCAATCCATCACAAAGTTGGCGCCGATAAAACCGGCGCCTCCGGTCACCAATATCGTCATGAAAAATCAGAGCCTGTTGAAGAGGGCCGCGACGTAAAGCCCGATATTATCGACAAATCCCTGGCGGTGCACGCCGGAGCGCCTGAGGGCCAAAAGCCTGCCCGGCAAGGAACCGGTGCGGGCCATGGCAAAGGTATCATAAATCCGCTGGTTCTCGGGCGTCAGCAGCGCGCGCACATGAGACAAGCTCGTCATGTTGATCTCGCCCCAGATGCGGAAGCGCCCGCCAAAGACCCTGACCGCGCGCGCCAGCCGGTTGAACAGCCCGGCATTGGCGCCGAAGACATTGGCACCGTGCTGGCGGTATCTCACGCTGGGATAGCTATCGTAATACGCCCGCCCGCCGGCCCCGGTGACCAGCATATAGGTCCACCAGTCGTGCGAGACGAGGGGCACATTGGGGGTATGCGTCTGCATCAGCGCGCGCGCCGCGGCATTGAAGACCATGGTGTTGCCGCCGCCGATGCTTTGCACGATAGCGTTGGCGAAGGTCGGCGGCTTGGACGTGAACAAGGGTGCCAAGCCGATCTCGCCGCCCTCTTCGTCGATCAGTCGGGTACGCGTCATATAAAGCGCCGGCGTGTCGCGCGGCTGGTCCTCGAGCCACTCAAGAGCCCGGGCGAATTTGTCGGGCTCCCAGAAGTCGTCCTGGTCGGCATAGGCGAAGTAGTCGGCGCTGATGTCACCTTTGCGGATCAGCGACAGGAAATTGGCGACAAAACCGGCGCGCGGGCCTGGAACAACCCGCAGCAGCTCACCACCCCATTCCTTGCGGAAGCGTTCGAGAATGGGGAGTGTCTTGTCGCTGCTGCCGTCGTCGGAAGCCCACACCTGCCAGCGGCCATGGCTCTGACGGGCGATGGAATTGAGCTGCGGGGCTAGAAAGTCTTCGCCCTGATAGGTGCACAAGAGGACGGCAACCAGCGGGACAGACGCCATAAATGAAATCTCATGTGCCGCGAGGCTTAAGGGTCGCGCACCAGATGTCGGTCAGAGTGTGCAGAAGCGCATCGCGGTCGGTTGACCAGCCGCCATAGTACCAGGAAGACAGGGTGCGGTGCAGCTGCACGAGCAGCAGGAAGGCCCGCCGGTGGGCCTCGTCGGGGGTGAAATGCATCCACTTGGTCCGGGTGTGCATCAGGGCCTCGGCCTGGTCCTCGAAGTGGCGTTGCCAGTCGCTGTCGCTGACCCCGCCCTGCATCTCGCGCAAAAGGGCCTTGGTGCTTTCCGCATAATTGTCCCAAGAGGCAAAAACCTGCTGCAGCCAGCCATGCACGCTGGGGGCCGCGCAATCGGGCAGGGCATCAAAGCTGCGGCAGAGGTCGTGGCAGCGCTCCCACATCTCGCCCAAGAGCTCGCGGATGATCTCCTGCTTGCCAGCGAAGTGGGTGTAAACCGTGGCGCGCGAGGTCCCAGCCGCCCGGGCGATCTCGTCGATCCCGGTCGCGGCCATGCCCTGGCTTGCGAACAATTCCCGCGAAACCTGGAGAAGCCGTTGTCTTGTATAGTTTTTTTGCTGCATTCGCAGCGGCAGCGGCGGGGCTTCATTCATACGGGCAGCTCAAGTCCCTCAAACATCCGCCGGGGCGCGCGGAGAGCAACCGGGGGTTAAAAACCGTGGCGGGGGCCATACTTACACTAAGAGAAGGGAAATTATAATACCGCTTTCGCCCCGGGTGCCGGTAACAGAGGGCCTCTGATCGGTAACTTCACGACGCGATCAGGCTTTGGGCGCCAATTCCTTGTTGTTGCTGGATTTATCTGCCGCTAGACTTCGCGGCGACCGGCGTGGGGAATAATAAGCCAAATCACAAATCAGCCCCTGATCGGACGTATTTGTATCGCAATGTAAGCCGATATTCGTAGGTAGTTGAATGGGTCTGGGGTCGGCAGTCGCCTTCAGGACCGTAAGGGAAGGACAGCAAGACATGAGCAACGAAAATCTTTCGCGGCGAAAATTACTCGAGCGGGGCGCCTTGCTGCCGTTGGGTGGAGTATTGCTTGCCGCAGGCACGGCGCAGGCGGCAGCACCCAAAGTGTGCGCCAACATGGCGACCATGGAAAGCGGTGCCAAGAGCATCCGCGAATCCTTGAACTACACCGAAAAGTTCGCGGACGAGAAAATGAGCTGCAAGCACTGCGCCTTCTTTGTGTCGGACAATGCCGGCTGCGGCGAGTGCATGATCTTCACCGGCATCGCTAACGCCGATGGGCATTGCGATTCCTGGAGCATCAAAGAGGGCACCTGATCCTTCACGCTGTGATTGCTTTTTGAACGGCGGGGCCCTTGGGCTCCGCCGTTTTATTTTTTGGGATTAGTGAAAGTCGCGGCTGGCCACGCGCAGGCGCGGCTCGGCGGCGGCCTCTAAATCGTTGTCGCCGATTTGGCGCAGCCAGGGTGTGAGATCGATCAGCTCGCGGGCGACGATATGCACGATGTCGCCCTCGCGCTGCACCCGGCCCTCGCAGGCGAGCAGGCGGGCCGTCATGACCACGGCGCGGTTGGCCTCAAAGACCTGCGGCCAGACCACGAGATTGCCGACCCCGGTTTCATCCTCGAGGGTGACGAAAACGATGCCGTTGGCCGAGCCTGGGCGCTGGCGCACCAGCACCAGGCCCGCAATGCGGATGCGGCTTCCATCTTTCACATGCGCGAGGTCGCCGAGCGGCCGCCATTTCTC
>CANKHC010000060.1 GCA_947481595.1 Fidelibacterota bacterium
AAATTCATTGTCGGCTCCAACAGCAACGACATCCTGACGCGCTATTTTGAAACCGGCGCGATGACGATGGCGGGCGTGGTGCCGACGTTGAGCCCCTCGATGGATATTCAGATTTCGTCGAACTTCGAGCGTCTGCTGTTTGAATCGCTGGGCCGCGACGGTGCTGCCGTGACGCGTCTCATGGACGGCCTGAAGCAGAGCGGCGCGTACACCGTGAGCGATGCGGCGCACCGCGAGATGCTGAATTTGTTCGCGGGCTGCCGCCTCGATGACGCAGGCACGACACGGGTGATCGGCGAGATTTATAAAACCACCGGCGAGTTGATTGATCCGCATACGGCGGTGGGTGTGCATGGCGCGCGCAGCGTTGCGATCGATCCGGCGATCCCGCGCCTGACGCTGGCGACGGCGCATCCGGCGAAATTCCCGGCGGCGGTAGAAGCCGCGACCGGCGTAAAGCCCGCGTTGCCCGCATTTCTGGCGGATTTGTTCGCCCGCAAGGAACGCTTTACTTCGCTGCCAAATGACCTAGATCAAGTGAAGGCTTTCGTCCGTCAGAACGCGCGCCGCTAAACACAAAGGGCATTAATGTCGGTTCAGGTCACGACGCTTTCCAACGGCTTACGGGTGGTCACAGACACCATGAATTCGGTCGAGACCGTGGCCGCGGGTGTGTGGGTGGCGGCGGGGACGCGCCACGAGACCGCCGACATCAACGGCATCTCGCATCTGCTTGAACACATGGCCTTCAAGGGCACGGCCCGGCGCAGCGCGCAGGCCATTGCCGAGGAAATGGATAATGTCGGCGGTCAGCTCAACGCCTATACCAGCCGCGATCACACCGCGTACTACGCCAAGGTGCTGAAAGAAGACATGGGGCTGGCGGTCGATATCCTGTCCGACATTTTGCTCAATTCCACCATGGACGGCGAAGAGCTGACGCGCGAACAGCACGTGGTGGTGCAGGAAATCAACCAGGCCGACGACACGCCGGACGATATCATTTTCGATCATTTCCAGGCGGCGGCTTTCCCTGATCAGCCTATGGGCTGGCCTGTGCTGGGGCGCGAAGAAATTGTGCGCGCGGTGACGCCGCAAACCTTACGCACCTATATGGCGGGCAACTATGCCGCCGACAATATGGTTGCGGCGGCTTCGGGTGCGGTTGATCACGGCGCTTTCGTTGCGCTGGTCGAGCGTGCGTTCGCCGCGCTACCGCGCAAGTCTGCGGTCTCGGAAGTCGCGGGGCGTTATGTCGGCGGCGATCTGCGTCAGGCGCGCGACCTCGAGCAAATTCACATCGTGCTTGGGTATAGCGGCTTGGTGCACAGCGATCCGGATTTTTATAATCTGGGTGCGTTGTCGACGCTGCTGGGCGAAGGCATGTCGTCGCGGTTGTTCCAGGAGATCCGCGAGAAGCGCGGCTTGGCCTATTCAGTGTTCTCCACGACGCAGTCTTTTTCCGATACCGGTCTGTTCTCGATTTATCTCGGGACCGGGCAGGACGATGTGAAGAAGCTGGTGCCGGTGCTGCGCGATGAAATCAAAAAGGTCGCCGAGCGCGTTTCCGAGGATGAAGTAAAGCGCGCCCGTGCGCAGATCAAAGCCGGGTTGCTGATGTCGATGGAAAGCCCCAGCAGCCGCTGCGCGCAAAGTGCACGTCAGATCATGGTCTATGGCCGCCCGCTGACGACGCCGGAAATTATCGCCAAGGTCGAGGCTGTGAACGCCGAAGGCATCACACGCGTGGCGCAGCGCATTTTCTCAAGCGTACCGACGCTGGCGGCGCTGGGTGAAGCGAAAAGCCTGGATGATCTCAGCGTATTGCGCGCATCTGTCTAAGCGTGGGCTTATAATTAAGCGTGCCCCGCGACAGACGATAATTGGTGTGCAGCGATACCGATTTTGGCCAGGGCGCGGGTCCATTTGCCGTCATAATCCGCAGAGAACAGCAAGTCGGCATCGGCCGGGACATTGAGCCAGGCGTTGCGCTTGATTTCGTCATCGAGCTGGCGTGAATCCCAGCCCGCATATCCCAGCGCCATCAGGTTGCGATGCGGGCCTGTACCTTCGGCAATCGCGCGCAAAATATCGGTGGTGGTCGAGAGGCTGATCTCGCTGTCGACCACCAGCGTGCCGTCTTTCTGGTAGTCGCCGGAATGCAGAATGAAGCCGAGTTGGGTTTGCACCGGGCCGCCGCGATGGACCTGGATCTGCGAACAGCTGTTAGAGCGCGGCGTGATTTTTAGGTTTTCGAGAATGTCGCCGAAGCGCACTTCCGGCAGGGGTTTGTTGACGATAAGGCCCATGGCGCCTTCCTCGAGGGAATGCACGCACATGTAAATGACGGCTTTCTCGAAACGTGGATCGGTCATGCCGGGCATTGCGACCAGCAATTGTCCGGTGAGATAACCCGTGGCGGGTTTGCTGCGCAACGCGCTCATGCCTATTGCGTCCTCATGCAAATAAGATGGTCCGAAGTCTGTGCAAAAACAAGTCGGGAAAAAATTACAAATATGCGCGCGGATTAAATTATGGCGGCTGCAGCTGCCATAATTACGCGCTATAATTTAGCGCCGTCGCGGAACTTTTCGGCCTCGGCGCGCGCCAGTTCATCGACGCGTTCGTTCTCGACGTGACCGGAATGGCCCTTGACCCAGTGCCATGTAACACGGTGCTGCGCGCGCGCGGCATCGAGGGCCTGCCACAAATCGACATTCTTGACCGGCTTCTTGTCGGCGGTGCGCCAGCCGCGTTTCTTCCAGCTGTGAATCCACTTGGTGATACCTTTTTGCACGTACTGGCTGTCGGTTGTGACAGCAATACGGCACGGGCGGGTAAGAGAGTTGAGGCCTGCGATCACGGCCATCAATTCCATGCGGTTGTTGGTGGTGTGGGGTTCGCCGCCGGCGATTTCCTTGTCGGCGCCTTTGAAACGTAACAGCGCCGCCCAGCCGCCGGGGCCGGGATTGCCAAGGCAAGCGCCATCGGCGAACAGTTCGACGATGTCTTCTTCAGTTGAATCCATAGGCCGTGATGTCTGTGACGGTGCGATGGAAATTCAATTTTTGTAAGTACTCGCGCGGGTTCTTCGGTTTGACCATGGCGCCCGCGGGCGTGTTGACCCAGTCATAGAGGCGTGTCAGCAAAAAGCGGATGGCTGCGCCGCGCGCGAGTAAGGGCAGCGCAGCCTTCTCGGCGGGCGTGAGTGGGCGCACAGCCTCGTAGGACGACAGCAAACGGTTGGCCTTGGTAATATTGAAGGCGCCGTCCTGTTCGAAGCACCACGCGTTAAGGCAGATGACCAGATCGTAGGCGAGGAAATCGTTGCAGGCGAAATAGAAGTCGATTAGGCCCGAGCATTTGCCGTCGCGGAAGAAAACGTTGTCGGGAAACAAGTCGGCGTGAATGACGCCGCTGGGCAAAGTACCGGGCGCGGGCCATGCTTTTTTGAGGGCGCCGAGTTCTTCCGTAATCAGGGTGTTTAAGCCCGCTTCAATATCGTCGGCGGCCTGACGATCGGTCCGTGCAAATAAGGAAACCCATCCGTCTACCGACAGGCTGTTGGCGCGGCTGGAGTCAAAGCTCAGCCCCGCGCGATGCAAACCCGCCAGCGCTTTGCCTAATTCGGCGCAATGTTCGACGGCAATGCGCCGCGGCCACATGCCCGAGAGGAACGTGATGATGGCGGCAGGGCGTCCGCACAGTGTGCGGAGCGCTGCGCCGTCGCGTGCTTTGAGCGGCACCGGACACTGTACGCCCGCGCGCGCGAGGTGTTCCATGAGGCCGAGGAAGAACGGCAGCTCCGCCGGGTTCACGCGCTTTTCGTAGAGCGTGAGGATGTAGGGGCCCTTGTCGGTCTGCAGCATGTAGTTGGAGTTCTCGACGCCTTCGGCGATGCCCTTGAAGCTGACGACGTCGCCAATATCGTAGGCGGCGACAAACGCCTTCAAATCCTCGTCGGAAACTTCGGTGTAAACGGCCATGGGCTTACTTACGCGCTCAGAATACGGGGCAAGCTGAACTTCACGGTCTCGGTGGTGACGGGAATTTCTTCGACCGTGACGTTGAACCGCGCGCGGGCGGCGGCAATAACACCGCTGACCAGCACTTCCGGGGCGGAGGCCCCCGCCGTGACGCCAATGGTGCTGCCCGGCGCGATGGTGCTCCAATCGATCATGCTTTCGTCTTCGACCAGGAAGGCGCGGCGGCAGCCGGATTTCTGGGCGACTTCGACAAGACGGCTGGAATTGGAGGAACTGGGCGAGCCGACGACCAAGATCGTATCGCAGCGCGCGGCGATGGCTTTCACCGCCGCTTGGCGATTCGTCGTGGCGTAGCAAATGTCTTCTTTGCGCGGCAGCGCGATTTTCGGAAAGCGGCGCCGGAGGGCGTTGACGATGTCGGCTGTGTCATCGACCGACAGCGTGGTCTGCGTGACATAGGCGAGGTTGTCGGGATTGGTCGGCTGGATGGTTTCGGCGTCCTGCACCGACTGCACCAGCGTCATGGAGCCGGGCGGAAGCTGGCCCATGGTGCCGATGACTTCGGGATGATTGGCGTGCCCGATCAGCAGAATCTCATGACCCTGGCTGTAATGGCGCTCGGCTTCGACGTGGACCTTGCTGACCAGCGGACAGGTGGCGTCGACATACAGCAGTTTGCGGGTCTCGGCGGCGGCCGGCACCGACTTGGGGACGCCGTGGGCCGAAAACACGACCAGACGGCCTTCGGGGACTTCGTCCAATTCCTCGACAAAGATCGCCCCCTTGCTGCGCAGGGTTTTGACAACGTGGGTATTGTGAACGATCTCATGGCGCACATAGACCGGCGCGCCGTATTTCTCCAAGGCGCGCTCGACCACTAAAATGGCACGGTCGACCCCGGCGCAGAAACCGCGCGGCGCCGCCAAGAGGATTTTCAGGTCGCCATCGGGCATTCGGGGATCCAAAGAACTAAAAAGGGAGCCCGGCTATAGGGCCTAGTCTGGTCATCGGGCAGTCTATAGACTACACCGGCTAACACCGTTTCGGGCGCTCTGATAGCAAATCCGGCCCCGGCGTGAAAGCTTTGCACCCGGCCTGGACTATATAGACCCCAGGATTGTTAACCATCTCGCACTGAAAGCCCCATGCCGATCTCCCGCCCGTCCTTCGCGCGCCGCGCCGCGCTGATCGTTCCCGTGATCCTGTTGGCCGCCCTTGCCGGCTGCACAACCCAAAAGCCGGTGCCGCCATGCCCGCCCATACGCGTGGACAGCAGCACGGCCAGCCTGACCAAGTTCAAAGACGGTCCGGGACGGGATGTGACCGATATCGAATATCAGGCCGAGATCGTGGGCTATAAAGGCAAATGCGTTCATGAAGACGACAACGTTGAGGTTCAGTTTGACCTGGATCTGACCATTGCCGGGGGCGCAGCGGCGAAAGGCGGCGCGGTGGACTTGTATTATTTCGTAGCCATTCCGCAGTTTTTCCCGGACCCGGCGGGCAAACACATCATCCAAGTGAAGCGCGATGTGCCCGCGAGCGGCAAGCAGGAGCACTTCACGGAGTCCAACGTGCGTCTGCGGATTCCTCTGACAAAGGACCAGGCGGGCGCGGCGTTTGATATCTACGTCGGGTTCCAGGTCGACAACGCGCAGCTGGAATATAACCGCGCCAATCCGCGCTGAGTCTCACACCACGCCCTGTGGATAAGTTTTGCGTGTGATACCGCGAGGATTCCTGCCGCATTGCGGTCGTTGACCGCGTGAGCCGAATCAGCCCACACTCCGCTCATACCGTATACCCACGTGGAAGAGTTCGGTGCCGCTAGATTTGGTACCGACGCCGAAGGAGCAACCGCCCTCGGAACCTCTCAGGCACACAGGACCGCGTGGGATTGGTACTCTGGAAAGCAGGCGGATAATCATAGCCGCCTCACCGAAGATGTAAGCCGTACACGCTCCAAACGTAGGCGTGTCCGGTGAATCTTTCAGGTTTTCCGACAGAGGGGGGCGCTCAGATACCGGGACTCTGATTCCGGCTATGAGCGACCAGACCTCTAATGGAGAACCAGTGTGCCGGGTACCGACATCACCGCCGAAAATCTGAAAACCACGCCGCTCGATGCGCTCCATGTTTCTTTGGGCGCGAAGATGGTGCCCTTCGCCAGCTACAACATGCCGGTGCAGTATCCCTTGGGCGTGCTGAAGGAACATCTGCATACGCGCGAGCATGCGGGTTTGTTCGATGTCTCGCATATGGGCCAGGGCGAGCTGACGGGGACGGATGTTGACGCGGCCTTGGAAGCGCTGGTGCCGGGCGATCTTAAAGGTCTGAAGCCCGGCCAGATCCGCTACACGCTGCTGCTGAATGAAGACGGCGGCATCATCGATGACTTGATGGTGACGCGCCCCGCGGAGCCCGGCAAAGAAAACACGCTCTATCTGGTCGTCAACGCCGCCTGCAAAGACGGCGACTTCGCGCATATCGCCTCGAAGCTGCAAGGCCGCGCGACGCTGACACGTTTTGAAACCGCAGCCCTTCTGGCGCTGCAAGGTCCGACGGCGGCCAAGACACTGGCGCATTTTATTCCCGCCGCTGCGGCGATGCCGTTCATGACCAGCCGCGTGGATATGTTTGACGGCGTTCCCGTGCGCTTGTTTCGGTCGGGTTATACCGGTGAAGACGGTTACGAGATTTCCATTCCTGCCGCGTCGGCCGAGAAAGTGGCGAAAGCTTTGCTCGCGCAACCCGGCGTGCAGCCGATTGGATTAGGGGCACGTGACTCGCTGCGGCTTGAAGCGGGCTTGTGTCTGTATGGTAGCGACATCGACACCACCACGACGCCGACCGAAGCGGCGCTGAACTGGGTGATCGGTGCGCGCCGCCGCGCTGAGGGCGGGTTTCCGGGGGCTGCGAAAATCCTCGATCAGGTAAAGAACGGCGCGGGCAAAAAACGCGTCGGCATCAAGCCGCTGGGCAAAGCGCCCGCGCGCGGACACACGGAAATTCAAGACGGCAACGGCAACAAGATCGGCGAAATCACTTCGGGCGGTTTCGGGCCCAGTTATAACGGGCCGGTTGCCATGGGTTATGTCGACAGTGCTTTTGCCAAAGCCGGAACAAAGGTTGCGTTGATCGTGCGCGGCCAACCGTTGCCGGCGGAAATTACGGCGATGCCGTTCACGCCGCATCGCTACTTCAAACCATAAGAGAGCAGGGGATTGCTATGAGCCAGACACGTTTCACCAAAGACCACGAGTGGATCAAAATCGACGGCAACATCGGCACCGTCGGTATTACGCAGTTCGCGCAAGGCCAACTCGGCGACATCGTGTTCGTCGAAGTGCCGGCGGCGGGGAAGACGATCAAAGCCGGCGGCGAGGCCGCGGTTGTAGAATCCGTGAAAGCCGCCAGCGAAGTTTATTCGCCGGTGTCGGGCACCGTGAAGGAAGGCAACGCCGCTCTTCCCGATGCGCCGGAAACCGTCAATTCAGACCCTGAGGGCAAAGGCTGGTTCTTCAAGATCGAGCTGAGCGATTTGAAGGAGCTCGACGGCCTGATGGATCAAGCCGCTTACGAGAAATTTTGCGCCGAACTGGCCTAAGACCAAGAATAAAGGGATTCGTCATGCGTTATCTGCCGCTCAATGACACCCAACGTCGCGAGATGCTGGGCGCGATTGGTGTGTCGTCTGTCGATGCGTTGTTCCGTGATCTGCCGAAAGCCGCGCTGGCCTCGGCGAAGTTCAGCTTGCCGAACACGGCGAGCGAAATCGAAGTCGAGCGTGCGCTGGGCACCATGGCGGCGAAGAACCTGAACTGCGGCGCGGGGCCGTCGTTTCTGGGGGCGGGCAACTATCGTCATCACACACCGGCATCGATGGATTACATTATCCAGCGCGGCGAATTCCTGACGGCCTATACGCCCTATCAGCCGGAAATCAGCCAAGGCACGCTGCAGGCGATTTTTGAATTCCAAACGCAGGTGGCGCTGATCACCGGCATGGAGATCGCCAATGCCTCCATGTACGACGGCGCGACAGCCTGCGCCGAAGCCGTGGCCATGGCGTGCCGTCTGACCAAACGCAGCAAGGCCCTCGTCTCGGGCAATGTGCATCCGCATTACCGCGACGTCACCGAAACGACGATGAAATTCCTGGATGTGGGCGTCGAATGTCTGGCACCCGATCCGTATGGCATTGAAGACCTGATTGGCCGCATTGAGCCCGAGCATGCCTGCGTGGTTGTGCAGACGCCGGGGTTCTTCGGTCATCTCAAGGATTACACGGTGCTGGCCGAAGCCGTTCACAAAGCCGGTGCGTTATTGATTGTGTGCGTGACGGAGCCGGTATCGCTGGGGCTGATTACGCCGCCGGGGCGTATCGGCGCGGACATCGTCGTCGGCGAAGGCCAATCGCTGGCGGGCCCCATGAGCTTCGGCGGTCCCGGCGTTGGTTTGTTTGCGACACGCGAGAAATTCCTGCGCCAGATGCCGGGACGTCTGTGCGGCGAAACCACCGATGAAGACGGGCGGCGCGGCTGGGTGCTGACATTGTCCACACGCGAGCAGCACATCCGCCGTGAGAAGGCGACCTCCAACATCTGTACCAACTCGGGCCTGATCGCGCTGGCGTTCTCGACGCATATGACGCTGCTGGGCGAAGCCGGGTTCACGCGCCTGGCGCAGGTCAATCACGCCATGGCTGTGTCGCTCGCCGAGAAAATCGAAAAGCTGCCGGGCGTGAAGCTTTTGCCTACAGCGTTCTTCAATGAATTCGCGGTGATGCTGCCGAAACCGGCGGCTGAGGTTGTCGAGGCGCTGGCCGCGCGCAAAATCCTGGGCGGTGTGCCGGCGTCGCGGTTCTATCCGACCTATCCGGAATTGAAGAACCTGTTGCTGCTGACCGCCACGGAAACCAATACCGCCGCCGATATCGATGCACTTGTCGGCGCTTTGAAGGAGGTGCTGTGATGACTATTCCGACCACCGCCAGCGGTAACCGCGGCCTGCAACTCGAACAGAACCTGATCTTCGAACAAGACACACCCGGCATGACGGCGGTCGATCTGCCCGCCGCGCCGAAGGTGTCGGAGCGTCTGGGTGAGATGAAGAACAGCAAGCCGATTGGTTTGCCCGGTTTGTCCGAGCCCGAAGTGGTGCGCCACTACACGCGCCTGTCGCAGAAGAATTACTCGATCGACAGCGGTTTCTATCCGCTGGGCTCGTGCACCATGAAGCACAACCCGCGCCTGAACGAAAAGATGGCGCGTCTGCCCGGTTTCGCCGATGTCCATCCGTTCCAGCCGATCTCGACCGTGCAGGGCGCGTTGGAGCTGATCGACACCTGCGCAAGCTGGTTGAAGGAACTCACCGGCATGGCGGCGGTTGCTATGTCACCGGCGGCGGGCGCACACGGCGAGCTGTGCGGGCTGATGTGCATCAAGTCGGCGCATGAAGCCAACGGACAAGGCCATCGCAAAACCATTCTCGTGCCGGAATCCGCGCACGGCACCAATCCGGCGACGGCGGCGCTGTGCGGTTACGCTGTGGAATCGATTCCCGCCAATGCAGAGGGCCGTGTCGACGTCGCCGCGCTGAAGGCGCACTTACGCCCCGAGATCGCGGCGGTGATGATTACCAATCCCAATACCTGCGGTCTTTTCGAGCGCGATTGCATCGAGATCGCCAAGGTGGTGCATGACGCGGGTGCGTATTTCTATATGGACGGCGCCAACTACAACGCCATCGTCGGACGTTTGCGCATCGCCGATCTGGGCGTCGACGCCATGCACATCAACTTGCACAAGACCTTCTCGACGCCGCACGGCGGCGGCGGTCCGGGTGCGGGTCCGACGGTGCTGTCGGATAAACTCGCGCCGTTTGCGCCGGTTCCGATGGTGGTAAAAGTCGGCGAAAAATTCGAGGCCGAGGAACATGCCGGTCATGGCGCGGCCAAACAAAGCTATGGCCGCATGAAAGGGTATCACGGGCAATTCGGTGTGTTCGTGCGCGCCGTGTCCTACATGATGGCCATGGGCGGCGACGGCTTGAAACAGGCCTCGGGCGATGCGGTGCTGAATGCTAACTACTTGCTGGCTAGATTGTCGGAAGAAATGACCCCCGCCTTTGAAGGCCCGTGCATGCACGAAGCCGTGTTCGACGACCGTTTTCTAAAGGGCACCAACATCACCACACTCGACATCGCCAAGGCGTTGATCGATGAGGGCGTGCATCCGCCGACGATGTACTTCCCGCTGGTGGTGCACGGGGCACTGCTGATGGAGCCGACCGAAACCGAAAGCAAAGCGACGCTTGATCAGTTCATCGCCTCGATGCTGCATCTGGCGCGCAAGGCCAAAAGCGGTACGGCGGAGGCCGAGTTCAAAAACGCGCCGATGCTTTCGCCGCGCCGGCGTCTGGATGAGACCAAGGCTGCGCGTAAACCGATCCTGCGGTGGACGCCGGGTGCTGGCGATGCTGCGAAGCAGGCGGCGGAGTAGCGCTAGGTTTTAGGTTTCGTGCCTAGGATTTCGCGCACCTTCGCGGCGAGTTGCTCGATGGCGTAAGGTTTGAGAAGCGCTTCGACGCCGCTGTCGAGCACACCGTCATGCACGATGGCGTCGCGGGTGTAGCCGGTGGTGAACAGCACTTTGAGATTGGGCCGCATGATCAGGGCCTCATCCGCGAGTTTGCGGCCGTTGCCGTCGGGCATCACGATGTCGTGGTGTGCTTTTCGAGAATAGCGAGCGCACTGGCCGCGCCGTCGGCGTTGAGCACGGTGTAGCCAAGATCGCGTAAGGAATCGACGGTCACGCGCCGCACGTTGGTGTCGTCCTCGACCACGAGCAGAACTTAGTTGGTGCTTCCGGTCGGCAAGGGCTGGGCCGCGGGGCTGGTGCCGTCGCGGCGGACCGGACCCATGAAGCGCGAGAGATAGAGTTTGATCGTCGTGCCGCGTCCCAACTCGGTTTCGATCTTCACATGGCCGCGCGATTGTTTCACGAAGCCGTAGACCTGACTGAGGCCCGGGCCCGTGCCCTGACCGACGGGTTTGGTGGTGAAGAAGGGATCGAAGGCTTTGGCGATGGTTTCCGGAGTCATTCCGGTGCCGGTGTCGCGTACAAATATCACGACGTAATCGCCCGGCGGAATATCTTCTGGCCCGGCCATTTTCTGCGTTACATGGGCGTTGGCGGCTTCGATGGTCAGCTTGCCGCCGTCGGGCATGGCGTCGCGCGCGTTGACGGCGAGATTGAGGACGGCGGTTTCAAGCTGGGTTTTGTCGGCATAGGTGGTCCACAAGCCGCCGGTGACGATAGTCTCCAGGCGGATGTGATCGCCGAGTGAGCGGCGCAATAGCTCCGACATGCCGGCGATCAGATTGTCGGCGTCGAGCGGAACAGGCGCCAGCGGCTGTTGACGTGAGAATGCCAGAAGTTGTTGGGTCAGACGGGCGCCACGGTTTGTGCCTTCCATGGCGCCTTCGGCATAGCGTGTGAGATCGGTATGGCCTTGCGCGGCGCGGCGCAGCAGCAAACTGAGATTGCCGACGATCACCGCCAGCATGTTGTTGAAGTCGTGGGCGATGCCGCCGGTGAGTTGCCCGACGTCTTCCATTTTCTGTGCCTGGCGCAGCGCGGCTTCGGCTTTTTCGCGCTCACTAATTTCTACCCGCAGCTTGTCGTTGCTTTCGGCCAACTGCGCGGCGCGCATCTTCAGTTGGGCGTTGGCCAGGCTGAGGGCCTTTTGGGCATAGACCATCACCGCGACCGCCAGCGAAGCCATGATGATCAGCAGTAAAATGCCGCCGTAACGCGCGACGCGGCGGATGGCCGGTTCGGTGGTGGCGCGGATATAGACCGCACCGACCGTGTGTTCGTTCTCAACGACCGCCGTAACGACGGTGAGATAGGGCGCGTCGAAGTTATACCCTTCCGGCGGCGCGCGGTCGGGGCTGGTGCGCGCTTCATCGCGCGAGAATGTCGCGACCAGATCGCCGGATTTGTTGTAGCCCGCGGCGCCGTCGGTTTCAGGGTTGGCCAGGAAAGCATTGAGGTAGTCGCGCGTCGTATCGGTGTCTTCGAACACCAGCGGCGCGCCGACGCTGGCCGCCAAGATGTTGGCCTCGACCGTCACTTCGCGCAGCTTCTGGGTTTTGTAATTCGCACTGTCGTAGACCGCGAGGCTGAGCCCGGCGGCCAGCAGCATGAGTGCGGCGGTCATCCCGGCAATCAGGGCGGCTTTGGAGCGGTCGGGAAGCATGCTGTTCCACTTCATGAGCGCGGCCTTACAGCGACAGCCAGATTCAGGAGTTTCGAACTGATCTCGATGGCGCTGGCGGCGGCAGCGTGTTCGTCGATGACGAAGCGGACGCGGTTGTCTTTCAAGACGAAATTGATGATGTCGGTATTGCCGTCGATAGTTTCGCCGGGCGTTTCGGTAATTGTCAGGATGGGCTTGCCGGCGACGGCCTTGAGGGCGGCCGCGATCTCGTCGCGTTTGGCGCCTTGGATAAAAAGGATATGGCAGCCGCTGTCGGGCGCGAGCGTCGCGAGGCGGACAATGGCGATGGGGTGGGTGCCGATCTTCTCGCCCTTGGCGGCTTCATCCAGCGCCGCGCCAAACGGATCGGCGCCGACGATGCAGAGCTTCATGGCGTCCTCGGGCGCGCCCGTCGCATTGTCCGGCCACGTGATATACGCGCCGAATTTATAGAGGAAGTTGGCCTTCACCGCGTATTCGAGCGAAATCTCGGCGGCCATCGACGCCGCGCCACAGGTGAAAACGATCAGCGCCGTCAGAAGGCGGACGGTGCGCCTCATTAAAAGCTCCAGCGCGCTGTGGCGTATACGCTGCGGCGGACCGCGCGCTGCGGCGGCGAGGCGACAATGAACTCGGTATGGTGCGCGTCCAGCAAGTTATAGCCGCTGAGGGAAAGTTGGACGTGCTCGGTGACGTTCCAGCCGAGGCGGGCGTCGAGCGCGATATAAGAGGGAACCGCAGGGCTGGGCAGGGCGCCAATCGCGCGCATGGCGAGATCGAGTTCTACTTCTTGCGTGAGGCTCATCTCGGAGCGGAGCGAGAATTGATGGTCGGGGTCATTGCCCTCGTTCTGCGTGCCGAAGAAGCTGGCGCTGCCCGGCTTCAGACGCAGGTGTTTACCGATGGCCGTCACGCCTGCTTTCAAGCGCCACCACGACAGCGGTTCATACGTCGCCCATGATTCGATGCCGTAGGTATAACCATCCATCAGGTTTTGAATCGTCAGCGGAAACGGCGGCTCGACCGTGCGCAGGTCTTCGTAGTCGTTATAGAACAGCGATACCGACAGCGTGGCGTTGTCGGCCAGGCGGCCGCGATATCCGGCTTCGTAGGCAATGAGTTCTTCGGAGTGGAACGTCGGCCCGCCCGCAAGCACGGTGTTGAAGAGATCGCGGTCGAAGCGCGACGGTGTGCGCGCGGCGCGCGAGACCGCGGCCCACAGCATGGTCGACGGCGCGACCTGCCACGACAGACGCGCATCGGGCATGTACTCCCAGCCGGTATAGGCGTTGCGTTCCAGTTTCAGGCCCAAAGCCAGCTTTAGGGCGGATGTCAGTGCAATGGTGTCGTGCGCAAAAACGTTGGCGAGCTGGAGCGTGCGCTGAGCCGGCGAGAGGACTGACGTCAGCGGGCCGCCCACAAAGATATCGTCGGTGATGCGGTAGCCGCCGCCCCAGGTGATGTGCTGACGATCGCCGAGCATGAAACTGTGCTGCGCGGAGATGTCGTATGTGTTGATGCCGTCGTGTATGCCGTTGTCGATGGCGCGGGCGGCGTGATCGTAATAGGCCTGGATTTCGACATTCGACGTGTCGCTGATCTCGCCGTGCCAGCGTCCTAAAACATTGCCGCCGCGCAGATCGACCTTGGCCACGCTGGAGGGTCTGTTCACGCCTTCATAGTAATCGCCTTGCACCATCAGGCTGGCGTTCTCGAAGTTCCAATCGGTGCGGGCACCGCCTTGATAGAGCGTCAGATAATCCGCGCCGCTGAGGCCAAGCGGCGTGTCGGTGTGGCCCTGGCGCGAGGCTTGACCATAGACGCGGTAGGTGCCGCGCTCGCTGAGCGCGCCGCCGACCTTGGCCATGCCGCTCCAGTCGGCATTGCCGCCGCTGAAGCGCACCATGCCGCCGGGGGTGTCGGCGGAACTGCGGCTGACGACATTGATGACGCCGTTGACGGCGTTGGAGCCCCACAGCGCGCCGCCGGGACCGCTGACGACTTCGATGCGCTCGATGTCCGAGGAGACGACGTTTTGCATGTCCCAGAAGACGCCTGAATAGAGCGGCGAATACACCGTGCGGCCATCGATCAGCACCAGAAGCTTGTTGGCGGTGCCGCTGTTGAAGCCGCGGGCGCTGACGGCATAGTCGCCGGCATCAATGCGCCCGACTTGCAGGTTGGGCGCGAGGCCGTTCTTTCTGCAGATCGGCGGGTTTGACGGCGTCAGCTTCGATCCGCTGCGCCCGTATATCGTCGCGCGCGACCTCGCGGGCCTGATCGTCGAGCCGGTGGGGCATTATTTCGAGAAGCTCAAAGCGCTGTATGCCGGCTCCGAAAACGTCATGACCGCCAATTATGCCGTCTCGGAACAAGACGGCGCGCGCACGATGTGGCGGATTAATCCGGAAGCGGTGGCACGCGGCCTGCTGGAGCCGCATTTCGCCGGCATCAGTTCGTTCGTGATGGGCGACCTTTTAAGCGCGACCGGCGTGCTCGGCCGCTCAAGCCCGAATGCGGAAACCACCGCCGTGCTGGAATCCTTGGTGCAGGCTGTGACGGTTCAGTGCCACACGATCGACAGCCTGCTGGCGGAATTCGGTGTGAGTACGGTCGATATCCTGCAAATCGACACCGAGGGCTACGATCTTCATATCCTGAGATTGTTCGACTTCGACCGTTTCCGGCCGGGGATCGTGCATTACGAGCATCAGCATCTGTCTCATGCCGACCGCATCGCTGCTGTGCAGCTTTTGCAGGCGCGCGGTTACCAGCTCACGGCCGGTCCGTTCGATACGCTCGCGGTTTTGGAACAGCCGAAGCCGCGGGCCGTCTTGCAGGTGGACGCCTTGCGCAAGCTCGCGGCGTCGTTTCAGGAAAACGCATTCCCTAAAGACGCCATTGTGGTGCTCGAACATTTGCACAGCCTCGATCCCGCCGATGTCGCCACGTTGCGCCGCCTGGTGCGCGCGCTCGATAGCGCCGGGCGGACCATTGAAGCCATGCGCCTGCTGACGGCGTATAGAAGCGGCGGCGGCAAGGCCGATGTCTCGGAAGAGACCCGTACGCTGAAGCTGCGGGCGTTCGCGCTTTATAATGCGCACTGCGCTGCGGGTGAACTGCAGCAGGCCTTGTTGTATATCTCAAGCCTCGCGGCGCTGTTGCTCCATCATATACCGGTGCTGGAGGCGGCGTTTGACTGCGCGCGCAGGCTGGGGCGCACCGCGACGGCGGCCGACCACGCCATCACGATTCTCAACCTCGACCCCATGAATACGCAGGCATCGTCGTTCATCTCCGACTTGCGCAGCACACCGAAGACGGCCGAGATCGAGATCGCGCGGCCAGCGCGGTTCTTTGCGCCACGTTCGACCGCTACCGCTTCATGCAGCTGACGAAGATTCTGGCGCTTGCGGCCGACATCAAGCTTAAAGACGCCGCGGCTTCAGAGGGTGCGCGGTGGGAGAAATTCTATCGCCTGAAACTGGACGCAATTGACTTGGCAGCCTTGCAAGCGCCGACGCCGCCGGACGGTCCAGACCCC
>CANKHC010000061.1 GCA_947481595.1 Fidelibacterota bacterium
AAGGATCCGGCGGTCGATGACTTGATTGCGCACATCGTCAAAGCCGAAGACTATGACGATGTCATCACGGCGACGCGGGCGCTCGACCGCGTGATGACGTGGAATTACTACCGCCTGCTGACCTATACGATAACGGCCGACCGTATCGCGGTTTGGGACAAGGTCGCGATGCCGGCGACGATGCCGGCGCTCGGCATAGGTTTCTTGGGAGAAAGTGTCATCTCCTTGTGGTGGGCCAATCCGGCGGTTGTGTCCGCAACAACTCAGACGGCCCCAGAAAACGCCGGGGGCACTTCACGCAACCTGATTATCGCGCTGGTGATCGCCGCAGCTGGTATTGGCCTTCTCATCTATATGCGCCGCCGGCGCAGTTAGGATTCACATGATACTCCGCACACTCGCCGCAGCTCTCATTGCCCTCACGGGTGTTTTTTTGGCCAGCAGCGCCGAGGCGATGGTGCGCGGTAGACCGGTCCATGGCCTCACACTCTACGGCGAGCCCAAGTACGGTCCGGACATCAAGAACTTTCCCTTCGTCAATCCTGATGCACCCAAGGGCGGCGTGATGCGCCGGCGCGCCATCGGCACCTTCGACAGCTTCAACTCCTTCGCCGTCAAGGGCAACATCCCCTACCCGGGCCTGATTCACTATTACGGCAACGGCACGTTTTTTTACTTCAACGAACCTTTAATGGGCTACGCCGCCGACGAGCCTTTTTCGGTCTACTGCATCCTGTGCGAAACCGTCGAAGTGGCCGAAGACAACAAGTCGATCGAATTCGCTCTGCGTCCCGAAGCGCGCTTTCACGACGGCACGCCGGTCACGCCCGAGGACGTGATTTTCTCCTTCGAGACGCTGATGACCAAGGGCCATCCGCGGTACCGGCTTTACTGGGCCGATATCGAGCGCGCCGAGAAGACCGGTGAGCGCAAGGTGAAGCTCTATTTCAAGACGGCCACGAACGTCGAGCTGCCGATGCTCGCCGGCGCAATCCCGGTGCTGAGCAAGGCGTGGTGGGAGAAGCGCGACTTCGCCGCGGCGACGCTCGACATCCCCAACGCCTCGGGACCCTACCGCATCGACCGCTTCGAGCCGGGACGTTTCTTTGTGCTCAAGCGCGATCCGAACTATTGGGGCAAGGATTTCTACTTCGCCAAAGGCGCTTTCAACTTCGACGAAATGCGCGTCGATTACTACCGTGACGATGACGTGGCCTTTCAGGCTTTCCAGGCCGACGCCTTCGACACTTTTGTCGATAGCGAGGCCTCGCGCTGGGCCACGGGCTACGATGCAAAGCTGGTCGATTCAGGCGCCATCCGCAAACTCATGTTCGAGGACGGCCAGCCCGACGAAGTGCATCCCTTCGTCATGAACACGCGCCGGCCGCTATTCGCCGACCGCAAGGTGCGCGAAGCCATGAGCTATGCCTTCGATTTCGAAGCCAGCAACAGAACCGTCGGCCATGGCCTGATGGCATCATTCACCAGCTATTGGATGGGTTCGGAACTGGGGTCGTCCAACACCGAGCTGCCACAAGGCGAGGAACTCGCCATCCTCGAAAAATACCGCGGCAAGATTCCTGACGAGGTTTTCACCACGCCCTTCAAGCCGCCGCAGACCGACGGCACCGGTAACATCCGCGACAACCTCTTGAAGGCCCAGAACCTGCTCACCGCCGCCGGCTGGACGGTCAAGGACGGCGCGCTCCGCAACGCACAGGGCACACCGTTCGCATTCGAATTCCTGATCAAGGACGCGATCTTCCAGACCTGGATCATTCCCTATCTGCAGAACCTCGAGCGATTGGGGATCAAGGGCACGCTGCGCGTGATCGATCAGACCCAGTACATCAACCGCATGAACGAATACGATTTCGACATGACCATTGGCGACTTTCCCTGGGGCGGGCAAAGCAACTCGCCGGGCAACGAGCAGCGCCAGATGTGGGGCAGCGCCGCCGCCGACCAGCCGGGCAATGAGAACTGGCCCGGCGCCAAAGACCCGGTTCTCGATGCCATCATCGACGAAATCGTCAAGGCGCCGTCGCGCGAAAGCCTGGTGGCTTACGCCCATGCCATGGACCGAATCCTGCTGTGGAGCCACTACGTGGTGCCGGCCTATGCCGAGCCCAAGATCCTGTGGGCGGTGTGGGATCGTTTCGGCTACCCGGACGTTCAGACCGAGTCCGGCCCGAATCCGGCCTATTGGTGGTACGACGAAGCCAAGGCCGCCGTGGTCGCCGCCAAACGCGCTGCGCCGGCTGGAACTGCTGAAAACAACGGGGACGGTCCGAGCCTTGCGTTGATTTTAGGCCTTGTCGCCCTCGCAGGGGTTATGGTGGTGTTTGTTGTTCGCCGTCGGCGGACCTGAAACGCCCTAGAGATACGCCAAGAGACATCTGGAACCGATAGCACCCCGTGTTCGCCTATATCATCCGCCGCTTAGCGCTTATCCCGCTGACCCTGTTCGGGATCATCACGCTCAATTTCATCATCGTTCAACTGGCCCCCGGCGGGCCGGTGGAGCGCGTGTTGGCGCAGATCAAGGGCATGGATACCGGAGGCGTTGGAGGTTTGCGATCCGGCGGCGATATCGCATCACGCGCCGGTGGGGGCAACACCAGCATGTACCGCGGCGCACAGGGGATGGACCCTGCGTTCATCAAGGAAATCGAGAAGCAGTTCGGCTTCGACAAGCCGCCGCATGAGCGCTACTTCCTGATGATGAAAAACTATCTGGCCTTCGACCTGGGTCAGAGTTTCTACCGCACCATCGATGTGGGCGACCTGATCCTTGAGAAGATGCCGGTGTCGATTTCCATCGGCCTGTGGTCGACACTCATCATCTACTTGATCTCCATTCCACTCGGCATCTCCAAGGCGGTGCGCGACGGGTCAACGTTTGATGTCGGCACGTCCTATGCCGTTGTCATCGGCTATGCCGTGCCGTCGTTCATGTTCGCGATCCTGCTGATCGTGGTCTTCGCCGGCGGCAGCTATCTCGACTGGTTCCCCCTGCGCGGACTGACGTCCGACAATTGGGCCGAGCTGTCGTGGTGGGGCAAGGTCACCGACTACGCTTGGCATCTGATTCTGCCAGTGACGGCCATGACCATCGGCGGCTTCGCCTCGCTGACCATGCTGACCAAGAACTGCTTCCTCGATGAGATCAACAAGCAGTACGTGCTCACGGCCAAGGCCAAGGGCCTCGCGCCCAACCGCGTGCTCTATGGGCATATTTTCAGGAACGCCATGCTGCTGGTGATCGCGGGGTTCCCGGCGACGCTGGTGACCATGCTATTCACCGGCTCGCTGCTGATCGAGGTGATCTTCTCTCTCGACGGGCTGGGCCTGCTCGGCTACCAGGCGATCCTCGATCGCGACTATCCGGTGGTCTTCGGCTCGCTTTATCTCTTCAGCATCGTCGGCTTGGTCCTCAACCTGGTCAGTGATTTGACCTATCACATGGTCGATCCGCGCATCGATTTCGAGGCCCGAGCCACATGAGTGCCACATGAGTTCGCTGACCGCGCGTCTGTCGGCGATCAACCGCCGCCGCTGGAACAACTTCCGCGCCAATGGACGTGGGTATTGGTCGCTGTGGATCATCGCCGTGCTGTTCATCATCGCGCTGTTCGCCGAATTCATCGCCAACGACCGGCCGTTGGTGATGAGCTTCAAGGGCGATCTCTATTTCCCGGTGCTGGTGGATTATCCCGAAACCACGTTTGGTGGCGCCTTCGAGACGCCCGCCGACTACACCGATAATTTCTTGCGGGGCGCCATCGCCAAGGACGGCTGGATGGTCGAGCCCTTGATCCCCTTTAGCTTCGATACCATTGACTTTAACTTGGGTCGCCCGGCGCCATCGGCGCCCGACCGCAAGCACTGGCTGGGCACCGACAACCAGGGCCGCGACGTGCTGGCCCGCCTGATCTACGGCTTCCGCATCTCGATGCTGTTCGCGATGGCCCTTACGATTGTCTCCTCCATCGTCGGCGTCGCCGCCGGCGCGGTGCAGGGATACTTCGGCGGCAAGATCGACTTGTTTTTCCAGCGCTTCATCGAGATCTGGGGCGGCCTGCCGCAATTGTTCATTCTGATCATCGTGTCCTCGATCATCGCGCCGGGGTTCTGGACGCTGCTTCTTGTTCTTCTGCTGTTTAGCTGGACGTCGCTTGTTTCCGTCGTGCGCGCCGAGTTCCTGCGCGCGCGCAATCTTGACTACGTTCGTGCCGCCAAGGCGCTCGGCATGAGCGACGTCGGTGTAATGGCCAAGCACATCCTGCCTAACGCGGTGGTGGCGACGGTCACCTTCCTGCCGTTTATCCTCTCGGGCGCCGTGGTGGCTCTGACGTCGCTCGATTTTCTCGGTCTTGGCATGCCGCCGGGCTCGGCGTCATTGGGCGAGCTTTTGCGCCAGGGCAAAGAGAACCTGCAAGCGCCGTGGCTGGGCTTCACCGGCTTTTTCGCCATCGCCGGCATGCTGACCCTGCTCGTTTTCGTCGGCGAAGCGGTGCGCGATGCGCTTGATCCCCGTAAGACTTTCGCGTGAGCATGACCGACACCCAGCCGATCCTCGCCGTTTCTGATTTGGGCGTCGCCTTCGGGCGCGGCGAAAACGCCGTGGCCGCCGTCAAAGGTGTCAGCTTCACGCTCGCCAAAGGCGAGACGCTGGCCTTGGTCGGCGAAAGCGGATCCGGCAAGACCGTCACTGCGCTCTCGATCTTAGGACTTTTGCCCTATCCGACTGCGCACCATCCTTCCGGCAGCATTCTCTATCGCGGCGAAGAGCTTCTGAACGCACCCGAAGAGAAGCTGCGCAAGGTGCGCGGCAACCGCATCGGCATGGTGTTCCAGGAGCCGATGACCTCGCTCAACCCGCTGCACAACATTGAAAAGCAGGTGGGCGAAGTCTTGGAGATCCACGCCGGCATCACCGGCGAAGCCAAGCGCGCGCGTGTGCTCGAAATGTTGCGCCTTGTCGGCCTGCCCAATGTCGAGCAACGCCTGGGCGCGTTGCCGCACGAACTGTCCGGCGGGCAGCGGCAGCGCGTAATGATCGCCATGGCGCTGGCGCTCAATCCCGACATCCTGATCGCCGATGAGCCGACGACGGCCCTCGACGTGACCATCCAGGCGCAGATCTTGGAGCTGTTGCGCGACCTCAAGGAGCGCCTGGGCATGGCGCTTTTGTTCATCACTCACGATCTCTCCATCGTGCGCCAGATCGCCGACCGGGTCTGTGTGATGAAGGACGGCACCATTGTCGAGCAGGGCCAGGTCGGCGAGATCTTCAAGGCGCCGCAACACGACTACACCAAACGATTGCTCGCGGCCCAGCCCAAGCCCAAGGGCGAGCGCGCACCGGCCGGCGAGGAGATCATCGCCACCGAAAATCTGAAGGTCTGGTTCCCGATCAAGCGCGGCGTCATTCGCAAGACGATCGGCTACATCAAAGCCGTCGACGGTGTGTCGCTGACCGTGGCCGCCGGGCGGACGATTGGCGTCGTCGGCGAAAGCGGTTCGGGCAAGACCACGCTGGGGCTTGGCATCTTGCGCCTGATTTCGAGCGAGGGCGCGATCCGGTTCCAGGGTGAACGCATCGACGGCCTGACGCCAAAGGCCCTGCGTCCGCAGCGCCGGCACATGCAGGTGGTCTTCCAAGACCCCTTCGGCTCCTTGAGCCCGCGTCTGTCCATCGGCCAGATCATCGCCGAGGGTTTGACGGTGCACGAGATCGGCACCGAGAAGGAGCAGAGCGACCGTGTCGCGGAAGCCTTGCAGGAAGTGGGGCTCAATCCGAGCATGCGGGACCGTTATCCGCACGAATTCTCAGGCGGACAGCGCCAGCGCATCGCCATTGCGCGGGCGATGGTGCTGAGGCCCAAGTTCCTGGTGCTGGACGAACCCACCAGTGCTCTTGATGTCTCGGTGCAGGCGCAGATCGTCGATCTGTTGCGCGACCTGCAGGCCAAGTATCGCCTGGCTTACCTGTTCATCAGCCACGACCTGCGCGTCGTCCAGGCCCTGGCCGACAACATCATCGTCATGAAAGACGGTACGGTGCGCGAAAGCGGCCCGGCGGCGGAGGTCTTCAATTCGCCCAAGGACCCTTATACCCAGGCTTTGATGGCGGCTGCGCTGCACCTGAAAACCACTTCTTAACCAATCGTACATAGGCTGAAGTCGGAAAACTGGGCGGGCACCTTGCCGCGCCAGAATCCGTGGCTATAGTGGACCGATGGCGAAAGACGACGACGACGAAAAGAGCAAACAAGCCGTCTACGGCGTCGACGTGGATATTTCCGTCGTGCTCGGCCAGGCGAGCTTGCGCGTCAACCAGCTCCTCAAACTCGGCCGCGGCGCCGTCGTGGAGCTGGAGCAGAAGACCTCCGACCCTGTGGAAATCTTCGCCAACGAAGTGCTGATCGCACGCGGCGAAGTCGTCATCACCTCGGGCGACAAGATCGGCGTGACCCTCACGGAGCTGGTCAAGTCGATCTACAACCAGGGCGACTAAGACACTCCTTACAATGTCTCTGGTGCGCCGCGATCTGGTCCTATAATCAGGTCGCCCATGCGCACCTTGTTCCATCACACGCTTCTGGCGACCTCGCGCAAAGTGCGCCTGGCGCTGCATGAAAAGCGCCTGGAATTCACTGAGCACAGCAGCGATCCGTGGCGGACCGACGAGGATCTGTTGGTGCTCAATCCATCCGGTGAACTACCCGTGCTGGTGGATGACGATGAGAGCGTGATCTGCGGCGACGGCGTGATCTGTGAATATCTCGACGACGTTTATCCCGAGACCACGCTGACCGGGCGCGATGCCGCCACGCGCGCCGAGGCGCGGCGCCTGGCTTTGTGGTTCGATCAGAAATTCGCCCGTGAAGTGACGCAGCACCTAGCCGGCGAGAAATTATTGCGCCGGGTGAGCGCCAACGCCGCCCCCGATTCCCGCGCGCTTCGGGCCGGACGCGAGAATATCCACACGCATTTGAATTACATCGCCTGGTTGACGGAGCGGCGGAGCTGGCTCGCGGGCGATCATCTGAGTGTCGCGGACCTGGCGGCGGCGGCGCAGTTATCACTGGTGGACTACACCGGTGACGTGCCGTGGAGCGATCATCCGCTGACCAAGGAGTGGTACGTCCGCGTCAAGTCGCGGCCGAGTTTCCGGTGCTTGCTGCGGGACATGGTGCCCGGTGTGCAGCCGGCGGCGATATACGCAGATCTCGACTTTTAGCTACTTCACCACTTTCCCCAAGTCGACATCCACGCGGGCGATGTTTTCGCGGGCGGCGTCGGCTTCAGCTGACGTGGGCTCAAGATCGAGGATCTTCAACCAATCACGGCGCGCCTCGTCGACACGGCGCTGAATGCGGTAGATGTTGCCGCGCTCGAGCAGGGCCGCGACATTTTGCGCATTGAACCCGAGAGCAGCGTCGGCATCGGACAACGCGGCGTCGATGTCGCCTTTGAGGCGGTGGGCGCTGGCGCGGAAGGCCATGGCCTCGGCGTTGTTGGGTGTGACCGCGAGGGCGGCATTGATGTCGGCGATAGCGTCATCCAACTCAGCCGCCTCGACGAGTGTGCTGGCGCGGTCGAGCAGGATCTCGGCCTGCTGGCGCGTGCCGGCGGGGATGATCTGCAACGCCGTAGTCTGCGCGGCATAGGCCCGCGGGAGTTCGCCGGCGAGAATCCAAGCCTGGCCGGCTTGGGCGAGCATGTTGGCGCGCACCCCGGGGGTCTGGCGGGATTCAGCGGCGATTTCTTCCAGGCGCGTTGCCCCCTCGCCCCATTCCTTCAGAGCCACCAGGGCAAGTGCCTGGCAGTGACGCGCGGGCTCGCCGCCGCTGAGGCCTAGCCACTTGCCGGCGAGCTCTATGGCTTTGTCGGGTTGGGTGCGGGTGAGATCGAGGCAGGTGCGGTAGGTGTAGGCGGGGTTCTTGAGATCGGGATCGGGCGCGAACTGCAACGGCGGATCTGCAGATGGCGTAGAGGGCGCCGCCGCCGGGGGCGCATCGGCTGCAAAGGTGGGCGCGAAGGCAGCGGTGGAGAAAAGAACGGCAGCGAGGATGAGCGGTTTCATAGGCTCACCTTATCAACCAATTCATCGAGCATCGCGCAGAGTTTAGCGAGGTCGGCTGGGCGCGACAGCCGGTGGTCGCCATCCTTGATCAGCAGCACGTCCACATCGCCGCCGGTGATGCGTTCGGCGAGGGCGAGTGACTTCTGCCACGGCACGCCGGTGTCTTCCTGGCCGTGCAGGAGGCGCACCGGACAGGTGATCGGGATGGGCGCGCCCAAGACCATGTTGAATTGACCGTCATCGAGCAGGTGGGCGGTGATCGGATAGGGCCGGGTGTCGTAGTCGCTTTGATAGTGAATGATGCCGGTGGCGCGCAGCGCCGCCTGCTGGTCGGCGGAGAATCCCGCGCGCATGTCGGCGGTGAAATCGGGTGCTGCGGCAATGCCGACGCAGCCTTTGATCCGCTCCGAGCGCGCCAAGGCGGTTTGGATCATCACCCAGCCGCCCATACTGGAACCGACGAGGAGCTGGGGACCCGTCGTCAGCGCGTCGATCAGTGCCACGGCGTCGGCGGTCCAGCGGCTGATGCCGCCTTCCTCGAAGCGGCCCGAGGACTGGCCGTGGCCGAACATGTCAAAGCGCAGGAAGCCGTAGCCTTTGGCACGGCAATGGGCCTCCAGCGCTTGGGCCTTGGTACCGCCGCGGTCGGACATCAGGCCGTGCAGAAAGACCACGCCGGGGCGCCCCGGAAGCAGGTCGTAGGCCCGCCGGGAGCCGTCGGAAAGGGTGTGAAATTTTGTTTGGTCAGGGGGCGCCAAATCCATGGCCTAAATCAACATTTCAACGGGGCAATTCCAAGGCGAATCTTGCCTGTGGGGCATGCTACAAGGCGGTCTATGCCTGAGAAAACTGACACAAAGCGGCGCTGTGTGCTGCAGGTCCTGCCCAACCTGATTTCGGGCGGGGTCGAGCGCGGCACGGTCGATGTCGCCGCTGCTTTGGTGCAGGCCGGCTGGCGGGCCCTGGTGGTCTCGGCGGGCGGGCCCATGGTGCGCGAGCTCGAGCGCGCGGGCGCCGAACACATCACCTTACCGCTCGCCACCAAGAATTATTTCAAGATCAAGAAGAACGCCGAGACGCTGGCGGCGCTGATCCGTGCCGAGGGCGTGGACATTGTGCACGCCCGCAGCCGCGCGCCGGCGTGGAGCGCGCGTGAGGCCGCGCGCAGCACCGGTGTTCCGTTCGTCACCACGTTTCACGGCGTCTATGGTTTGGGGCCTTTTGGCCTGAAGAAGGTTTACAACCGCGTCATGGCCGACGGCCAGGTTGTCATCGCGGTGTCCGAGTTCATCCGCGATCACGTCATGCGGGAATACAACGTGCCGGCCGAGCGAATCCGAGTGATCCACCGCGGCGTCGATCTGGCGATGTTCGACCGCGGGCATGTTTCGCCGCAACGCCTGATCCAACTGGCGACCAAGTGGCGCCTGTCCGACTCACAGCACGTCGCGATGTTGCCGGGGCGGTTGTCGGCCTGGAAGGGCCACGAACTCCTGATCGACGCCATCGTCGAACTGCAGCGGCGCGGACAGACGCCGGTACGCTGCATCATGGTGGGCCAGGACCATGGCCGGCCCAACCACCGCAATCACATCATGCGCTATGCCGCCGCGCGCGGCGCGGACGTGCACATCATCGACGACTGTTACGACTTGCCGGCGGCGTACATGGTTTCGGATGTGGTGGTGTCGGCCTCGACGCGCCCGGAGGCATTCGGCCGCGTGGTGGCCGAAGCGCAAGCCATGGGACGGCCGGTCGTGGCCCCTTCTCACGGCGGCGGACCGGAGATCATCACAGCGGGTGTCACCGGCTGGCTGTTTACGCCGAGCGATCCCATCTCGCTGGCCGATGCGCTGGAGCGGGCCCTCAATCTTTCCGAAGACGAGCGCGCGCGCATCGCCGCGGCGTCGATCGAGCGGGCGCGCACCTTGTTCAGCAAGACCGAGATGTGCGCGCGCACGCTGGCGGTTTATGACGAAGTGCTGGCCGCGAAGACATGACGAGCCTTGCGATCAGGCCGCGCATCCTGGTGATCTCTGCCCAGGGGCTTTCGCGCTTCGTTCCGGCGCTGGGCGCCATGGGGGCCATCCGCGCCCATCACATGGATGCCGAGATCACCCTGCTCGCGGCGCGCGAATGCTCGGCTTTCGCCGCTACCGCGCCCTACTACGACCAGATCTGGGCCGATGACAGCGAAGGCCAGACAAATTTGCGCAAGGTGTGGCCGATGCGCGCGAAGTTGCGGGCGCAGGACTTCAGCCGCGTCTATGACCTCGATGCCACAGCGCATAGTAAGCGGCTGTTTCAAATGATGTACGGCTGGCAGTCTTTCACCCCGAAAGATATTCCGTGGTCGGGGGAGATCGCCGGAACGGCGCTCGCCTATACCGATCCCCGGCGCAAGGCGATGCATCTTGCCGACCGCTGGGCGGCGCAATTGAAAGTCGCGGGCATCGGCGCGGTGTTGCGCCCCGATCTCTCGTGGGTGGCGCGCCAGGTGACGTCGTTCGCCGTACCGTTCCGCATGACCGAGCCCTTTGTGATGATCGCCGCCTCGCCCGGCCCGGGCGCGCCGTGGTCGGCGATGACGTACGGCGAACTGGCGCGTGACCTCGCCGATGCGGGGCAGATTCCCGTGCTGGTGGGCCTCGGCGTGCCGGCAGACCTGTGCGACGTGGTGCGAGAGATGTGCCCCTCGACCATCGATCTGACCGGCAAGGCGACGGTCAATGAGTTGGTGTTCCTGGCTTGGGCCGCGACGGCGGCGGTGGGCCCCGACAACGGTGTGATGCACCTGGCGGCGGCGGCAGGCTGCAAGTCGGTGGTGCTGTTCAACAGCGCCTCAGACCCGGCGTTAGTGGGGCCGCGCGGTCCCCGGATCAGCATTCTCCGCCGGCAGAAGCTCAGCGAAGTCCCCCTCGGCGAAGTGCTGGCAAGTTTGTTCAAGAAGTGACGGCAGCGCGGCGGCTGCGCTATATTCCGCCGCAGGAGAAAGTACGTGCGTGTCCTGAACCTTGACGCCATTACAAAGGTCCTGCCCATGGCGGAGCCTTACCGCCATTTCATCGGCGCCGAGGCCCTGAAGGCGGATGCCGCGCCGGCGGTGCTGCGCGATTTTCCGGCGATCAAGCAGACGGGCTTTTTTCCGGTGGGCGACCTTCCTGTGGCCGGCGCTTTCGCCGACCTCCTGGCCGATATCGAAGACCCGGCCTTCAGTGCCGCCGTAGGCGAGAAGCTGGACTTGCCCCTGACCGAAAAGCCCAAGCTGATCACCTTGCGACATTGGTCGGCGGCCTCCGATGGGCGCATCCATACCGATAGCGTCAGCAAGATCGCCACCGTGCTGATTTATCTGAACGAAAGCTGGAAGGACGCGGGCGCGGGGCGGCTTCGGGTCCTGCGCAGCGCCGACAATTTCGAAGACTATGTGGCCGAGATCAGCCCGGTGGTGGGCAGCATTTTCGGCTTTCGCCGGGCGGACAACTCCTGGCACGGCCACCTGCCCTTCGCCGGCGAGCGCAAGGTCCTGCAGGTGACCTGGCTGATCGATCAATCCGCCGTCGCCCACAAGACGCGAACGGCCAAGGTCTCAAAGCTGCTGAAAAAGCTCAATCCTTTCAGCCGCTAAGATTGTCCTGATTTCCTGGCGGTTTGCTTGACAAGCCGCGCCCACCCTCTAGATTCCCGCGACCTTTTGACCCATTTGAACTGACAAACCGATGG
The DNA here is from genome assembly GCA_947481595.1 of Fidelibacterota bacterium. GTDB lineage: Bacteria > Pseudomonadota > Alphaproteobacteria > Rhodospirillales > Rhodospirillaceae > SHVO01. The sequence goes on from CANKHC010000061.1 coordinate 11,819, forward strand.
TTGCGATCACCCTTCCCGACGGCAGCGTCCGTACCTACGACCGGCCCGTGAACGGCGCCGACGTGGCGGCTGATATCGGCCCTGGTCTGGCCAAGGCTGCCCTGGCCGTGCGCATCAACGGCGAGATGAAGGACCTGATGCTGCCGCTGACGGAAGACACCAAGCTCGCCATCGTCACCAAGAAGGACGCCGACGCGCTGGAGCTGCTGCGCCACGATGCCGCCCACGTGCTGGCCGAAGCGGTGCAGGAGTTATTCCCCGGCACCCAGGTGACCATTGGTCCGTCGATCGAGAACGGCTTCTATTACGACTTCGCGCGCGATGAGCGCTTCACCCTCGACGATCTGCCGAAGATCGAAGCCAAGATGCGCGAGATCGTCGACCGCGACGAGAAAATCACCCGCGAAGTGTGGGACCGCGACGAAGCGATCGCATCCTTCAAAAAAATCGGCGAACACTATAAGGCTGAGCTGATCGAAGGTTTCCCTGCCGGCGAACCCATCAGCATTTATCGCCAAGGCGACAAGTGGCTCGACCTGTGCCGCGGGCCGCACCTCGCGTCCACCAGCAAACTCGGCAAGGCTTTCAAGCTGACCAAGCTGGCGGGGGCCTATTGGCGCGGCGATTCCAACAACGCCATGCTGCAGCGGATTTACGGCACCGCCTGGGCCGACGAGAAGCAGCTCGCCGCGTACATGACGATGCTCGAGGAGTCCGAGAAGCGCGATCATCGCAAGATCGGCCAGGAGATGGACCTGTTCCATCTGCAATCGGAAGCGCAAGGCAGCGTGTTCTGGCATCCCAAGGGCTTCATCCTATGGCGCCAGCTCGAAAGCTATATGCGCCGGCGTCTCGACGCCGCTGATTACCTCGAAGTCAAAACCCCGCAGCTGATGGATTCCAAGCAGTGGGAAGCGTCGGGCCACTGGGGCAAGTATCGCGAGAACATGTTCGTGGTGCCCGACGAAGTGCCGAGCACCGAGGACGAAGGTCCGGTGCTGACGGGCAAAAGCGATCTGATGGCGCTGAAGCCGATGAATTGCCCGGCGCACGTTCTGATTTTCCGCCAAGGCATCAAGAGCTACCGCGATCTCCCCTTGCGCCTCGCCGAGTTCGGCTGCTGTCACCGCAACGAGCCGCACGGCGCCCTGCACGGCATCATGCGCGTGCGCCAGTTCACCCAAGACGACGCGCATATTTTCTGCCGCGAGGACCAGATCGTCGAGGAAGTGCGCAAGTTCTGCGAACTGCTGGACGTGGTCTACAGGGACCTGGGCTTTGAGCGCTACGCCATCAAGCTGGCCTTGCGCCCGGCCAAACGCTTCGGCACCGACGAAATGTGGGACCGCGCCGAGAACAACCTGCGCGAGGCCGTGCGACTCGCGGGACGTCAGGGCCCGGAATACGGCTGGGAAGAACTGCCCGGAGAAGGCGCGTTCTATTCGCCCAAGCTGGAATTCCACCTGACCGATGCCATTGGACGCACCTGGCAGTGCGGCACCATCCAGCTGGATTACGTGCTGCCGGAGCGCCTGGATGCGACGTACGTGGGTGAAGACGGTGCCAAACACCGTCCGGTCATGCTCCACCGCGCCATTCTGGGCACCTTTGAGCGGTTCTTGGGCATCCTGATCGAGCATCACGCCGGCAAGTTCCCCATGTGGCTGACCCCGGTGCAGGCGGTGGTTTGCACCATCACCGAGGAAGCCGACGACTATGCCCGGGACGTGGTGGCGACTTTGCGCGCCAACGGCCTGCGCGGGGAGGCCGACCTGCGCAACGAGAAGATCAATTTCAAGGTCAGGGAGCACTCCCTGGCCAAGGTCCCCGTGCTGGTGGTCGTCGGCAAAAAAGAGGCCGAGGGGCGCACGGTGGCGCTGCGCCGCCTGGGTGGCGCGAACCAAGAAATCCTTGCGCTGGATGAGGCAACCGATAGACTTGCCAAGGAATCCGCCATTCCCGGCATGGTTGAATAAGCCAGATTGGGAACTGGGTTCGCTGCCTTCCGTACTCAGTGGGAGGCAACAGGAACAACAACGACAGGAGATTGCTACATAGCTAGATTTGAGCAACAGGCGCCCGCGTCCAAGAACGACGGTCCGCGGATGAATCACCAGATCACCAACAAGACGGTGCGCCTAATCGACGCTGACGGCGAGAACGTCGGGGTCGTGGACCGTGAAACAGCATTGCGCAAAGCCGACGAAGCCGGATTGGATTTGGTGGAGATCTCCCCAAACGCCGACCCGCCCGTTTGCAAAATCCTCGACATCGGCAAGTACAAGTACGAGGAGCAAAAGCGGAAGAACGAGGCGCGCAAGAAGCAGAAGGTCATCGAAGTCAAAGAGATCAAGCTTCGCCCGAACATCGACGATCACGACTACGAGACGAAGATGAAGGCGATGAAGCGCTTCCTCGAGGAGGGCGACAAGGTGAAGGTGACCTTGCGCTTCAGGGGACGCGAGATGGCGCATATGGAGCTGGGCCACCGCCTGCTCAACCGCGTCAAAGCCTATTTCGAAGAAGACGCCAAAGTGGAGCAGGAACCGCGCTCCGAAGGCCGGCAGATCGTCATGGTCGTCGCGCCGAAATAAGGAAACGAGGCAAAGTTCGGAGATCGCAAGATCTCCGAATTTGTTTTTGGGGGAAGCATCATGAACAAGCTCGAAGTCACGTTATTGCCCTGGGCACCGCGAATCCTCAGTGTTTTGCGGGTCGTAACGGCGCTGCTGTTCTTCGAGCACGGCCTGCAGAAGATGGTCGGCTTTCCGCCGGCGCCGCAGCCTTTCCCCTCGCCTTTGCCGACAATGATGCTGGCGTCGGGCCTGCTCGAGTTCGGCGGCGGACTGCTGATGCTGGTGGGTCTGTTCACGCGGCCCGTCGCCTTCATCCTCTCAGGCATGATGGCCATAGCCTATTTCCTCGCGCATGCGCCGCGGGGCTTCTTCCCCATCCTCAACGGTGGGGAATTGGCGATCGTCTACTGCTTCGTGTTTTTCTATTTCTTCTTCGCCGGCGGCGGAGCGTGGAGCATCGACGCAGCCCTCGCACGCCGCAAAACGTCCTAGCGTTTGGCGAAGCGTTTCGCGAACCAGTCGTTGAGCATTTCCTTCTCGTAGCTCAATTGGTCGCTCGAACCGTACCAATTCACGCCCATCAGATAGTTCATGTCGATCACGCGCTCCTCGCCGCTGGTGACGGTGCGGCCGTTTTCGGTGAGCGCATACGTCAGCGTGATCGCCGGGGCGTCGATGGCGGTCATCAGGCGGATGTCATTCGGATTGAAGAAATTGTTGGTGCGACCCGCGAGGTCGATGTCGGTGATGCGGATGGAGAGATCCTGGCCGGGGGCGACATAACGGGCGGCGCGCAGTTCAATGTGGCGCTTGAGGGTGCGCATCACCTGATCGCGGTCCTTGGCGCTGCGGTAGCCGCGCAGGTTGGCGTCGGTGAACTTGGCGGAGTCGCCGAAAGTGACGTCCACCCCGGCCTGAGCCGTGAGCGGAAGGGTGAGAACCGCCGCTGCCAAAACCAATGCCTTGAGAGATTTCATAGCCAACCTCCATACCGGACCCAGGAGCCTACTCTAGCGCCGATTTAGGGTGGGAATATGCCCACGACAACCCAGAGGCAACCTGGGGCTAAACCGGCGTCCCGCCTTGCAAATCGGGGGGGTCTTGAGTATAAGCGCGCCTTCTTGGCCGGGGGGTTCCGATTCCCTGGCCAGATCAAAGGGGCCCGGCTTTGCCGGGGTCCACCGGCCAAAGGGCTAAAAAGTCAATAATATCAGACTTTTAGGGCATGCCTCCGGCCGGGTTTCAAAAACCCGTCAGCTTACGAAAGGACGCCAAAATGCCCAAGATGAAGACCAAAAGCTCCGCCAAGAAGCGGTTCAAGGTTACCGCGACAGGAAAAGTGATGGCTGGTGCTG
>CANKHC010000062.1 GCA_947481595.1 Fidelibacterota bacterium
CAGATGCTGCTCTCGCGGATGAAGCTCGCGGTCTGGCCGACGCCGGATTATCGCGGGTTCGCGGCGCCGCAATGGTTTTTCGCCCTGTTCGGGCTGACGGCCATCGCGGCGGTGCTGTTGAGGGATGACGCCGGCTTCATCGCCGGCAACGCGGCGGCGGTCTTGAGTTTGCCGCCGGTACTGCAGGGTCTTGCGGTGGTGCATACCGCCGCGGCAAAGACCAAGCAGAGACTGATGTGGCTGCTGGGCTTTTATGTTTTTGCCCTGGCGATGGCGAGCGTGGCTTTAGTGGCGCTGGCCGGCCTGGGTGTGATGGACGGATTTTTGCACATACGCACGCGATATCTCGCGCGACGTAACGGAGGTGAGTGATGGAAGTGATTTTGCTCGAACGCATCGAACGCCTGGGCCAGATGGGCGACGTGGTCAACGTGAAGCCGGGCTTCGCCCGCAACTTCCTGTTCCCGCAGAAGAAGGCGCTGCGCGCCAACAAGGACAACAAGGTTCTGTATGAATCGAAGAAGTCCGAGCTGGAAGCCAACAACGCCAAGCGCCGCGGCGAAGCCGAGGTTCTGGCCAAGAAGATGGACGGCCTGAAGCTGATCATCGTGCGCTCGGCCGGCGAAGGCGGGCAGCTGTACGGCTCCGTCAGCGCACGCGATATCGGCGACGCGATCCGCGAGAAGGGCATCGCCATGGACCGTTCGGCCACCGTGCTGCTCAACGCCCCGGTCAAGATCCTGGGCACCTTCAAGACCGCGGTGCGCCTGCATCCGGAAGTGAAGATCGACGTGGAATTCACCGTCGCCCGCTCGGTTGAAGAAGCCAACCAGAAGGTCGTCGCGGCTGAGTTGCTGGAACGCGCCGAAGACGCCGCCAAGCTTGAGGGTGCGGCAGAAGGCGAAGCCACCGAAGAAGCGCCTGCCGAAGACGAACAGGCCTAAGCCTCCTTCGCGAAAGATTGACGGCCGGCGCGGTTCCTCAAAAAGGACCGCGCCGGTTGCGTTTTGAGGCCCCTGTTAACCAAGCAGGCAAGCTCCTATATATCGTGCACGCATAACCCCTGAGCGAGTCTTCCCATGAGCGAATCCGCCATTCCCGTCACCGTCCTGACCGGCTACCTCGGCGCCGGCAAGACCACGCTGCTCAACCGCGTGCTGACTGAAAATCACGGCAAGAAATACGCGGTGATCGTCAATGAATTCGGCGAGATCGGGATCGACAACGACCTGGTGGTGGGTGCGGACGAAGAAGTCTTCGAGATGAACAACGGCTGCATCTGCTGCACCGTGCGCGGCGATTTGATCCGCATCATCGGCAACCTGCTCAAGCGCAAAGGCAAGTTCGACGCCATCCTGGTGGAAACCACCGGCCTAGCCGATCCGGCGCCGGTGGCCCAGACCTTCTTCACCGACGAGGATATCAAGAAGAAGACCAGGCTCGACAGCATCGTGACCGTGGTCGATGCCAAGCACATCGAGCAACGCCTGAAGGATTCGAACGAGGCTGAAGAACAGATTGCCTTCGCTGATATCGTGCTGCTCAATAAAACCGATCTCGTTTCGCCGGAAGAGCTGAAGCGGATCGAGGCGCATGTGCGCAAGCTCAACCCCTTCGCCAAGATCCATCACACCGTGCGCAGCGGCATCGGGCTCGACAAGATTCTGGACATGGGTGCTTTCGACCTGAACCGCATCCTCGAACTGGATCCGTGTTTCCTGCACGGCCATGCTTTCGACGCGACGCATGATCACGCGCATGACCATGATCACGATCATCATGGACATGACCATCATGGGCACGGCCATCATCATGACGAGCACGCCGCCAACCCGCTGCACGACACCGACATCCGCAGCATTTCGGTGACCACCGACAAGCCCTTGAGCGAGACCAAGTTCGACGCCTGGATCAACGAAGTGCTGATGAGCCAGGGCCAGGACATCCTGCGCTGCAAGGGCATCCTCAACATGACGGGCAGCGATTCGCGTTATGTCTTCCAGGGCGTGCACATGGTGTCCGAGGGTGCCTTCAGCGGACCGTGGCCGGCCAAGGACAAGCGCAAGAGCCGTTTCGTCTTCATTGGCAGAAAATTGGATGAAGAAGCCTTGAAGCAGGGCTTCGCGGCCTGTATCGCCTAAATCAATGGTCACGGCGATCCGTCCCGAGCAATCGAGTGCGGCGACCGCGCGTGTGGCGACGTTTCCGTTTGGAGATTATGTCGTGGGCGCGGCCCTCAACGGCCGCCTGTTTGCGGTGGCGCTCGGCGACGGCACGGTGCGCCTGATCGATAGCGCAACGCCCGACGCGGAAGCGGTAACGGTCGAAGCGCATAAAGGTGCTGCCCTGTGTCTGTGCGCCGACATCGAGAACGGTTCGTTCTTGTCGGGCGGCGAGGACGGGCGTGTGGTCAAGACGACCGCCGCGGGCAAGACGGAAACCATCGCCGAACACAAAGGCCGCTGGATCGAGCACGTCACGGCGCATGCTGGTGCGGGCATCCGCGCCTATGCCGCCGCCAAGGACGCCTTCGTGCTCGGCAAGAAAGACAAGGAAGCGCGCAAACTCAGCCACGCCAGTTCGGTCGGCGGGCTGGCCATCAACCCCAAGGGCAAACGCCTGGCGGTGACGCACTACAACGGTGTGAGTTTGTGGTGGCTGGCGCAAAACTCGGAGCCGGCCAAGCTCGAGTGGAAAGGTTCGCATCTCAATGTTCTATGGTCGCCGGACGGCGACTATGTGATGACGACCATGCAGGAGAACGCGCTGCACGGTTGGCGCCTGTCCGATGGCGAGCATATGCGCATGGCGGGTTATGCCACCAAGGTGCGCTCCTTCGCTTTCACCCGGCGCGGGCATTTCCTAGTCACCGGCGGATCGGAGCAAGTGGTGTGCTGGCCTTTCACCGGCGGCGGGCCCATGGGCAAACCGCCGGTCGAGTTTGGCGGCGCGGGCGGCGCGCCGGTGACGGCGGTGGCTGCACATCCGCTGCATGACGTGGTCGCGGCTGGATATGAAAACGGGACGCTGATCCTGGGCCAGCCCGGCGCCGGAGCGCGTCTGGTGATGCGCGAGAGCGGCAACGCCATCACGACGCTGGTCTGGGACCGGGACGGAGAAAAATTATTGGCCGGCACCGAAAGCGGCGACGCGCACGTCGCGGATTTTAGACCTGCGTAACGCGGGCTATCTGACCAGCAGAATCCCGATCATCACCGCACCGATGATGATGCGGTAGATGGCGAAGGCCCCGAAGTTGTGCACCGAGATGTAGCGCAACAGCCATTTCACCACGATCAGCGCGACAATGAACGACACCACGAAGCCGATGGCGATGAACCCCATGCCGTCGCTGCTCAAGGTGTCGCGCGCTTTGTAGAGGTCGTAGAAGGTCGCGCCGAACATGGTGGGGATGGCGAGCAGGAAAGAGAACTCCGCCGCTGCCGGCCGGCTGACGCCCACCAGCAGCGCGCCCATGATCGTGGCCGCGGCGCGGCTCATGCCGGGGATCATGGCGATGCATTGGAAAAAGCCGACCGCGAGGGCTTTGGCCACGGGAACGTCCTCCACCGCCGTGATGCTGTGAACTTTCTGGACGCGCTCGATGATCAGGATGGCGATGCCGCCGACGATCAGCGCCACCGACACCACCCACGGCGAGAACAGGACCTCCTTGATGAAGTCGTGGGCGATGACGCCGATGATGGCTGCCGGCAAGAACGCGACCACGATGTTGAGTGCCAGGCGCTGCTCGGGGCCCGGGCGGAACAGGCCGAAGGCGGTCCGCCAGAGCTTTACACGGTAGATCCAGACGACGGAGAGAATCGCGCCGAGCTGAATGACGATGTCGAAGACGTTGCCGGCGGGGCCTTGGAAGCCCAAGAGATCCTCGACGAGGATAAGGTGGCCGGTGGAAGAGATGGGCAGGAATTCGGTGACGCCCTCGACAATGCCGAGGACCACGGCCATCACGATCGCATAAAGATCCATTGCTTGCCCTGCCAACTCGACGCCCGCTCAGAAATGGCGCCGGAGCCTAAAAGTTGCGGGCGTCCAAGGTAACGGCCCCGAAGCAAAAGGCCCCAAAACAAAAAGGCCCAAAAACAAAAAGGATGGAGGCGCGGTCTGCGCACTCCATCCCTTCAGTCTTACATCAGACCCCGTGAGGGGTCTGATTGATAACTAGCGGCGGCCGGCCGGCTTCTTCTGGGCGGCCAGAGCGGCATCGAGCGCGGTCTGGATCTCAGTGACCTTGGCATTGCAGGAATCAAGGTCAGACGTCGCGGTCTTGCTGGTCATCTGGTACTGGTTGGCGCGCTCTTTCCAGGTCGCCAGTTCTTTATTCGTCGCCTCGATCTGCATCGTGGCGGCGGTGACATTGCCTCTCTGGATAAAACCATAAACGCCCGCGGCAAGGGCGAGCAGGATGGCGATAGCTACAAAACGGACCATGTGAATACTCCTCGGTTGATGAGGCCTCCCCTGACGAACTGTCCCCCTCGGCCTCACCGAACAGGGGTCGCCTTCCCGAATCTCTCCAGCCGCGGTTCAACCGCCGGCTGTCCAAGTAAGAATACAGGGATTTCGGACAAAAAGGGCAAAAAAAGCAAGGCGCTATGCATAACCCGCCGGTATGGCAGGCAAGCCCCCCAGGCCTAGAAAGCCCCCGCGCCGGCGGGCGGCACGGGGGTTAAACCGCAGCGGTGCACCAAATTAGGCGGCGGCCGGCGCTTTAGAGCGCCTTGTCCTTGGCGGGCAAGGCGCCCTGCGTGGTCTGGGTGCTGGAATGGCCTTTGACGGCCTTCAGCTCGCGGGAGCAGCTTTGCAGATCGGCCGAGCTGGCGAGCACCGTCCTCTCGGTGCCGATCAGCTCGTTTTTGAGCTTGTCGCGCTCCTGGGCAACCATGGTGAGCTGCGCCCGGGCGGCTTGCAGGTTGTCACGGGTAATGAGGGCGTAGATGCCCGCGCCAAGGGCTACAAAGAACAAGAGGCCAGCCAAACGGCCGATCAGGGCAGTCGCGGAATCCGACATCGCAAAGTCCTCCGTACGTGATGAACCACGCGGTCCGATCAGGTGAATCTAGGGGGAGACCTTGGCGAAAATGTCTTCAAACCGCGGCGAAAATAAGATCGCGTTTTGCGATTTTATTATGGAATATCAAATATATACCGTTCCGGGCGAGCGCCTCCGCCAGGTTGTCACCATATGGGGGGCTGTATGAGCACCCGAATGCCCGCGGTATTTCTCGGCCACGGCTCGCCGATGAACGCCATCGAAGAGAATGCCTGGCGCGCGAGCTGGCAGACCCTGGCGAAGCAGCTGCCGCGCCCGCGCGCCATTCTTGTGGTGTCGGCGCATTGGGAGACCCAGGGACCGGCAGTGACCGCGGCCGCAGCGCCGGGGACCATTCACGATTTTTACGGCTTTCCCCAAGCGCTATTCGATGTGCGCTATCCGGCCCCGGGCGACCCCGCCCTGGCGGCGCGGATGGCCGACCTGCTAGCGCCCGAGGGTGTGATTCTAGATCCGGCGCGCGGACTGGACCACGGCGTTTGGGGCGTGCTGGCGCCGATGTATCCGGGCGCCGACATTCCGGTGGTGCAGCTGAGCCTGCCCGTGGGACTCACTCCGGCGCAGCACGCCGCTCGGGCGCGCAAGCTCACTCCGCTGCGTGATGAGGGTGTGATGATCGTGGGCTCAGGCAACATCGTTCACAACCTGCGCTACTGGCGCCATGCGGAGCCACGCTTCCTGAAAGCCTGGGACGACTTCAATGAGGCGGTGATTGCGGAGATCAAGGCCGGCAATCACGCGGCTCTGGCGGATTACAACCGTCTTGCACCGCAAGCGGAGTTGTCTGTGCCGTCGGAGGAGCACTACTTGCCGTTGCTTTATGTGACGGCGGTGCAGCACGCCGGCGAGCCGGTGGAGGTGTTTAATGACGCGGGAGTTGGCGCCATCCGCATGACGAGTGTCATTGTGGGACGTCAGCGCTGACTTATCCCCAGGTTCCACTCTCTTAGACCAAGATAGGTGGTCCCAATATTCTCAGAAGTCTCTAAGTTCCCGCTATGCCATCACCTCTGCGTTCCACCGATCCGGCCGAGTCCGCCGGCGATATTCTTCGCACGCCGCCTCATAACTACGAGGCCGAGCGGGCGCTGCTCGGCGCCATCTTGATGAACAACCGCGCTTTCGAGCGCGTCAACGAGTTCCTTGATGAGACGCATTTCGCCGATCCGGTGAATGGGCGGATTTTCCAGGCCGTCGCCAAGCTGATCGAGCAAGGCCACCAGGCCAACCCGGTCACGCTGAAAACCTATCTCGAGCGCGATGAGCTGATCATCAACGCGGGCGGCATCAAATATCTGGCGAGCCTCGCGGGCTCGGCGGTGACGATCATCAACTCAGGCGACTACGGCAAGCTGGTCTATGACCTGTACCTGCGCCGCGAGCTGATCGCGCTCGGCGAGAACATGGTCAACGAGGCGTTTGAGTCGACGCCCGATGAATCCGCCATGGGGCAGATCGAAAAGACCGAGCAGCAGCTGTTCAATCTGGCCAGCAAGAACTCGCTTGAGGGCGGCTTTGCGACATTCGAAAACGCCTTGCGCGTCGCCATCGAGCTGGCCGAAGCCGCGCACCGGCGCGAAGGAAACCTGGCGGGCGTCACCACGGGCCTGCGCGATCTCGACAGCAAGCTGGGCGGCCTGCATTCCTCGGACCTTTTGATCCTCGCCGGACGTCCCAGCATGGGCAAAACCGCGCTGGCGACGACCATGGCGTTCAATGCTGCGCGGTCTTTCCGCGAATCCACCGAAGACAAAGGCAAGCGCGTCGCCTTCTTCTCGCTGGAAATGTCGGCCGAGCAGCTCGCCACGCGTATCCTGGCCGAGCGCTCGAAGATCAACAGCCATTTGATTCGTACGGGCGGTTTGTCCAACGACGACTTCGCGCGTCTGGTGGTGGCGAGCCAAGAGCTGGGCGACCTGCCGCTCGACATCGACGACACGCCGGCGGTGACGGTCTCGGCGATCCGCACTCGCTGCCGCCGTCTCGCGCGTCAAAACGGCTTGGGGCTGATCGTCATCGATTATCTGCAGCTGATCGCGCCGTCGCGCGGCGAGCGCAGCGAAAACCGCGTGCAGGAAATTTCCGCCATCACGCGCGGGCTGAAAGCGCTGGCGAAAGAATTGAACGTGCCGGTGCTGGCGCTGTCGCAGCTGAGCCGCGCGGTCGAGCAGCGCGAAGACAAGCGCCCGCAGCTTTCCGACTTGCGTGAGTCGGGCACCATCGAACAGGACTCGGACGTGGTCATGTTCGTCTTCCGCGAGCAGTACTACCTGGAGCGGTCGGAGCCGTCGCAAAAGCCGGAAGAGAACAGCGAGAAATTCACCGAACGCCACACGCATTGGGTGGAACGCTGCAACATCGCCCACAACGTCGCCGAAGTGCTGGTGGCCAAGCAGCGCCACGGCCCCATCGGAACGGTGAAGCTGCATTTCGAGGCGGAATTCACCCACTTCAGCGACCATATCGACAGCGGACAAGTGCCCGAGCAGATCGGGTATTAGCGTGGCGCGCTGGGGCGGTCTTATGCCCAGGCCCCTTACGTCTTGATCCTGCCACGGTTTTCTGATGTTTAGGCCGCGCATGGCCCATGCTCCGCCCCTCACCTCCCGCCCCGAAGACCGCTCCGGCGCTGAGCTCGCGGTCGACCTCGCGGCCCTGGCCGAAAACTGGCGCATCCTGAAAAAGAAATCCGGCCCTGCCTGCGACATGGGGGCGGTGGTCAAGGCTGATGCCTATGGCCTGGGGCTCGAGCCGGTTGTGCGCACCCTCAAGGCCGCCGGCTGCCGCACCTTTTATGCGGCGCACCTGGACGAAGGCTTGGAGCTGCGCCGGATCTTAGGCGCGGCTGCGGATCTGCGCCTGGTGGTGATGCATGGACCCAACCCCGGTACCGAGCGCGACTTCGCCGCCCACCGCCTGATCCCGGTGTTGAGCACGCCGGCGCAGATCAAAGCCTGGCGCGGGTTTGCTGCCGCCAATGACGTGCTGATGGAAAGCCTGGTGCAGGTCGACACCGGCATGAACAGATTGGGGCTCACCGCGGCCGAGTTCCGCGCCCTGATGGACGATCCCGACGGCTTCGCCGGCCTGACACCGCTGGCGTTGATGAGCCATCTGGCGGTGGCCGAAACGCCGGCCCATCCCCTGAACGCTGAACAGCGCGATCGGTTTACCTCGATCTTGGCGACCTTCCGCTTGAAATTCGCCGACGTGAAAGGCTCGCTGGCGAATTCGGCGGGCATATTCCTCGGGGCTGCCTATCACAGCGATTTCGCCCGGCCGGGTGTGGCGCTGTACGGGGTTAACCCGACGCCAGAAGCGGCCAATCCCATGATTCCCGTCGTCCGTCTGAGGGCCAAAATCCTCCAGGTGCGGCGCGTTGACGCTGCTGCCCCCGTTGGATATGGTGCCACCTTCTTGGCCCGCGACGGGGCGAAACTGGCAACGGTTTCAATGGGTTATGCCGACGGACTGATACGCGCGTGGGGTGCCGGCGGGCATGCCTTTGTCGATGACATCAAGGTGCCCGTGGCGGGGCGCGTCTCTATGGACCTGACCACCTTTGACGTCTCCAACGTGCCTGACTCGAGCCTAGGTCCGGGTGCGATGATCGAGATCATCGGATCGCGCCAAACCGTCGACGACCTCGCGCGAGAGTCTGGCACCATCGGCTACGAGATCCTGACCGCCCTTGGGCGGCGCTATCACCGCCGTTACTTGCCCGCGCCGCAGACAAAGTAATTCATGCAATTCCTCGCCCTCATCGGCAGCGTCGTCCTGGCCTTCCTGGGCCACCTCGGGCGGCTCGCGATTTTCACCCTGACCGCGCTGTCGCACTGTGTGCGCCCGCCGATCTATCCGCGCCTGATCGGCAGGCAGATGATCGACATCGGCTATTACTCGCTGCCGGTGGTGGGATTGACGGCGATCTTTTCCGGCATGGTGCTGGCCTTGCAGAGCTACACCGGCTTCGCGCGTTTCGGAGCCGAAAGCGCTGTCGCCAATGTGGTGGTCATTTCACTGACACGCGAGTTGGGGCCGGTGCTGGCGGGGCTGATGGTGGCCGGGCGCATTGGCGCCAGCATGGCCGCCGAGATCGGCACCATGCGGGTGACCGAACAGCTCGACGCGCTGACCACGTTGTCGACCAATCCATATAAATATCTCGTCGTGCCGCGCATCATCGCGGGGACTTTGATGCTGCCGGCGTTGGTGCTGATCGCCGATATCATCGGTGTCTTCGGCGGCTTTGTCGTGAGCGCCTACAAGCTGGGGTTCAATCCCGCCGCCTATATCAGCAACACCTATGACTTCATGCAGCCGCTCGATGTGATCTCAGGTCTGGTGAAAGCGGCGGTCTTCGGTTTCACCATCGCGCTGATGGGCTGTTACTCGGGCTACTACTCTAAAGGCGGCGCGCAAGGAGTGGGTGCCGCGACCACCAATGCGGTGGTTTCGTCTTCGATCCTGATCCTCACGTTCAACTACATCATCACCGAACTGTTTTTCGGCACATGACCGCCAAAATCGCCATCAAGGACCTGCATAAGTCTTTCGGAGCCAAGAAGGTTCTGACGGGCGCGACGCTTGACATCGCCAAGGGTGAGTCGGTGGTGGTGATCGGCGGTTCGGGCACAGGCAAGTCGGTGCTGATCAAATGCATCATTGGCATCCTGCTGGCGGACAAAGGCGTGATCCAGGTCGACGGCCAGGATGTCACACAGGTTCCCGCCGGCGAGCGTGACGAAGTGAACCGGAAATTCGGCATGCTGTTCCAGGGTGCTGCGCTATTCGACAGCTTGCCGGTTTGGGAGAACGTGGCCTTCGGCGTGATGCAGCGCGAGCACATCACCCGCAAACAAGCCAAAGAGCGTGCCATCGAGACATTGGCGAAAGTGGGCTTGGCGCCGGAAGTCGGCGACCTGGTGCCGTCGGAGCTGTCAGGCGGGATGCAGAAGCGTGTGGGCCTGGCCCGCGCCATCGCCGGCAATCCGGAAATTATTTTCTTCGATGAGCCGACCACCGGGCTGGATCCGATCATGGCCGACGTCATCAACGACCTGATCGTGAGTTGCGTGAAACAGCAAGGCATTACCGCGCTGTCGATCACCCATGACATGCATTCGGCGCGCAAGATCGGGGACCGCATCTGCATGCTCTACGAGGGTAAGTTGATCTGGCAGGGGCCGGCGAAAGAGGTCGAGCGCAGCGGCAATGCCTATGTCGATCAATTCGTGCATGGCAACGCGGAAGGCCCCATCAAAATGCAGCTGAGAAGGTAGCCGTGGCCAAGAACGCCAAAACCTTCGTCTGCCAGAGCTGCGGCGCATCCGCCCCGCGCTGGGCCGGCAAGTGCGAGGCCTGCGGCGAATGGAACACCATCGTCGAGGAAGCGCCGCGCGAGGTGCTGCCCAAAGGTGTCAGCGGCGGCAAAGGCGGGCGCAAGATCGACTTTGTGGATTTGAGGGGCCAGAGCGCACCGCCGCCGCGCCGTTCCACCACCATCGGCGAGCTTGATCGGGTGTGTGGCGGCGGACTGGTGGCGGGCTCGGCGATCTTGGTGGGCGGCGATCCCGGGATCGGCAAGTCGACGCTGCTGTTACAGGCCACCGCTCTGCTCGCGGCCAAAGCAGCTTGCGTCTACATCACCGGCGAAGAGTCGGTCGACCAGGTGCGCCTGCGGGCGCAGCGCCTGGCGCTGGACACCGCGCCGGTGCAACTGGCTTCCGCCACCAATGTGCGCGACATCGTCGCGAGCTTCGAGAGCGGCACCGCGCCCGACATCGTGGTGATCGATTCCATCCAGACGATGTATTCCGACACGGTGGATTCCGCGCCGGGCACGGTGACGCAAGTGCGCACATGCGCGCATGAGTTGATCCGCGTGGCCAAGAAGCGTGGGTTTACCCTGTTCTTGGTCGGCCACGTCACCAAAGAAGGCACGCTGGCGGGACCGCGTGTGCTCGAGCACATGGTCGATACCGTTCTCTACTTCGAAGGCGACCGCGGCCATCAGTTCCGCATCTTGCGCGCGGTGAAGAACCGTTTCGGGCCCACGGACGAGATCGGCGTCTTCGAGATGACTGACGCAGGCCTGAACGAAGTGCTCAACCCCTCCGCGCTTTTCTTGGCCGAGCGCCGCGGCAACGTCTCAGGCAGCTGTGTGTTCGCGGGCATCGAAGGCACACGGCCCGTTCTTGTGGAAATTCAGGCCCTTGTCGCCACATCGGCGCTGGGCACGCCACGCCGCGCGGTGGTGGGTTGGGAGGCGGCGCGCCTCAATATGGTGCTGGCGGTTCTTGAGTCCCGGGCGGGTCTTGCCTTCGCGGGACACGACATATATCTCAACGTCGCCGGTGGACTTCGGATCAACGAGCCGGCGGCGGATGCCGCCGTGGCGGCGGCGCTGGTGTCGGCCATGACCGGCGTGCCGGTGCCGGCGGACGCAGTGGTCTTCGGCGAGATCGGGTTGTCGGGGGAAGTGCGCGCGGTGGCGCAGCGCGACCTCAGGCTGAAGGAGGCCGCCAAGCTCGGCTTCCGCCAAGCCTGGGTCCCTAGGCCGGGACGCAAGAGTGAAAAGAAGGCCGGCGCCCCCGACTCCTCGGGCGAGCCTAAAAGTACGCTGGCGCTGAAAGACATGGGACACGTTCTGGACGTGGTGAGTCAGTTTTCCGACGCGACCGATGCGGCCAAGCGGAGGACCTCCGCGTGATGGACAACCTGCCGATCAACGGCCTCGATCTCGCGGTTGGCATCATTCTGCTGATTTCCGCCCTGCTCGCCTTTATGCGCGGTTTTGTGCATGAGGTCCTCTCCATCGCCGCCTGGATCGGCGCAGTGCTGGCGGCGGTGCAGGGCCTGCCCTTCGTGCGGCCCTATGTGCGCAAGGTCATCGACATCGACTGGGCGGCGGATGCCGCGGCGGCGGTCACCATTTTCCTGGTCGTGCTGCTGATTCTGTCGATCATCACGAATGCTGTCGCCCGCAGCATCCAGAAAAGTGCCCTCAATAACCTCGACCGCGCCCTGGGGTTTGTCTTCGGACTGGCCCGCGCCGTGGTGATTCTGGGTGTGGGATTGATCATCACCGACTGGCTGACCGACCGCCGGCCCACCTGGATGGCCCGCGCCAAGACCCTGCCGGTGATCGAAATGGCGGCAAGTGGGCTAAAAGCCGTGGTTCCTGCGAGCTTTCTCGCCGCCCGCGATACTGCTAAAGATGGCGCCGTTCCGGACCGGATATTAGATAGCAAACAGGCTCTCGAGCGATTGATCGTTCCCGTGCCGCAAAGTACTGCACCCGCCAGCGTCCGCCCCGAAGGCGGCTATGACGATAAGGACCGTTCAACATTGGATTCCCTGATTGAGCGCTCGACCGAGGGGGCAAAGTGATGAGCACAATTTTGCCCGGAACGCCGTTTGACCTAAACGTTGAAGATGGGGAAGACGGCGACCACCTGAAAGAGGAATGCGGGGTTTTCGGCATCATCGGCGACAGCGATGCCGCCGCACACACGGCGCTGGGCCTACACGCCCTGCAACACCGCGGCCAGGAAGCCGCCGGCATCGTCAGCTACGACGGCCGGCAGTTCAACAGCCACCGCGGCATGGGCCACGTCTCGGAGAACTTCAACAACGAAGCGGTGATGGACCGCCTGACCGGCGACATGGCCGTGGGCCACACGCGCTATGCCACCACCGGCGGCACGATCCTGCGCAACGTGCAGCCCCTGTTCGCCGAGTTCGATTTCGGCGGCTTTGCCATCGGCCACAACGGCAACCTGACCAACGCGCTCACCATCCGCCGCGAGCTGCAGCGCCGCGGCTGCCTGTTCCAATCGACCTCGGATACCGAGGTGGTGACACACCTGATCGCGATCAGCGACGAGAACACCTTCGAGGAGCGCCTGATCGACGCCTTGCGCCAGATCGAAGGTGCATACTCGTTTGTGTGCATGACCAACACCGCGCTGATCGGCGCGCGCGATCCCTTGGGCGTTCGCCCGCTGGTGCTGGGCAAACTCGATAAGGCTTATATCCTGTCCTCGGAGACCTGTGCGCTGGACATCATCGGCGCGGAATTCGTGCGCAATATCGATCCGGGCGAAGTGGTGATCATCAGCCACGAAGAAGGCCTGCGCAGCCTGAAGCCTTTCCCGAAGCAGCATCCGCGCTTTTGCATTTTCGAATACGTCTACTTCGCGCGGCCCGACAGTGTGAGCGAAGGCAACAGCGTTTACGAAGTGCGCAAGCGCATCGGCGCGGAGCTCGCCAAGGAAAGTCCGGTCGACGTCGACGTAGTGGTGCCGGTGCCGGATTCCGGCGTGCCGGCCGCACTCGGTTTCGCGGCGGCATCGGGTATTCCCTATGAGCTCGGCATCATCCGCAATCACTATGTCGGGCGCACCTTCATCCAGCCGACCGATAAGACCCGGCACCTGGGCGTGAAGCGCAAGCACAACCCCAACAAAGAAGTGCTGGCCGGCAAGCGTGTGGTCTTGGTGGACGATTCCATCGTGCGCGGCACGACCTCGACCAAGATCGTCGAGATGGTCCGCCAGGCGGGCGCCACCGAAGTGCACATGCGCATCTCGTCGCCGCCGACGGCGCATCCGTGTTTCTTCGGCATCGACACGCCGGACTACGACAAGCTGATGGCTGCCCAGCATAACCTTGCAGAGATGGCGAAGATTCTGGGCGTCGATAGCCTGGCCTTCATTTCCATCGACGGGCTTTACAAGGCCGCTGGCGAAGCCAAGCGCAGCGGCGAGCATCCGCAATACTGCGACGCCTGTTTCACCGGCGACTATCCGCTGCCGCTGACCGACAAGAACGCCGGCAGCCAGCCCAAGCAGCTTTCCCTCCTGTCCGAAGAACGCCAGACCCGATGAGCGGCAAGCTCAACGGACGAATCGCGCTGGTGACCGGCGCCTCGCGGGGCATCGGCCGCGCGGTTGCTTTGAGATACGCGCAGGAAGGGGCCGAGGTTGTGGCCTTCGCGCGCACCAAGGGCGGGCTGGAAGAACTCGACGACGAAATCAAAAAAATCTCCGGCAAAAACGCCGTGCTGGTGGCCGAGAGCCTGACCGACTTCGACAAGATCGATCAAGTGGGGGCAGCGCTGCATCAACGCTTCGGCAAGCTCGATATTCTGGTGGGCGCGGCCGGGGCCTTGGGCCAGATGTCGCCCATGGGTCACTACACCCCGAAGATGTGGAACAACATCTTCGACATCAACCTGCATGCCAACTGGCGGCTGATCCGGGCGATGGATTCGTTGCTGCGCGTGTCAGATGCGGGCCGGGCGATCTTTGTGACCTCGACGGTCGCCGTAGAGCCGCGCATGTACTGGGGACCGTACGCGGTGTCCAAGGCCGCGCTGGAGCAGATGGTGCGCATCTACGCCAATGAAGTCGGGCATACCAACGTGCGCGCCAACATCGTCAATCCGGGCGGCGTGCGCACCAAGATGCGCGCGCTGGCGTTCCCCGGCGAAGACCCGAACACGCTGCCGACGCCGGAGCAGGTGACGGATGTGTTCGTCGATCTGGCGCTGGCGTCGTGCACGCTCAGCGGCGAGACCGTTAAAGCGCAGCCCTAAAAGTTTTTGATGAGATCCATGCCTGCGTACATCGACGCGACGTCGTCGGCGTAGCCGTTGAACATCAGGGTCGGGCGGCGGCGGTATTCGCCGAGGCGGCGCTCGGTGGCTTGGGACCAGCGGGCATGATCGACGTTGGGGTTCACATTGGCCCAGAAGCCATATTCATGCGGGATGCGGAGATTCCACGAAGTCTGCGGCGCAACCTCGGTGAAGCTGATGCGCACGATCGACTTGGCGGATTTGAATCCGTACTTCCACGGCACCACCAGGCGGATCGGCGCGCCGTTCTGATTGCGCAAAGGCTGGCCGTACATGCCAGCGGCCAGAAAGCTCAGCGGATGCATGGCTTCGTCGAGGCGCAGGGCCTCGACATAAGGCCAAGCGAGGGCTTCGGTCTTCTGGCCGGGCATTTCCTCGGGGCGCAGCACCGACGTGAACTTCACGAACTTGGCGCTGCCTAAAGGCTCGGCGCGCTTGAGCACGGGGGCCAGCGGAATGCCGACCCAGGGCACGACAATGGACCAGGTCTCGGTGCAGCGCAGGCGGTAGGTGCGGTATTCGAAGGTGTTGGGCTTGAGGAATTCGTCGAGGTCGAGCGTACCCGGCTTTTTGCAAAGTCCGTCGATGGCGATGGTCCACGGGCGCGGCTGGAAATCGACGGAGTTGGCTTCGGGGTCTTCCTTCTCCGGACCGAACTCGGCGAAGTTATTGTAGGAGAACACCGTGAAGGGGTTGGTGGCCTTGTCGGCGGGATCGCGCCACTGCCTGTTGACCAGCGCGTTGACCGTGTAGCCCTCGCGCACGTCGAAGGTATC
>CANKHC010000063.1 GCA_947481595.1 Fidelibacterota bacterium
AGGGGTGTCGGGAAATTTTACATGTATGTGGAACGCTGTACCGAGCTAGGACGCCATCCGCGATGAGGTCCGCGCCGGCGGCGCGTGGCAGTCGTACGAGGACTGCATCAGCTTACCGGCTTGCCAAAGTTCATAGCCCCAGCCGTTCAACTTGTTGCTCTCGTCGGTGGCCAGGGTCGCGGCTTGGGCGAGGGTGCGGGCGCCGAGCGTAGCCGCCTTCAGGACGCGGCAGTCCTTATCGAGGATCAGGCAAATGAAAACAGCCATAAGTTCGCGCCTCCTTGTCGGAAGCAGAACTACCCAGTCTGACTTGAGTTCCCGTTCTGGTTTGTAAAAGACGAGTGAACCTTTTCGCCGCGCAGCCACAGCTCATAGCCGCCGGCCTCTTGCGTCTGGTGCAAGAGTTCATTGGCGCGCGCGATGGTATCGACTTTGCGCGCCGCTGGGATGATCTCCGCGCGGACAATCGCGCCGTCGATCGAGTTAAAGAGTAAACAAACGTAAGTATCCATTTCCGCCGCCCCCCGGGCAGATCATTCGGCCTGAGGACGTTGCACGCTCGTCGTGCGCTGACCGCGCTCCCATGAGCGCTCGCTGGAAGGGTGGAGGGTCGTGTCCCGCGGATAAGTGCCGACAACTTTTTCGCCGCAATACCAGAGCTGGTAGCCGGCGCTGGAAGGATGGGCCATCACCGCGACGTTGGCGATTTGTGCCGCCTCGGGTTTACCTTTGCAGCGGATCGTGCGCACAGCGCAGACCTGATCGTCCCGATCGAACAGTAACAATGTGAAGTGCAACATACGTCATCCCAACAAAACCGTTGGCGGCAAACCCATTTACACGCCATGGAAACCAACGTGAAGTCACAGCCCAAAGTTCCGGAAGAACAGCAACTCAGCGTCCTATTACGCGAAATATCCCCAATACGAAATGGGTCTTCCTAGTCGCCTGTCCGGCAGACGGGCAAGGCAAAAATCCGTGGCCTCGTCGCCTGTCTCCGCCTGTCGTCGAATATATTCGACTCAATACCACAACGCCCGCTCGGTGGCCCTGCAGCGCGAAGAGGTTGCGCGGGGCGTGAGAGCTAAGCAGCCTTCCAGAAGGTGACGATCAATCCGCCCCCGACAATTAGTGCCCCGCCCATCATAATCGGAACGGTCGGTACGCTGCGGAAGGCAAGGAACGTGATGACCTGCCAGGTCACGAATAGCAGCGCGACATAGGCCCCGACCACACGCCCGAAATCCACCGGCGCCAGATTGATCACGACGCCGTAGGCCACCAGCGCCGCCGCGCCGAGCGCAAATATTCCAAAACGCAGAGGCCCCGCGTGATTGAACAGCCCCATGCGCACCAGGGCGTCGCCGCCGGCCTCCAAAAGCGTCGCGATAAAAAGCAGGAGGGCGGGATGAACTCCTTGCACCAACGTGATCACGGGCTAGCTCCACCTGTTGAAGGCAAAGAACCCGGCGGCCACGAGAAAGCCGAAGGCCACAACGTGATTCCAGCGCAGGGTCTCGCCGAGATAGGTCACCGAGAACACGGCGAAGACCGCCAGCGTGATGATTTCCTGCATGGTCTTCAACTGTGCCGCTGAATAGACCTCATAGCCGATGCGGTTGGCGGGCACGGCCAAACAGTATTCGAAAAAGGCGATGCCCCAGCTCACCGGAATGACGACCCATAACGCCGTGCCCGGAAACTTGAGCTGCCCATACCAGGCGAAGGTCATGAACACATTCGAGGCCAGCAACAGCAGGATCGGCGCGACATAAGACCAGTTCATGGGGACTCCGCGAGTGAGGAACCTTGAAAAATTCGCTGAAATAGTGATAATTAAATAGGCGCTGCTCCACGAGCAAAAAAGGAACCGCGCCATGACTCAATCATCCTCTCATACCTCCTACACCTCCGCCGGCAAAGCCTTCGCCGGGTATCTTGCATTGCCTGCGCGCGCGGGCGCGCCGGGCATCCTCGTCTGCCACGAGGGCGCTGGTCCCAGCGATTTCATTCGTGGCCGTGCCGAGGCACTTGCTGCATTGGGCTTTGCCGCCTTCGCTCCCGACCTCTTCGGCGAAACCTTCACCAGCCGCGAGCAAGGCGGCGCCTTCATCCGCAGCCTCATCACCGGCGGCCTGCGCGCACGTCTCCAAGATGCCCACCGGCACCTCAAAGCCACACCTGGCATTGACGGGTCCAGGACCGCCGCCATCGGTTATTGTTTCGGCGGCCTTGCCGCCCTTGAGCTCGCGCGCAGCGGCGCCGACATCTCCTGCGCGGTGAGTTTTCACGGCGGCCTGCAGGCGCCGCTCCCCGCCATTGCTGTCCCGAAAAGCTGCCGCATCCTGGTCTGCACCGGCGCTGATGATCCCTTCATCAATCGCGAGGCGCGCAGCGCCTTCGAGGACGAGATGACGGCGCTCGGGGCCGACTGGCAGATGCACGTTTACGGCGGGGCCAAACACGGTTTTGCCGTGCCGGGCATCGATCCCGCCAACAACCCGGGCGCGGCGCACCATGCCTCCGCAGACCGGCGCTCCTGGCAGGCCATGAGAGATCTCTTTGAAGAAACATGGCCTTCGGCGAGGGCTGCCTAAGCTTCTGGGTCGGGCCCTTCAGTGTTATTGTTGCGGCACATGTAAGGCAACTAGGGGCCCGACCCATGAACAAGATCAGCACGCCTGCCATCACCCTCAACCGCCGCCGCGTCCTGCAAGGTGGCCTCGCCGCTGGCCTGGGATTGCTCGTCGGCTTCCGCCTGCCGATGGCGAGTGAGGCTGCAGCACCTGCCGCCGCTCCTGTCACGCCCAACGCCTTCATCCGCATAGGGACCGACGGCGTGGTGACGCTGCTCTCCAAGCACACCGAATACGGCCAGGGCATCTACACCGGCCTTGCCACCATCGTCGCCGAAGAGCTCGACGCCGATTGGGCGCAGATGCGTGTCGAAGGCGCTCCGGCCGATGAAAAACTTTACGCCAACCTGCGCATCCGTGGTCAGCAGCACACCGGCGGCAGCACCTCCATCGCCAACTCCTGGATGCAGATGCGCACCGTGGGTGCCACGGTCCGCGCCATGCTGGTCAGCGCCGCGGCGAAAACCTGGCGCGTTCCAGAAAGCGAGATCACCGTAACCAAAGGCGTGATCGCGCATCCTGCCTCCAACCGCCATGCCGGCTTCGGTGATTTCGCCGCCAAGGCCGCGACACTCCCCGTGCCCGCGAACGTCGCGCTCAAGGACCCGAAGTCATTCACCCTCATCGGCACCAAGACGCAGCGCGTCGATGCCGCCGACATGGTCACGGGGGCCACGCAATACGTCATCGACTGGCATGAACCCGGCATGCGTGTCGCCGTCGTCCAGCATGCGCCGCGTTTCGGCGGCACCGTGACGTCCTTCGACGGCACCGTCGCCAAGTCCGTGCCTGGCGTCAGTCACGTTGTACAGATCCACAACGGCGTCGCCGTGGTCGCCGACTCCTTCTGGGCCGCCAAGCGCGGCCGCGATGCGCTGCAAGTCACCTGGGATGACAGCAAAGCCGAGAAGCGCAGCACGCGCGAGATCTTCGCTGCCTACCGCGAACTCGCCAAGACCCCCGGCAAGCCGGCGCTCACCGCCCCGCGCGGCGACGTCGAGAAGGCGCTGGCGGATTCAGTCACCCGCGTCAGCGCCACCTATGAGCTGCCCTACGTCACCCACGCGCCCATGGAGCCTATGAGCGTGGTGTGCAAGTTGACCAAGGACGGCTGCGACATCTGGACCAGCAGCCGCAACCTCACCGCCGACCACAAGCTCGCGGCGACGATGACGGGTTTGCCGCAGGAAAAGATCAACATCCACCTGCTGCATGCCGGCGGCGCCTTCGGCCGCCGCGGCCCCGCCGACAATGACTTCAAAGCCGAAGCCGTCGCCATTGCCAAAGCCCTCGGCGGTGACGGCGTGCCGGTGAAAGTCGTTTGGACGCGTGAGGACGACATCCACAGCGGCATGTACCGCCCCATGGTGCACCACGTCATCGACGCCGGGCTTGATGCCGGCGGTAAGCTGACTGCTTGGCGCCACCGCATCGTCGGTCAGGCGATGCTGAAAAACGGCGCCACCGATTTGCCCTACGCGATTCCCAACTTCTCGGTCGAGACCCACGAGCCGCAAAGCCCGGTGACCACGTCGCCGCTGCGTTCGGTCGATCACACCCACACCGGCTTCGCCACCGAAGCCTTCATCGACGAAATCGCGCAGGCGTCAGGCCAGGACCCGCTGGCCTTGCGCCGCACCCTGCTGGCCGACAATCCGCGCCTGCTGGCTGTTCTCAATCTCGCCGCCGAGAAAGCCGGCTGGGGTCAGCCGCTGGCGCCCGGGCGCGGCCGCGGCATCGCCACCCATGTCACCATGGGCTCATGGGCGGCCCACGTCGCCGAGGTTTCCGTCGACAAGGCCGGCCAGATCAAAGTCGAACGCATCGTCTGCGCCGCCGACTGCGGTCTCGCCATCAACCCCGACATCATCGAGGCGCAGGTGTCCGGCGGCTCCATCTTCGGCCTCAGCGTCGCCATGCACGAAGCGATCACCCTGAATGAGGGCCGCGTCGAGCAATCCAACTTCAACGACTACCGGATTTTGCGTATGGCGGAGATGCCCAAGATCGAGGTCCACATCATCCCCTCGATGGAAACGCCGACGGGAGTCGGCGAGCTGGGCGTGCCGCCGGTCGCCCCCGCCGTGGCCGGCGCGATCTTCGCCGCCACTGGCAAGCGCATCCGCACCCTGCCGATCGCGCGTAATTTCATCGAAGCATAAAAAAAAGAGGCGGCCCAAGCGGCCGCCTCTTCCGTTTCCGAAGCTCAAAAGTTACTTCGTGACGATTTCCGGCTTCAGGGAGCCAAGGATGGCGAGCAGTTCGCCCTGTTCCTTCATCGGCACCTTGAACTTGTTGAGGGTCTTCACCAGATCTTCGACCAGCGCCGTGAAATCGGCATCGGTCACGCCCATGGTGGCGTGCGTTTCTTTCATCGAACGGCCGGTGTACTTCTCCGGGCCGCCCGTGGCGCTGCCGACTTGCTCAACCAGCTTCGCTTTGACGCGGACCATGTCCGACTTGGCGAAGTATTTGTTGATGCGCGCGTCGGCGCCGACGTTGGCGGTGAAGTCGTCGACGACCGCGACAACGGCGGCATGGCCGCCCAGGCGCTCGTAGAGGGACTTCGCGTCAGCGGCAAAGCTGCTGACCGAGGCCGAGACCGACAACAGTGCCGCCGCGAGGGCACAGATGAGTGTGTTCTTAGGATTCATTGCTGCTCCTTAAGTTGGTTAGACGATAATAAAAACTGAATGAGCTCCGGCGGTTCACCTGCGTCGGAGCGCGCCTCTTGTGCTTTAGGGGGCGCTCCGGAGATTTCCGCGTTTCTTTTGCTTTGTTTTCGGCTCAGCGCGTATTGCATACACCGCCGCCCATGTCCGGGCAAACCGCAATTTCATTGTCCAACCAGTTGACAGATCCCGGGAATTTGGCTGGCGTCGCGTCCCCAGCCAAAGGAGGGCCGCCTGCCGACAGGATGGCCCGATTTTGCGGGTCTTCACGGCGTCATCGTCCCGTCAGGTTTTGAGCATCCGCTCCACCCGCGTCGCGAGGTCTTCCACCGAGAACGGCTTGGTCATCACCTCCATGCCGGGGCCGACGTGGCCGTGATTGAGCGCCGCATTCTCGGCGTACCCGGTGACGAACAGCACTTTCAGATCGGGCAAACGCGCCCGCGCCGCATCGGCCACTTGGCGGCCGTTGAGGCCCGGCAAACCCACGTCGGTGATTAACAAATCTAACCGCTCTCCGGTTTCGATCACCTTCAGACCTTCAACACCGTCGCTTGCTTCCTTGCAGATGTAGCCCAGGTCTTTCAGCGCATCGCTGATCAGCATGCGCACGGTCGGTTCGTCGTCGATCACCAATACCGTTTCTCCTGCCTCAGCGGGCGAGGCGGAGGCTACGGCGCGTGTGCCCTCAACCGCTTTCTCTTCGCCCACATGGCGCGGCAAGTAGATGCACACCATCGTACCCTTGCCGACTTCGGAGTAGATGCGCACATGGCCGTGGCTTTGGCGTGCGAAGCCGTAGACCATCGACAAGCCCAAACCCGTGCCTTGGCCGATGGGCTTGGTGGTGAAGAACGGATCAAAGACGCGGGGCAAGATCTCCTTGTCGATCCCTGTGCCGGTGTCGCTGACGCATACCGTCACATACTGCCCGGGGTCGAGGCCGTGTTCCGTGGCGGCGCGGTGATCGAGCCAGCGGTTGCCGGTCTCCATGGTGATCTTGCCGCCGTGCGGCATGGCGTCGCGTGCATTGATGCATAGATTGAGCAGCGCGTTCTCGAGTTGGTTGGGGTCGACCATGGTTTGCCACAACCCGCTCGCGGCCACCGTCTCGACCGCGATGGCGGGGCCGACGGTGCGCTGCACCAGCTCGACAAAGTCGGTCATCAGCTTGTTGATGTTCATGGCTTTGGGAGAAAGCGTTTGGCGGCGCGAGAATGCCAGCAGCCGGTGAGTCAAAGCCGCCGCGCGCCGCGCCGCCCCTTGGCCGGCGGAAAGATAGCGCTCCACGTCGGCGCTGCGTCCCTGCGCCATGCGCACGCCGATCATTTCAAAGGCACCGGCAATGCCCGCCAGGAGATTATTGAAATCGTGCGCCAGGCCGCCGGTCAGCTGGCCGACGGCTTCCATCTTCTGCGCCTGGCGCAAGGCTTCTTCGGTCTCGCGCCGCTCGGCTAGGGCTTGGTTCACGCGCGCTTCGAGATTTTCGTTGAGCTCCTTGAGCTCGCGCTCGGCCGTCTTGCGGGCGGTTACGTCTTTGAACAGCACCGCCACCTGCCTCTTTTCCGCCGGTTCAATGCGGAACGCCGCCAATTCCAGGTGGCGCCCCGTGGCCACCAATTCCTGCTCGAAGCGGATCGCCTTTCCCGTCCGCAAGACTTCGCCGTAGCGCGCGGCCCAGGAGTCGGCTTCGTCCGGAACCATCTCACGCAGCTTCTGGCCCACGACATTGGGAATCCCGGCGTTCAGGGTATAGGCGGGATTGGCCTCAATATGGACGTAGTCGCTGAGCGGCCCATGCGGCCCGTCGATGAATTCGATGATGCAGAAACCTTCGTCGATGGCCTCGAACAGCGCGCGGTAGCGCTGCTCGCCTTCGCGCAAGGCTTCCCGGCCGGCGCTGCGTTCGCGGGCTACCTCGACATAACGCACGATGGTCTCGAAGAAGGCCAGCGTCTCACAGTCGAAGGCGGCGTGGGTGAGGGATGTGAAGCTCATCACATTGACGACGCCGCCGTTCACGATCACCGGGAAGCAGGCAAAGGCCCGCACGGCGCCGGTGCGCGCGTGGGCCATGCGCCGGTCGGGCGAAAGCTGCACATCGGTCGCGACCATGCGCTTCCCGGTGTCCGCAACGGAGCCGCTCAAGGCCTCGTCGAAGGACAGGCGGCGCAAGTGCTCGCGACGCTGGGCGTCGATACCGTAGGCAAATACCAAGTGCAGTTCGCGCCGCTCGGGCACGACGTCGTAGCTGTAGACCTGATCGAAACCCAAATTGCCGGCGGTGGGATCGAGCAGCGGGGCCAGCACGGCGTGGGGGTCATCGGCGCCCCTGGCGGTCAGGGCGGCGGCCTCGGCCAGGATGCGCACATAGGCCTGGCTCCGGCGTAAAGCCGCTTCCGCCGTTTGGCCTGATGTGGCGCTGGTCTCGTTTCGAACCAATTGCCTGCCCCTCGTGGGGCGTAGCGCCGTGTTCCCGCCGGTGCAGCAGTCCCCGGCGAAAAACGGTGGAAATCCCGCTAAGGTTCCCCTGCCTGGGGTGAATTTTTCGCTCCCGCGTAGACGCGGACCGTGCCGTCGCGATGGTCGTCGCGGATGATCGCCTGGTCGTCGCGGAGTTCTCCGAGATCAAACTCCTGCGCGCCCACCAGCGCCAGGGCGCGCTTTGCCTCCCAGATCAAGACATAGCCCTTGTCGGTCATGCCGGCCCACTTCTTGATGCGGGCGAGGTAAGGCTCCCTCCGCCAGGCGCCCACATGATCGGGATCGGTGAAGATCAGGATGATGTCCTCGCGCGCCATATAACCCAGCACCAGATGCGCGGTGGTCGGCTTCCATTCTTCGCCGAGGGCAGGGCTCAGCAGATAACTGCAATCGAAGTCGCGGCAGCTGCCCGGGCGGCCCGCATAGATCTTGCAGCCCTTGTTCCAGTCGCACTGGCCGCACACCACGCCGCGTGGTTTGGCCAATTCCGGGATGCCCAGGACTTTGCAGCACAATGTGCAGTCGGCGCAGGACCGTCCGGGAACGATGTCAGAATCCGTCATGGGACCAATGATCCTGCGCTTTCAGGGGTCCTGGCAAGGTTTCAGGGCTTTCACCCGGGCGCCGCCCCCTCTAACCTGCGCTTGGGGGAGGGGTGATGTCGGCACACGTCGCATCCATTGTTGGTCTCGTCTTGATGTTCGCCGTGGCGACGGCGTTGCCCATCAACATGGGCGCCATCGCCTTCGTGTTTGCGTTCATCCTCGGCGCCGTTTTTGTCGACATGAACGCCGCCCAAGTGCTCGCCGGCTTTCCCGGTGATCTCTTCGTCACCCTCGTCGGCATCACCTATCTCTTCGCCATCGCCCAGAAGAACGGCACGGTGGATCTCTTGGTGCACTACGGTGAGCGCGCCGTCGGCGGCCGCGCCGAGGCCTTGCCCTGGGTGATGTTCGCGGTCACGGGCCTGCTTACCTCCATCGGTGCGGTGAGCCCCGGCGCCGTGGCGATCATCGCGCCCATTGCCCTCAGGTTCGCCGACCGCTACGGCATCAATCCGCTGCTCATGGGCGTGATGGTCGTGCACGGCGCCCAAGGCGGCGGCTTCTCGCCCATCAGCATCTTCGGCGGCATTACGAATGGAGTCGTCGAACGCGCCGGGCTCGAGGGCGGCCCGATGCTCCTGTTCCTGGGCAGCTTTGTTTTCAACTTGGCGGTCGCGGCTGGTGTGTACTTCGCCTTCCGCCGGCGCGGCATCGCTTCTGTCCCGCGCGGGCCCGATGCCGAACTCGATGCCGCCGCGTCCGTCCCAGCGCTCACCACGCAGCGCCTGGTCACGCTCATCGGCCTATTGGCGCTTGCGGTCGGTGCGCTGGCGTTTGATCTCAATGTTGGCTTTGTCGCCATGACCGTCGCGGTCGTGCTCGCCCTTCTGTTCCCGGCAGCACAGAAGGACGCGGTCGACAAGGCCGCCTGGTCCACGGTGCTGTTGATCTGCGGCGTGATCACCTACGTCGGCGTGCTGCAAAAAGCTGGCACGGTCGACTGGGTCGGGCAGGGGGCTGCCAACCTAGGCTCGCCGCTCGCTGCCGCACTCCTGCTGTGTTACGTCGCCGGCATCGTTTCGGCGTTCGCCTCGTCCACCGGCATCCTCGGGACCATCATTCCCCTGGCGGTGCCTTTACTCGCGGCCGGGCAATTGAATGCCGCCGGTGTGGTCGCCGCCATCGCCATATCAACCACCATCGTGGACGTCAGCCCATTCTCCACCAACGGCGCTCTGGTGCTCGCCAATATGCAGACCGACCGCGACCGCTATTTCCGCCTGTTCCTGCTCTACGCCGGCGCGATCACCGCCATCGGACCGCTGCTGGCCTGGATCGCCTTTGTCCTGATTTGAACCACGCGCGCCGAGATGCTTAAATAGCCTCAGCGCCATGGCATCCCCCACATCAAAAACGGTGATCTACGCCGCGCTTGTCGGCAATAGCGCCATCGCGGTGACCAAGTTCTTCGCGGCGCTGGCCACCGGCAGTGCGGCGATGCTCAGCGAAGCCATCCATTCCGTGGTCGACACCGGTAACCAGCTCCTCTTGCTATTCGGCCTGCGCAGCGCGGCCAAGCAGCCCAGCGCCCGCCATCCCTTCGGCTACGGCCTGGAACTCTATTTCTACACCTTTGTCGTGGCGGTGCTGATCTTTGGTGTCGGCGCACTCATCTCGATCTTGCACGGCATCGACAAGCTCAGGGCGCCCGTCAGCATCGAGGATCCGTGGATCAACTATGTCGTCCTCAGCCTCAGTATTGTCTTTGAAACCGTGGTGTGGCTCATCGCCTTCAACGCCTTCAAGAAGGAGCGTGCGGGGCGCCGCTGGATCGCCGCCATGCGCGCGAGCAAGGACCCCACGGTGTTCACCGTGCTGCTGGAAGACACCGCTGCTTTGCTGGGATTGGTCGTGGCAATGCTCGGCATATGGCTCAGCGAAGCTTTGGACATTCCCGAACTGGACGGCATCGCATCCATCGGCATCGGCATCATCCTCTCCGCGACGGCGCTCTTCCTCGGCGCGCGCAGCAAAAGCCTCTTGACCGGCGAGGCGGCGAGTTTCGACACCCGCCTGGGCATCAACCGCATCGCGCGCGCCGCCCACGGTGTGACCGGCCTCAACCAGGCGCTCACCATGCACTTCGGCCCCAACGATGTTTTTGTGGCCCTCAGCCTCGACTTCGACGACACGCTGCCAGCGGCCGAGGTCGAGCGCACGGTGACCAATATCGAGCGCGCCATCAAGGCCGCGCACCCCGACGTCACGCGCGTGTTCATCGAAGCGCAAAGTTTCGACGCCGATCGCCGCGCCGGCATGGCCGAGGTCAAGCGCAGCGCGGAAAAAGATTCACCCTAGCGTTCGAGTTCGGCTGCAAAGCCCCAGCCCAAGAACCGATCGTCGGTCACAGCCAACATTCGGCACGGGGACTAGCGGCGGTAAAGTCGCTTCGCTGCTGTGAAGCCGGTGAAGCTCGCCGCGTTCTGCTCACCCGGCACCGGTTCGATGGTCAGGGTTTCGTCGTCGTTCACCTGCACGGCGACGATGCCTTGGACCAGACCATTGGTCGTGAAGACGCCCCCGACTGCGGCGTTGGCGTTGGGAACAAACCGCAAGCGGTAGACGGCGATGCCTGAGCTGGACTTGAGATCCGACGGTGCCGGCGTCCCGTCGGGGATCTCCATGAGCATCTGCACCGGATCGCCGTTGGGCTCGCGCCACCAGCCGGTCGAGAACACCCAATTCGCCGGCAGGTCCCAATGGCGCGCAATCGCCAGGTGGCTCCAGCTCGTGTAGTTCCTTCCCGCAACCGGGCCTCCGGGAATGGACTGTGTTGCCGTGCTGAACTGCGCGACGGTTCTGCCCGAATAGCCCACCGTGCCGTCAAGGAACCAGCCGCCCGATGCCGTGCCAGCGACGTCGTGGTCGATCTTGCCCCAGCGCGGCGCCTCCGTGCGGCGCATCTTGGCCTCCAGCGCCGCGGCCAGATCGGGCGTGAAGTAGGGGAACGGGTCGGCGGTATAGGGTTTCCAGGCTTCGCCATCCGCATAGGAGAACGGTGAAACATAGCCCGGCAGCCACACAGCACCGTCGTTGACGGCAAAGTCGAGCGGGTTATCGCGCTGCTCTCCAATCTTCTCCCCCGCATGCACCGATATGTGGTTCGTCACGCGTCCGCTGGCCAGCAATTGAGTCTGGTAGCCGGCGAGCACGCCGCTGAGTTGGTTGAGCACCATGATCACCGTGTAGGTCTCGCAGCCGTGCGCCATGACCACCCGGATACTGCGCGGCGAGCCCAGCAGTGAAATCTCGATGATCTCCGCATCCGCAGGGGCAAATACCGGCACGTAGTCGGCCTCGGTGCGTTCAGCCAGCGGCTTATCGAGCGGTTTGATCGCAATGTAAGCGTGATCGATCGGCGTGACGTGGTCGAAGATCATCGCACCCTGGGCCGTCGAGGTCGCGAGCGCGTCGAGCGGAACGATCATGCTGGTCAGCGTGATGCGCCCGCTCGCCGGACAGCTCGGCGGGTTTTCCGCGCGGAAGGTGGCGCCCAGTGGCGGATACCACGCCGGGCGCGTCACATGCCCACCCTGCGGTGCCTGCGGGATGTCGTCCGCCAGGGCATAACGGAACTTTCCCGTGCTCGCACACACCAGAAGGAATCCATCCATGGCCGTCTGCCCGGCTTGGCACGAGGTGCCCAGGCGGGCGCCGGCATTGTTGGAAGCAAACGTGAGCGAACCCGCCGCCGACTGCACGGCCAGCGCACAGCTGGTCGTCATGTCGGTGATGACGCCGGATTGCGCGTTGTTGACGAGGTGCTGCAGGTAACCCGTAAAGACGCTCTCGATTTTGACGACATAGTGGTACATGCCCGCCGCCGGCGGTCCGACCGCTGCTTCGATCTCCGCGACAGAGATCTCCGCGTGCCCCTCGGACGGAATTGCCGCGCTGGTATACGTCCCGCGCTTCACGCCGTCGCGCGCGTCATAGATACCGAGCACGACGCTGGACGCCGATGCGCCCGTGTTATGGACAACCAATGTACTTGGGAAATTATTTCCGAACAGCGAGGAATGGACCGCTGCGAGCTTCGTGGCGCTGGCCGTCACCCCGGCGGAGCACGTGCTGAGGTTTGTCAGCGTGCTGTCTTCGGCGCGCCACAAGACGTGCTGAAAGAACCCGGTGATCCCCGATTGCACACTGATCGTATAGTAGTCCGGTTTCGCGGCGCCGGCGTCCAAGGCGCTTTCGATCGTATCGATGGCGTACTGCTGTTCGGACCCGGCGGGGATGGCGGGGCTTGTCCATTGTCCAAGCGCCTGTCCGTTTGCCGAATCATTCAAGGTCACAAGCACCGTCCCAGCACTGCTGCCGGAATTGTAAAACCGCAAGAAGGAACGCGATGCCGTTTGCGCTGTCGAGAAGATCGCGCCGCTGCGCAGAGGCAATGCTGCCGCTGCCGACGTTTCCTTTTCGAGCCCGCACATGGTTGTCATGTCGGTGGTGATGCCGGCCCGGGTGTTGTTGACGAGGTGTTGCAGGAAGCCCGTGAACGCGCCTTCGGCCTTGACGACGTAATGCAGCATCCCCACCGTCGGTGCGCCGACGGCCGCCTCCATGGCGGCAACCGCGACGATGATCTGGCCGTTGGCCGGAATGGTCGACGTCGTGTAGGTGCCGCGTTTCGTCCCATCACGTGCGTCATAGACTGCCAGGCTTACGGTTGCCGCCGCGGAGCCAGTGTTGTTGACCACGACCGCGCTAGGATAGCCGCTGGCGAACAACCCCGAGTGAACCGCGCTGACGCTTGCCGGATCGGCGGTGACCCCCGCAGCACAGGTGCTGAGGTTGGTCAGTGTCCCGAGCGCGGAGCGATAAAGCACATGCTGGAAATAACCGCTGATATTCGATTGCACGGTGATCGCGTAATAGGGCGGCTTGGCGAAATTTCCCGCGCCACTCTCAATGGTGTCGATGGCGAATTGGTGTTCGGCGCCAGCAGGGATCGCCGGGCTGATCCACTGGCCGAGCTTTTCACCGGTGGCGGCGTTGTGCAGCGTGACGCCGACTTCGCCGGCGGTCTGGCCCGCGTTGTAGAATCGCAGGAACGACTTCGATGTGGTCTGAGCCGATGAATGGACGGCGCCGACGGCCAGGCCCGAGGCGCCTGCCGGCGTGGCTGCCGAAATCCACAGCAGGCCCAGGAGGCCCGCGATCAAGGAACCGAGTCTCAATGCGTGCGTCCCCAAAGGCGCCCAGAATCGCGCTTGTCTTCAGTCTACTACTATTAAGTGTGGAGGCCCATGGCCGAATGGGCGGCCTCTGCCGTCAGGATTTCGGCAGAAACGGGCGCAGACGTTCGGCGATCTGCTCCAGGTCGCCGGTGCAGGCGTCGGTCACCGTCTGCGGATAGATGCGCAAGTGCCCGTCATCCTTCCAGCGCGGGAAGACATGAAAATGCACATGCGGCACTTCTTGCGCGGCACCTTCTCCGTTCGATTGCCAGACGCTGACGCCGTCGGGCTGGAAACACGCCGTTACGGCGCGCGTCATGGCGACCACGCTGCGCATCACGGAGGCGTGCAGATTCTCGGGCAAATGATCGAGGGTCACCACATGCGCGCGCGGCAGCACCAGAACGTGCCCGTGATTGCTCTGCCGCAGATCGAGAATCGCCGCCGTCTCCACGTCCTCATAGAGGCGCTGCGCCGACGCTCGCCCGGCGATGATCTCGCAGAAGATGCAGTGCGTACTCATGTTTGTATTCTAGCGGGCTCTCCGGTCCCGCCACCACCCGCCACGATGCCTCGACTGATGCGCCATTGGGGGAACCACGGCCCAGCGATCTCGTTTATGATGACTCCTTACGTGAAAGGACCCAAACATGCCCGGAACCGTCCGCCTGCACCTGGTTCTCGCCGCCAAGCCCGAGAAGGTCTACCGCGCCTTTATCGAGCCGGATGCGAAAACAAAGTGGCTTCCGCCCAACGGCTTCGCCGCGACCATGCACAACCACGAAGGCAAAGTCGGCGGCAGTTACAAGATGTCTTTCCGCAATTTCACCACGGGCGGCAGCCATTCCTTCGGCGGCACTTACCTTGAGCTCAAACCGGGTGAACGCCTGCGCTACACCGACCGCTTCGACGATCCCAATCTTCCGGGCGAGATGACGGTCACGGTGACTTTGAAAAAGGTCATGGTCGGTACCGAGGTCGACATCGTCCAGGAAGGCATCCCCGACGTTATTCCAGTAGAAGCCTGTTACCTCGGCTGGCAAGAGTCACTCGCCAACCTCAAGCAACTGGTCGAGCCCGAAATCAATCAGTGACCTCTGCTCTGCTCAGGGCGCCGGTTCGAACAGGTGCGGCACGAAGCGGCTGCGGTTGTGGGTGATCAGCCCAGTGTCTTCGCGGATGCCGATGCCGCGACTGACCCCGTCGATGACCCAGCTCCCGATGACGGCATTGTGGATTCGCCCTTGCGCATCCTCAGCTGACGCCAGTGGCGTCAACGCCTGATAGACGTAACCTTCATCGCCGTACTGGCCGCCCAAGCTCGCGAGCGGCGCGCCGGTCACGGCGCCGTCTTCACCAAGGACGGCGATGGAGATATTGGCCCCTTCGCGCCCCAGCAGCGGCTTGGCCACAACGGTTGAGCCGGGCGCAAATGCGCGCCGGTCCATGAAGGCCGGCAGCAGATGAGGATGATCGGGATACAACTCCCACAGCACGGCCAGAATCGCCTTGTTGGCGACGACCATTTTCCACGCCGGCTCGATGACCGTGAGGCTCCCCGCCGCCACCGCGCGCGCGAGACGCTCGCCAAAGTCGTCGGCGAGCAGCCATTCCCACGGCACGATCTTGAACAGCGTGCTGATGGCGGTGTCTTCGAGGTCGACGAAGGCGCCGTCCTCCGGCTGGTCGGATTGTGCGCCCCAGCCGATGTCCGCAGCGGCGATCATTTTCCCCGCAAGCCCCGCCTCCA
>CANKHC010000064.1 GCA_947481595.1 Fidelibacterota bacterium
CCATGAACGAGAGACGGCGGCTGCACCATAACGCTGCAGCCTGAACTTCAACACAGATGAGCCAGACTCTCCGTTACGCTAAACCGCAAGCAGTCCAGATTGTTCTGACGACGTACAATCGATCACGCCATCCTGGTGGGGGCTTCGTCCAACGGCGGGCGCGTCTTGTCCTTCGCGCTCGATCACCCGAACGCGGTCGAGGCGCTGGTGGTCGTGGGTACCGTCGTGCCGGGCGTGCCCTTTTCAAAAGAGTTCCTGGCGATGGCGGAGCCGGCCATACAAAGCCTGATGAAAAACGATCTGGCGGGCGCCGTCGCTGCTTTCGAGAAGTTCCCTCACCTGGTGTCGCCTAAAAATCCGGACGCGAAGGAGAAGGCAATGGCCTTGATGCGCGCCAACCCGCAGAATCTGGCGCCGCGCAAGCTGGAGGACCCAAGCGGGGCGATTGTCGAAAGGCTGGGGGAGCTAAACCTGCCGGTGCTGGTGATCGTCGGCGCGGACGATCACGAGAACAACCGGCATCACGCCAAAGTCGCCAGCGACAAGATCGTGAATTCCCTGTTGGTGACGATGAAAGACGCAGGTCACCTCGCCTACCTGGAACGGCCCGAGGAATTCGCCTCGCTCGTGATCAGCTTTATCAAGGCGCGGACGCGTTAAGCCAGTTTCTGGGCGATCCACAGGCCGGCGGCGCAGGAGAGGCCGGTGACAAAAGCGCCCCAGGCCATGTCGGCGACGGTGATCGTCCAGGACCAATCCTTGAGGGTGGCTTGGTTGGTGAGGTCGTAGGTGCCGTAGGCGACCAATCCTAAGAACGCACCCATCCATAGGGCGGTGAAGACGCTGGCTTCGGCCACGGCCGGGCGCTGGACGATCACGGCCATGGCTAGTCCATAGAGCAGGTAAAACACCACGGCGGCGCCGAGGTTGGGCTTGTCGGCCAGCAGGTGGCCGATCCGGGGGCGGTACAGGAAATTGACGGCGCTGCTGAGCCAGACGAAGTCGATCACCACAAGGATCACGAAACTCGACAGCGAGGCTATGGTAAAAGCTTTGCTCATGGCAGAGTCCTCATGTTCGTCCTGAAAGGTATCAGACCATGTCCGCCTTTACGACCCGCCGCCTGACCGCCGCCGACCTCGCCGCTTACCGCACTGTGCGCAATGAAGGACTGACCAATGACTCGGGCTCCTTCCGCATCAGCGTGGCCGATGACGACGCACAAGGCGAAGCGGTCTGGAAGAAGCGCCTGGACGAGGATTACGTCGTAGCGGTGGAGGACGGCGGGCGGATTTTGGGGATCGGCGGCTTCTCGCGCATGAGCGGCACCAAGGCCGACCACAAGGGGCTGATCTGGGGCATGTATGTGCGCCCCGAAGCGCGCGGCAAGGGTGTGGGCGATCTCGTGCTCCAGGCCTTGGTCGCGCACGCGCAGACGGTGGTGCGGCAACTGCAGCTGACGGTGGTGGCCGCCAATCCGCGCGCGATCGCTTTTTATCAGCGTCATGGGTTCCGGCTGTACGGCGTGGAACCGGAATCGATCCGCCATGAGGGCGGCTTCCTCGACGAGGCCCTGATGTGGCGCCTGCTCTAAAAGGATGGCGTGCTTCGTTTATGTGCTCGGGAGCCGAGGTAAAGGCGGCGCGCGGACCTATGTGGGCTGGACCACCGACCTTGATAAACGCGTGAGTGCCCACAACAACGGCACGGGGGCGCGCAGCACCAAGGGCCGGGTGTGGTTCCTGCTGTACGCCGAACGCTTTGACGAGCGCACCGGCGCTATGAGCCGCGAGCAGCATGTAAAGCGGGACCGGAAGCTCAGGAAGCAGCTGTTGGACTGTATGGGGGCACATTGAGCGTTGTCGATGTGAAACGCGCCCAGCTGTCCGATGCTGCTGAGTTGATCGCCGGCAACATTGCGAGCCGCACTTATCATGCGCCGTGGACCACGCCCTTCGTCGACCGGGACGGCTTCGACCGCTGGCTGGCGACGACTCAAACCGACAGGTGCGTCGGTCTTGTGGCGCGTCACCGTCCAACCGGGGGCATTGTCGGCGTCATCAATTTCACTGAGATCGTGCGCGGTGGTCTCCAAAGCGCCTATACCGGCTTCGCCGGCATGGCCACCCTCGCCCGTCTGGGCCTCATGACTCGGGCGCTTAAGGCGGCCGTGGATTTCGCGTTCGCGGAGCTCGACCTTCACCGCCTCGAAGCCAACATCCAGCCCGATAATGCGCGCTCGATCGCGTTGGTGGGCCGCGTGGGATTCCGCAAGGAGGGCTATTCGCCGCACTATCTCAAAATCGATGGCGTGTGGCGTGATCACGAGCGGTGGGCGATCACGCGCGAGGATGTCGCCTAGCGCGCCACAACCGCCCAGACGCGGTGCGGGACTTCCAAGGTTTCTTGCGGAAACCGGGCTTTGAGGGCGGCGGCGTGTTCGTCGTTGAAGGCGGCGACTTTGTCGGGCGTTAGGCTCGCGCCGATGCCGGTGCTGGCGCGGATCCGGCCGAGCCAATCGTCGTGGCTGTAGGGTACATCGACGTCGAAAGAGAAGGTCTCGCGGCTTTTGAAGCCGGCGCGGGTCACGTCGGCCATCCACAACGGATGGATGCCCATGCCGTTGCCGTAGTGCCAGGCGGGATTGTGCTTCTTGATGAGGGATTCAGTCAGGTCCACGACGTTGTCGTCGAGGGGAATCCAGTCGAAGTGGGCGATCACCAGCGCGCCTTTCGATTTCAGCACGCGGCGGACCTGCCGCGCGGTTTTGGCGCGGTCGAACCAATGCCAGCACTGACCGGCGATGGTGAGGTCGAATTCTTCCGCCGGGAACGGCAGCGCTTCGGCGGGGCTGACGTGATATTCGACGGCGACGCCGGCTTCGAGATCGAGCTGTTCGGCCTGGGCGATCATTGCCGCGGATTTGTCTATGGCGGTGACGTCGCAGCCGGCTTGGGCGAATTGGCGCGCGAGCGTGCCCGTGCCCGTGCCGAGGTCGAGCACGCGTTGGCCCTTCAGACCTAAGGCGTATTGGGCTTGCAGACGCGAGAGCAACTCCGGCGGAAAGCCGGCGCGGTGGCGGCGGTAGTCGCCGGCTGCTTTGCCGAAGTCGACGTCGAGGGTGGTGGGCTTTTCAAACATGCGGGGACTTTGCCGAAAGAGGGTGCCTTGCGCGACGCGCGACATTGCATAGCAGCGATGCAGCCGGTTTACAGCAGCGGCGGCGGCATTTCGGCGTCCAGCTTGTCGTCCTGATGGCGCACGTTGCCGACGCGCTTGTCCACCGGCCAGGATTTCATGCGCTTAGCGTCGAATGATCCGAGCATGGCCAGCAGTTCGGCTTCGGTCGCCGGCACTTCGCCCAGCCACGCCGGCCACTGCTCCGGCGCCAGGATCACCGGCATTCGGTCGTGGATGGGCGCCATCAGGCTGTTGGGGGCGACGGTGAGGATCGTGCACGACAGCACCACTTCGCCATCGGGTGAAATCCACTCGTCCCACAGTCCTGCAAAGCCTAAGGGCGTGCCGTCGCCCAGTCCGATAGCGAAGGGCTGCTTGTCGCTTTTACGCCATTCGTAAAACGAAGAGGCCGGCACGATACAGTGCCGCCGCTTGCGCCAGGCATCGCGGAAGGCGGGTTTGGTGGTGAAGCCGTCTGTGCGGGCATTGTGGGTGGCGAAGCCGCCGGGCTCCTTGGCCCAGGCGGGGATCAGCCCCCAGCGCATCAGGTCGATCCGCCGCGCACCGTCGATAAAGCGAATGACCGGGATCTGATCCGTGGGCGCGATGTTGAACCGCGGGCGCCAGGAACTTGGCGTTCCGGTCAGGAACGCTTGATAGAGATCGTGGAGCTCTCTCCACGTGAAGCGATTGGAAAACCGGCCGCACATGTCAGATCAATTGTACCTGGTACAATTATTAGAGCGCCGCAGTGGCGGACTGCAGCCAGCTCTTGGTCGCGGCGTCGACCAGCGGGGCGATCGTTTCGCGCACGCGGGCGTGATAGGCGTTGAGCCAATCCTTCTCGGGGCCGCTCAGGAGTGAGGATTCGACCATGTTGAGGTCGATGGGGGCCAGCGTCAGGGTCTCGAACTCGAGCAGGTTCTTTTCGCCGCCGGCAGGCTTCGGCGCCTCGCGCACGGCGACGAGGTTTTCGATGCGGATACCGTATTCGCCGGTTTTGTAATAGCCGGGCTCGTTGGAGATCACCATGCCGGGTTCCAGCGCGATGGAATTGCCGACCTTGCTGATGCGCTGCGGGCCTTCGTGCACGCCGAGGAAGGTGCCCACGCCGTGGCCGGTGCCGTGATCGTAGTCGAGGCCTTCCTGCCAGAGGGCGTGGCGCGCAAGCGCGTCGAGTTGGCTGCCGGTGGTGCCTTTGACGAAGCGCGCCATGGCCAGAGCGATGTGGCCCTTAAGCACCAAGGTGAAGCGGTGTTTTTGTTCGGGGGTGGCCTTGCCAACCGCGAGCGTGCGCGTGACGTCGGTGGTGCCGTCGAGATACTGGCCGCCGGAATCGAGCAGCATGACCATGTCGGGATGGATGCGCGCTGCCGTCTTGGGATTGGCGCGGTAGTGCACGATGGCGCCGTTGCCGGCGGCGCCGGCGATGGTCGCGAAGCTGGGGCCGCGGAAAGTATTGCTCTCGGCGCGGAAGGCCTCCAGGCGATCAGCGGCGGTGACTTCGGTGAGTGTGCCCTTGGGGCCTTCGCTCGCGAGCCAGGCGAGGAAGCGTGAGAGCGCTGCGCCGTCGCGGATGTGGGCTTCGCGCACGCCTTGGAGTTCGACGGGGTGCTTGCGGGCTTTGAGCGCGGTGCAGGGATCGGCGGAGATTTTCACTTTGCGGCCAGCGGCCAGGCGGTCGTAGGCCCAGCGCGAGCCTGTGTCGCGGTCGAGACCGATAACGGCGACGGCTTTGTCGAGGGCGGTCAGCGCGCTGTCGAGGCCGTCGTAGGGGGCAAGTGCCACATCAGCGCCGAGGTGGGCTTTGACTTCTGGCGTGACTTTCGCGGGGTCGATGAAGAGCTGCGCTTTGCCGTCGGCGAAGAGCATGGCGTAGGCATAGGTCAGCGGGCTGAATTCGACGTCGGCGCCGCGGATATTGAAAAGCCAGGCGATGGAATCGAGGGCGGTGAAGAAGAAAGCGTCCATGCCCTCGCCCTTGAGCACGCCCGACACCAGCGCGCGTTTCTCGGCGCTGGAGCGGCCGGCGAATTTCTCGGGGTAGACCATCACGGGGGCCTGCGGGCGCGCGGGCTGGCCGGCCCAGACTTTGTCGATGAGGTTTTCGGCCAGCGGCACCAGGGCCGCGCCGACTCTCATGGTGGCTTCTTCGAGGCGGTGCAGGCCGGCGGGTGTGTGCAGGCGCGGGTCGAAGCCGATCTTGGTTCCGGACTTTGCGTTCTCGGCGAGCCACGCCGAGGCGGGCTCTTCGATCATGTGGCGGTAGTGGTACAGCGTGCCGTCGACCTGGTCGCGGACCTGGAGGGTGTAGCGGCCGTCGACAAAGATCGCCGCGCGGTCGGTCATGGCAATGGCGATGCCGGCGGAACCGGTGAAGCCGGTGAGCCACTTCAGGCGCTCGGCGTAAGGCGCGTTGAACTCGCCCTGGTGCTCGTCGCCGTGGGGGATGAGGTAGGCATCGATCTCGGCGGCGCGCATGACGGCGCGCAAGGCGCTCAGGCGTTCGGTGGAAACGGCCGAGGCGGGAGGGAGGTTGTCCATGGGTTAAAGGTAATGCGGTTAACGGCGTAAAACCAGAGTGGTCCAGGGGGCCAATCTGATGCGTTTCACGAGGCGCAATCCCTGCATGCGGTAGGCTTGCAGGACCATGGCTTCATCGCGGCGGATGAAGCCGGCAAGGATCAGGGTGCCGCCGGGGGCGAGCAGGGCCGAGAGGCCTTTGGCCATGGCCATCAAGGGCCGCGCCAGGATGTTGGCGGTGATAAAGCGGTAAGGCCCCTCGCCGACCACCGTGCGGTCGCCGACCCCGTCGCTCATGACGGCGGTGACGAGGGCGCCGATGCCGTTCTTGCGCGCGTTGTAGCGCGTCACGCGCACGGCTTCGGGGTCGATGTCGGCGCAGAGCACGGGAAAGCGGCGGGTCTTGGCGGCGGCCATGCCGAGGATGCCGGTGCCGCAGCCCATGTCGAGGCCGGCGAAGCGGCGCTTCTGATCGCGTGCGAGGCCTTTGTGAAAGAGTTCATCGAGGGCCATGAGACAGCCCAGGGTGCTCGCGTGCTGGCCCGATCCAAAGGCCGTCGCGGCGTTGATGGCGAGGCGCACGGCGCCGGAGGGGTGCGGGCCTTTGATGTGATCGCCGTGGATGTAATAGCGCCCGGCTTTGAGCGGCGGAAAGCTGGCGACGGTTTCCGTCAGCCAGTTCTTGACCGGCACCTTGGCGATGACGAGTTCGGGGGAAGCGATGCCGAGGGCGGTGGCGGTGAGCGCGACACGCGATGCCAGTTCGCCGCGCGAGGGGGCCGCGTCGAACATGCCCTCGACCGCCCAGAGCACGGGCTTGGTGTTTTCATCCCATTCAAAAAGACTGACCACCCCTGCGAAGTTTTCAAATACCCGTTCAAAGGCAGGGGCGTGTTCAACCGCGACGATTACACGGGCGCTCCAGGCGCCTCCCAGGTCAGATTCAGCGGTCATTTGCTTATATTCTTTGTCACGTATGGAGGGTCGCGCAGGGCTGGAATGCAATACCAACAGTGGTTGGTCTTGGTACACAGACGATATGACAGAGATCAAAGGAATTGTGCTTTTCTTGCCGCTTCAAGTATCCGCGGGCCTAGCCTCCCATATAGGCTGCGGGATACCACGGCGGCAGCACATCCTCCCCATCTAGGTGCTGCCGCCGTTTTTATTTTGGTGCGGCAGCGCGACGGAATGCCGCATCAGGCGTTTCTCGCATTCACGGTTTTAGCGCCGGGCCGGTGTTTAGGTATGGTACGTGCCGGGCGCGGGCGGCGACAACGAATCCCCCATAAAGGTTTAGTTGTCGCCGCCTTTTATTTTCGCCAATCCCACCCAGATGCCGCCCGCTCTTATTTATTGGCACCGCGGCTCTTTCATTGCGCCTCTTCGCAGCGCGGCGGCGCTGACTGATCCCCACAAAGGTTTGGGTGTCGCCGCCCGATCACTCCGGCATTTAAAAAAACGGCGCCCGCCGCTCTTCGGGAGAAACGCGGCGGGCGCCGAGAGGCCGCTTTCTGAAAGGAAACAGAAGCGGCCGAATGCTTGGCTCTTAGTCTCGGCGCTTGTTGTTGGGGCTATCGTCGCGATAGTTGGGAGTGCCGTCGCCATCGCGGTCGCGGTCAACAGCGTTCGGCACGCCATCGTGATCTTGATCGCCGCGCCAGCCCATGTTTTTGACCCGGTTGTGCTTGGCGTTTTGGTAGTTGTGAGAGTAACGAGCGCGGTACTCGCGCGCTTCTCTCGCGTTGCGCCACTTGTGGAACGTGTGGCTGCGGTCCCAATAGCCGTCGCTGTAGGCGAACGCAACGTTGCCGGTGTTAAAGCTGAAGCTGAAGGCTTCGCTGGCGTAGCTCGGCGCAGACACAGTCAGAGACGCGCAGGTAAACGAGCCCACCAGGGCGAGAGCGAGTGTTATCTTTTTCATGATGATTCCTGTTGTCAGTTGCCTGCTAACAACGCACCGGCGGAAACACTGTTCGGCCTTGGACTGTAAATACGAGTTTACAAGTCCATCACGCTGACGTCAGTTGCGCAGCGCCGGGTTTATTCCGACGGTTCCACGAAGCTATCGAGGACCTTCTTGCGCCCCGCTTTGTCGAAGGCGATGGCGAGCTTCTCGCCGTCGATCTCCTCGACCAAGCCGTAGCCGAATTTCTGGTGGAAGACGCGGTCGCCGATCTTGAAGCCGTGTTCGGATTTGCCGCGCGAGACCTGTTCCCACTTGTCGGCCTCGACCATACGCAAGGGCCGGCGCATGCCCGCGCCTGAACGCGCGCCGGAGTCAGAAAGCCCGCCCCAATTGCCCCCGCTGTGGCCGTAGAGGCCGGCGTCGGCTTCTTGCTCGACGGCGTCCTTGGGGAGCTCGTCGATGAAGCGCGACGGGATGCTCGACTGCCACTGATTGTAGACGCGCCGGTTGGCGGCGAAGGAGACGTGCACGCGTTTGCGGGCGCGCGTGAGGCCGACGTAAGCGAGGCGGCGCTCCTCTTCGAGAGCCTTCTGGCCGTTCTCTTCCAGCGAGCGGCGGCTGGGGAAGATGTCTTCCTCCCAGCCGGGCAAGAAGATGCTGTCGAACTCGAGGCCCTTAGCGGCGTGCAGGGTCATCAGA
Source organism: Fidelibacterota bacterium (assembly GCA_947481595.1). GTDB lineage: Bacteria > Pseudomonadota > Alphaproteobacteria > Rhodospirillales > Rhodospirillaceae > SHVO01. The sequence continues at coordinate 8,312 of CANKHC010000064.1, forward strand.
GTGATGCTCTCCTGCCCCGCTTGCGCATCGTTCTCCATCACCAGGCTGACGTGGTCGAGGAAGCCGGCGAGGTTTTCCCATTCCTCGAGGCCCGAGACAAATTCGCGCAAGTTGTCGAGGCGCCCTGGGGCTTCGGGGGATTTGTCGGCCTGCCACATGGCGATGTAGCCCGTCTCTTCCAGCACCATGGCAGCGAGGTCGGAGGGCGCGGTGTTATCCTTGAGGCTGCGCCAGCGTCCGAGATCGGTGGCGAAGGCGCGCAGTGCGCTGCGCGCCTGGGGGCGCAACTCGTCGGTTTCCATCATGCGCAGGGCGGCTTCGAGCATCGGCACGCTTTGGGCGCGCGCGAGGATGTGGAGCTTTTGCACGGTGGTGTCGCCGAGGCCGCGCTTGGGCTTGTTGATGATGCGCTCAAAGGCGAGGTCGTCGTCGGATTGATGGATCAGGCGCAGGTAGGCAACAGCGTCGCGGATTTCGAGGCGTTCATAGAAACGCGGGCCACCGACGACGCGGTACGGAACGCCAGTGGTAATGAGGCGTTCTTCGAATTCCAGCATCTGGAAGCCGGCGCGCACCAGGATGGCGATCTCGGGCAGCTTGTGGCCTTGGCGCTGCAGGGACTCAATTTCGTCGACCACCCAGCGGGCTTCCTCGGCACCGTCCCAGACGCCGCGCACTTTGACCTTGGGACCGGGTTCAACCTCGCCCTCGTGTCCGGTGCGGAGCGTCTTACCGAGGCGGTCCTCGTTGTGGGCGATGAGGTGCGAGGCGGCTGCGAGGATGCGCGGTGTGGAGCGGTAGTTGCGCTCCAGGCGGATCACCTTGGCGTCGGGGAAATCTTTTTCAAAGCGCAGGATGTTGCCGACTTCGGCGCCGCGCCAGGAATAGATCGACTGGTCGTCGTCGCCGACACAGCAGAGGTTGCGGTGGGTTTGCGTGAGCAGGCGCTGCCACAGATACTGGGCGACGTTGGTGTCTTGGTACTCGTCCACCAGCACATAGCGGAACTGATCCTGGTATTGCTTCAAGACCTCGGGCTGCTGCGCGAAGATGGTTAGGCAGTGCAGGAGCAGATCGCCGAAGTCGGCGGCGTTGAGGGTCTTGAGCCGGTCTTGATAGGCGCGGTAGAGCGCGAGGGCTCGGCCGGCGGCGTACTCGGTGCCGTGCTCGCGGCCGACGCGGTCGGGGGTGAGGCCTCTGTCCTTCCAGCGCTGGATCACGCCCATCAAGCCCTGGGCCGGCCATTTCTTGGAATCGATCTCGTCGGCTTCCATCAGCTGCTTGAGCAGGCGCATCTGGTCGTCGGCGTCGAGGATGGTGAAATTGGAACGCAGGCCGACGATCTCGGCATGCCGGCGGAGCATGCGCACGCCGAGGGCATGGAAGGTGCCGAGCCATACGGCTTCGGCGGCGGGGCCGACGAGCTGGGTGACGCGGTCGCGCATCTCACGCGCGGCGCGGTTGGTGAAAGTGACGGCGAGGATCTGCCAGGGCCGCGCGAGACGCTGCGAGAGGATGTAGCCGAGGCGCGTGGTGAGCACGCGGGTCTTGCCGGTGCCGGCACCGGAGAGCACCAGCACGGGGCCTTCGGTGGCAAGGACCGCCTCGCGCTGTTCGGGGTTGAGCTTGTCGAGCCACGCGGGCGGCGGCGGCGGGGCCGCAGGGACATAGGCTTTCGCGGGCTCGAAAGGTATGTCGTCGTTCAGCTCGAAGGGGTCGGACATCTAATTACAATCGTCACCCTCGGACTTGTTCCGAGGGTCCAGGGTTTCAAGCAAGGTCGTTCCTTGTGAGACGCGATTGCGCATCGCGCGGCGTGTGTTTTGGCAGCCCTTCTTCGGTACTGCTCTGGGTCCCCGGAACAAGTCCGGGGACGACGGGGGTGTTTTCACGGCGACGCCTGCGGCCGTATGCCCAAGAGATGGCAGATGGCGTAGGTCAGGTCGGCGCGGTTCAATGTGTAGAAGTGGAAATCCTTCACGCCCTCGCGTTCCAAGGAGTGCACAAGTTCTGCCACCGCGGTCGCGGCCACCAGCTTGCGGGTGTCGACGTCCTCTTCGAGGCCGGCGAAGAGGTCGAACATGCGCTGCGGCACTTTGGTGCCCATCTTGATGCAGGACTTCAGGGTGGCGGCGTTGGTGGCCACGATGATGCCCGGGACCAGAGGCACGCCGAGGTTGGCGGCCTTGTCGCGGAAGCGCAGGAAGGCGTCGGGGTCGAAGAACGATTGGGTGATGGCGCGGCTGGCGCCGGCGCCGACTTTGCGTTTGAGATTGTCGAGATCGTCCTCGGGGCTGCGCGCTTCCGGGTGGACCTCGGGATAGGCGGCGACACTGATCTCGAAGTCGGCGACTTTTTTCAGGCCGGCGATGAGGTCAGCGGCATAGTCATAGCCGCCGGGATGGGGCGCGTATTTCGTCTGGCCCTCGGGCGGATCGCCGCGCAGCGCCACGATGTGGCGGATGCCTGAGTCCCAATAGTGTTTGGCGACGGCGTCGATCTCGGCGCGGGTGGCGCCGACGCAGGTCAGATGGGCGGCGGCCTGGAGGCCCTTCTCTTTTTGAATGCGGGTGACGGTGTCATGGGTGCGCTCGCGGGTGGAGCCACCTGCCCCATAGGTCACGGAGACGAATTTGGGCTTGAGCGGCGCCAGGCGCTCGATCGACGCCCACAGCTGTTCGTGCATCTTCTCCGTCTTGGGCGGAAAAAACTCGAAGGAAACCTGGATTTTAGAGGGCGCCGAGCCGGAAACCACGCGCTGCTATCCTTTGAAGTTACTAGTTTAAGACGCTGCGGTATGCTACCCAGCCAGCCCGCGCGGAAAGCCTAAGACGATATAAAATAGGGATAATTCCGCTGCTTTGTAAGGTCATTCAGTCCGTGAATTCCGCTCCCGTGGTTTCCTCCAATCCCGCCTCGAACACAAGCCCTGCGTTCCGCGCCTGCCTCGGTGCGCTGATGCTGCTGTGCCTGGCGGCCTGCGCCCATAAGCCGCCCGCCAGCGACCCCGTGGCCCTGGCGGCCTATGAGGAGGCCAACGACCCGCTGGAGCCCTTCAACCGCGCCATGTTCAAGGCCGACGAGGGCCTGGATAAGGTGTTTGTCCGCCCGGTGATCGGCGTCTACCGCGCGGTCGTTCCGGCAGGCGGGCGCAAGGGTGTCGACAACTTCGTCAATAACCTGCGGTCGCCGATTACCTTCGTTAACGACCTCCTCCAGGGCGAGGTCAGCCGCGCCGGCACCACCTTGGGCCGCCTGGCGGTCAATACCGGGGTCGGATTCTTCGGCTTTTTCGACGTCGCCGAGAAGTGGGGCATGCCCTACCACAGCGAAGACTTCGGCCAGACCCTCGCCGTCTGGGGCGTGGGCGACGGGCCTTATGTCTATGTGCCGCTGCTGGGCCCCTCGACAGCCCGCGACGGCATCGGCTTTGGCGTCGATGCGTTCCTTACCGATCCGCTGGCCTGGTACAGCTCCGGCGACGGGGCCATGCCGTGGGTGCAGTGGGCCTATTTGGGCCTGACCTATTACGATACCAAGGATGCGTTCCAGGATGCCCTGGACGAGTTGAAGAAATCCTCGATCGATTACTACGCAGCGTTGCGCTCGTCCTACCGCCAGATCAGGGCGAGCGAGATCCGCAACGGCGCGCCACCGCCGATGGAAGATTTTGAGTAATCAGCGTTCTCAATATTGACGCAATCATCCTTGAAGGTCGTCGACATGGCTTATCATCTGAACCGCCGCTTTTTCCTCGTCAGCTCCGCTGCCCTGTGCGTGATGCCGTTCGCGGCCCAGGCTCAGGCGGGCGATGGCGCGGCCTTTGTCGCCGACTTCACGCGCAAGGGTCTCGACGAGATCCTGATGGCGAACATCCCGAACGCCGAGAAGCAGAAGCGCTTCCGCGACATGTTCAAGACCTACTTCGATATCCCGGGGATCGGGCGCTTTGTGCTCGCGCGCTATTTGAAGGCGGCGTCGCCTGAGGACCTGGCGAAGTTCCAAGCGCTGTTCGAGGACGTGATCGTCTACACCTGGTCGCGGCGCTTCTCGGAATACAACGGCCAGACGCTGCAGGTTTCCGGCCAGCAGCCGGACGGCGAAGGCATGCTGGTGAAGTCGACCATCAATGGGACTAACAACACCCACTACGCCGTCGACTGGCGTCTGCGCAAACGCCCGGATGGGCTCAAGGTGCTCGACATCATCGTCGAAGGCGTGAGCATGGCGATCACCTACCGCCAGGATTATTCCACCGTCATCAGCCAGTCGGGCAGCTTCGCCGGCTTGTTGGCGCAGATGGAAAAGCAGGTGGCGGATTTGAAGGCGCAGCAGCCGACCTAAGGCTCACGACCGCCCGCACGCGTTGCAATTACGGCGAGAAAAGCGCAAATTGTTCGGACTTCCTGATGGGGAGACTGAACATGAAACGCGCCCTTTTCCTCCTAACCGCCGCGGTGTTTTCCAGCGGGGCGTTCGCCGCTGACGCCGATGTCATCAGCATCAATGCCGAAGGCCGGTTCAACATCCCGGCGAACTACCGCGAGTGGGTGTTCCTTACCGCCAGCATGGATCTCAGCTACGACGCACCGGTGCCAGAGGCTCCGGCGAACGTCACGCATATGCTCGACAACATCTTCGTCAATCCGGCGGCTTATAAAGCGTTCGTCGCGACCGGCACGTGGCCGGACAAAACGGTGATGATCAAAGAGAACCGCCGCGCGGCGGAAGCGGGCTCGATCAGCACCATCGGGAAATACCAGACCGAGATGGTCAGCATGGAATTCCATGTGAAGGACAAAGGCCAGTGGGCCTTCTTCGCCAGCAACGGCAAGAACCCGGGGCGGCCGATGCCGGCGGATGCCGACTGCTATTCCTGCCACAGCACCCACGGAGCAGTGGATACGACGTTTGTGCAGTTCTATCCGACGCTGCTGGAGATCGCCAAAGCCAAGGGCACGCTGAGTGCGGACTACGTGAAGACGGAAGCAGCGAAGAAGTAGGGGAAATGATTGTTCCCTACCAGGCGATAGTATCGCCGTCGTAGTTATAAAAGCCGCCAGATTTGGCGAGCGTCAAATCCCTGAGCAGCGCCTGTTGGCCGTCAACACATTCGGCCACCGAGATGTCGGCGCCGCTCCCTCCCATGTCGGTGCGTACCCAGCCCGGATGGAGCGTCACCACGGTGATGCCGCGGGGCTTCAGATCTTCCGCCAGTGTGCTGGCGATTTTATTCAGCGCCGCCTTCGACGCGCGGTACACATAAGACCCACCGGAACGTGAGTCGGCGTTCGAGCCCATCTTGCTTGACTGGAATGCGATGATCTTGCGCGCCGATGCCCCAACTTCGTCGACCAGCGCCTCGACCAGCCGAAGCGGCGCGATGGTATTGATTGCCAGGGTATTGGCGAAATCGCCGGCGTCGATTGTTCCGAGCTGCTGATTGCGATCGCCGTAGACACCGGCATTGGCGAACACTAGATCGAGCGAAGCACCTTTGATGGCTGCCTTCGCCGCCGCAGGAGCACCAGCGTCGGCGGCGTCATAATCGAACAGCAATATTTGGCCCGCATACGTGTCCGCCAGGCGCTTGAGGTTCTCGGCTTTGGTCACATCGCGCACGCCAGCGAAGACCTTCGCACCCGACTTCACATACCGCGCTACATGCTCGAGGCCGATCCCTCTGTTCGCACCTGTAATCAGAACTGTCTTCATGGGGATTTCTCCGGAGGCGGCTGTGTCGCCGCGAATTATTGTACCTGGTACGATTTATTCAACCGCGAACCGCCTGTCATTCACGCTTCGATGTGCTTGAGATGACCGCCGTCAGGTCGAGCAGAACCCTCCCGAGCGCGAGGCCGCCGGGACAGGCGAGATATTTCGGTCGCCATTCGGGGCCAAATTTTTCCTTGTACTTTCGCAGTCCGCGGAAACTGTAGAATTGATTGCCGATGCGGTACACGAGGCCGCCGAGCTTGTGCCAGAGCGGCCCCAGCCGGCGGCTTTCGAGGCCCGAAAGCGGCGCCATACCAAGATTGAACCAAGCGTAGCCTTGCGCTTTGCCCCAGAGAATGATTTCCACCAGCAGGAAATCCATGATGCCGGGCACTTTTGTGTCGAGATGGCGCATGAGGTCAACGGAGCACTCGGCTTTGCCTGCGGCCAGCCAGAGATTGGCGAAAGCGACGATCTCGCCGTTTACCTCGACCACCGCGCATGGGAAGCGCGCGAGATAGTCGGCGTCGAAGAAACCCAGCGAAAACCCCTTTTCCTTGCCGTTTTTCAGCAGGAGCCATGCGTCCGAGACCGCCTTGAGCTGCGGCAGGACTGCTGCCACGTCGGGGGCGGAGAGGATCTTGAACACTGCCCCTTCGCGCACGGCGCGGCGGTGAGTCTGGCGCAGGTCGCGCCGCGCCGGAACCTCGAGCGAGAATTCCGCCAGGCGAATGCGAGCCTCATCGCCCATTTTGTAAAACGCCAGTCCGAGGTCGGCGTAAAGCGCAAGGTTCTCGGGCTTGACCTGATAGAAGACGCACTTGCCCCCGAACCTGTCGCTCTGTTCGCGGAATTGCCACAGCAGCTCGGCGAGACGCTGCGGCGGCGCGACCGGATCGCCCATGGCGACCCAGGCGCTGCCCTGCACACGGTACATAATGAAGCCGTCGCCGGCGGCATTGAACATCAGGGCTTTGTCGCCGAGCAGCGCGAGATGCGCGCTCGTGTCCACCGACTCCGCAACCAGCCGGGCCGCCGCCGCAATCTCGCCGGGACCGGGAAGACCCGGCGCCCGCCCACGCGGCAGCAACAACTGGCGCGCGCTGACGAGCGTGAAAATAAGCACGACCATGAGCGATGCCCGCAAGAACCGCGGCGCGTCGCCGTCGAGTTCAAATTGCCACCAGAGTTCCGTCGCGTATTCG